>JAQGIW010000202.1 GCA_028290905.1 Caulobacteraceae bacterium | reverse complement strand
TGCGCGCCGCCGACGTCCACGGCTTCTCCCTCGGCGGCGAAGGAGCCCATTCCCAGGGGAATGCGGCCGGGGACGGGGACGCCCACGACCATGCCCGCCACGCGCAGGGGCGCCGAGACGGCGGCCGCCTCGCGGTTGGTAGGCGTCATGCGGGTGATGATCGCCCTGACCTCGAGGTCGGCCGGGCCGGAGTCCGGGGCAATGTCGAACCGGTCGCTCAGCCGCGCGCAGAGCGTGCGAGCCACCAGATTGGCGACAAGGGCGCTCTGCTCGGGGGAGACCCGGTCGGCGGCCCCGGAAGCGAAGGCGACGGGGGCGATCCGCACGGTCCTGGCCGCCGCCAGAGCCGGTGGATCGGCCGAGAACCTGGCCTGGGTGCGCGCGGTCCTGACGCTGGTCATGCCCTGGTAGGAGGACAAGCCTCCGGTCTGTGTGATCGAGGAGGAGGCGCAGGCGGCGAGCAGCGACGCGGCGCCGGCGATCATCCAGGCAAGCGCGACGCCCCTGAGGAGGCGTGGCGCAGAGGGATTTGACATACGTCCCTTTCGTCCGGCCAAGCCGGCGATTTCAGAGGTCCACAATCGCGCAACCCGAGGCCGCGCAGAGGCGCTCGGCGATGACGGCGCGGTGGCACCCGCCGGCGTCGGCCTCAAAGCACAGAAGGGCGGCCGGACGTTCGCCGGCGAGGTCGGCCGCTTCCGCCAACTGGGTCTGGGCGTCGGGCTCTTCCAGGTGGGCCTCGAAGATGGCGCGCATCTCGGCGATGCGGCCGGCGCGGGCGGCCTCCCGGCCCGCCTTCGGCGTGCCGAGCGCCCGCAGATGGACATAGCCGATCCCCGCCTCGGCGAGGCTGGCGGCCAGCATGGTCTTGGAGAAGCCAGGGCGGCGGGAGGCGGCGATGGCCCGTACGTCGATTACGGTCCTGACCCCCGCCGACCGCAGCCGCCCGATGACGTCGGCCAGGGTCGCGGACTGGTAGCCGATGGTCGCCAGCGGCGGCGGACACGCGGTCGTCGGCGCGGTCACGCGCAGCGTCTCAATCCTCGACGTCGGTGGCGGGCCGGTCCTCGCCCGACGCCCGCTCGACGTGCCAGCGGCCAGCCTCATCCTGGTATTCGATGGTCTCGTCCGGCCCGCTGAGCCTCTGCTCGGCGGCGGCCCGCAGCGCGGCCTGGGTGGCGGCCTCATGGGTGGGGAAGGTCTCCGAATAGACCCCCTGCGAGACATAGGCCCAGCCGCCGTCGTGCTCGACGACCCGGTAGTGCACCTCACTCATCGCGATCTCCTCTCGCGGACCAAGACGATCATGTGGACGGGCGGCCCGCGATCGGCAAGTCGCGCCAGCCGCCGCCCAGCGTCTTGAAGAGGGAGATCTGGGCCTGGATCAGGCCCGAGTCGGAAGCCGCGACGGCGGAGTCGGCGGCGATCAGGGTCTGTTCGGCGATCAGGAGATCGAGGTTGTTCAGGGAGCCGGCCAGGAACTCGCCCTGGGCGATCTCGAAGCCCCGGCTCGCCCGCTCCTGGGCCAGGGCCAGGTCCTGCCGTCGGTCGAGTTCCGCGCCGTAGGTCGCCAGCGCCTTCTCGGTCTCCTTCAGGGCCTGGAGCACGGCGGTGTCGAAGCCGGCGAGGGCCGAGGCGGCGGCGGCCCTGGCTTGGCGGATGCGGGCGCGTGGCGCGGCCTGGTTCGGGAAGGTCCAAGCCATGGTCGGCCCCACGCCCCAGGTCAGGCCGCTCTCGCCCGTGACGCTGGCGATGTCGGGGGCCGCGCCGCCATAGAGGCCGGTGAGGGTGATGCGCGGATAGAGATCGGCGACGGCCACGCCGATGCGGGCCGTGGCGGCGGCGAGCCGCCGGTCGGCCTGTCGCACGTCGGGGCGGCGCTGGAGCAGAGCCGCGCCGTCGCCGACCGGGATCAGCGCCTTCAGGCGCGGCGGCTGCACGCAGGCTTCGGCCTCCGCGGGCGCATTCTGGGGCGTGCGGCCCAGCATCTCCGTCAATTCGAACAGCGCCGAACGCCTCTGGCCTTCGAGGGGCGGGATCGACGCGCGGATCTGGGCCACCAGACCCTGGGCACGCACCAGGTCGAACTCCGAGTTGGCGCCGGCTTCGTGGCGCTGGGCGGTGATCTGCGCCTCGCGGCCGACCACGGCCAGCGATCGGCGGGCGACCGAGATCTCCTCGCCCAGGGCGCAGATCTCGGCGTAGGCGCGGGTGGTCTCGGCGGCGATGGTGACCTTCAGCCCGTCGCGGGCGGCGGCGGCGGCCTGGGCGTCGGCCCTCGACGCCTCGATGGAGCGGCGGACGCGGCCGAACAGGTCCAGCTCGTAGGAGACATCGAGGATGTCATCGAAGAGCCAGATGGTCTGGGGCTTGGCCCGGATGATCTCGAGGATCTCATCGGTGATGGCGTCCCGCCCATAGATCGCGCCGGCGCGCGCCGTGGTGTTGGGGTAGGCCCCCGCCCTGGAGGCCT
Source organism: Caulobacteraceae bacterium (assembly GCA_028290905.1). Lineage (GTDB taxonomy): Bacteria > Pseudomonadota > Alphaproteobacteria > Caulobacterales > Caulobacteraceae > Acaudatibacter. The sequence goes on along the minus strand of JAQGIW010000202.1, from coordinate 24,029 downwards.
CCAACACAGCCCGGGCCGCCGAGAGATTGGCCTGGGCGGCCTGCAGGTCGGTGTTGGCGACGAACGCCTCTCGGATATAGCCGTCCAACCGCGGATCCTCATAGAGGCGCCACCAGTCGTCGGGCGGCGCGGCGGTCGTCTCCGCAGCGGGATTGACCGAGACCAGGGGCGCCGTCGCTCCCGGAGGCGGGGGCGCGGCCCGGTAGGCGGGCCCCACGACGCAGCCGCTGGTCAGGGCGGCGAGGAGCAGGAGGGCCGCGCGCTTCATGGCGGAGGGAGGTCCGGCCGGCCGAACAGCGGCCGATGGGAGGCGGGCCCCAGCGGCGCGGGCTTGTGCGCCACCACGATCAGCAGCGCCAGCGCGGTGAGGGCGCCGACGACCACGAAAGCGTCGATCACCCCCTGGAGTGAGGCGGCGCCGCGGACCAGACCGCTCAGCACGCCGGCCGCCCGCGCGGGCCCGAGGCCGGTGTCGCTGCGCCCGGCCACGGCGGCATAGGCCTGGAGCCTCTGCAGGACCCCGCCGTCACCGCCCTGGATGTGCTGCCCGATCAGGTTCGAGGCGGTCTGGGAGCGGATCCGGACCAGGGTGGTGACAAAAGCCGTGCCGATCTCGCCCCCCATCAACCGGGCCGTCTGCAGCGCCGCGCCGAAGGTGAGCGCGTCCTGGGGCCGCAGGTGGAGCACTCCGAAGAAGATGATACCCGACAGGGCGAAGCTCTGCCCGATGGCCTGCAGGAACTGGGAGGGCAGGAACTGGTCGGAGCTCCACTGCGCCGTCAGCCCGTGCGCCACCATCAGGCAGGCGACGCTTATGAAGATGAAGCCGATGGAGGAGACCAGCCGCGGGTCGGTTCGCCGCAGCATCAGGCCGGCCAGCGGGCAGAAGATCAGCTGGGGCGCGGCGATCCAGATCAGCGTCTGACCGACCTCCAGCGCTCGAAAGCCCCTCACTCCCTGAAGGAACTGCGGGATCAGATAGGCGGTGGACAGGATGGTCAGACGCAGGAAGGCGATCAGCACCAGCAGGCGTGGCAGAGGCGGCGAAAAGACGAGCTTGAGATCGACACCCGGATGGGGCGTCCTCAACTCGTGGGCCACGAAACCGGCCACCAGCACCGCTCCGGCCAGCAACAGCCCCCAGATCAGTCCGGAGTTCAGCCAGTCCAGGCGGTTGCCCTGGTCCAGCGCCGCATAGACCAGCGCCAGGCCGAGGCCGCCGGCGGCGAAGCCGTAGAGGTCGGCCCGCGGCGGATTGGGGTTGGGCGGATCGCGGGGCACGCCGTAATGCAGGCAGAGCGCCATGCCGATCGCCAGCGGCACGTTCTGCCAGAAGATCCACGCCCAGGAGAGTTGTTCGACATAAAAGCCCTCCAGGGAGGCCGAGATGTTCAGCGAGAGCTCGAGATTGAGCGCGTAGATGGCGATGCCGTAGGCCCAGTACCGGGGCGGCAGGTTGCGCAGCAGGAAGCTCAGGGTCAGGGGAATGAAGCACCCCGAAGCCAGGCCCCCGGCGAACTGCAGGACCAGCAGCGTCGGCAGATTGGTCGAAAACGGCGCGATGAACGAGATCACCGCGAAGGCGGCGGCGGCGACGAGCAGCACCCGGCGCGGGCCATAGACCGTACCGATCCAGATGGCGATCGGCGCGATGAACATCTGGGCGACGGTCTGGGCGGTGGTGATCCACGCCCCGTCGTCGAAGCCGGCGTGGACGGCGCCCCGGATATCGGCGAGGCCGAAGTTCGACAGGCGGCCGTTGAGGGTCGAGATGAAGGTGCCCATCAGCACGGCCGCGAGACCGAGCCAGGGGACGGCCTGAGGCGGGGCGACCGGCGGGGCCGGCGCCGCGGCGTCCAGCGCAGGGGTTGGGCCGGCCGCGCTCACGGGCGCCCCTCCGCCGGCGCACCGCCAACTGGCGCACCCTGGGGGCGATCGTCGTCCCGGGCGTCGACCCGGGTCACCACCGACAGGCCCGGCCGGAGCCGGTCCGCGAGGCCGGCGGCGTCGTCGATGACGATCTTCACGGCGACCCGCTGCACAACCTTGGTGAAGTTGCCTGTCGCGTTGTCGGGCGGCAGCAGCGCGAACTGAGCCCCCGAGCCCGGGGCGAAGGCCAGCACGTGGCCGCGCAGCACATGGCCGGGATAGGCGTCGATGCGGATCTCCGCCTTCTCGCCCACCGCCATGTGCGTCAGCTGGGTCTCCTTGTAGTTGGCGATCACCCAGATATTGGGCAGGGTGGTCAGGCTGGTGAGCTGGGTTCCGACCCCGACATATTGGCCGGGCTTCACCTGGCGCTGCGCGATCACCCCATTCTGCGGCGCCACGATGCGCGTGTAGCCGAGGTTTATCCTGGCCAGTTCGAGGGAGGCGCGCTGAGCGGCGACCGCGGCCTCCGCCTGGGCGCGCTGGGCGGCGAGGACAACCAACTGGCGGGCGGCGGCCTCGGCCTGGGCGCGGTTCTGCGCCAGCTGGGCGACGAGCTGGGCCCGTGTCGTCCGCAGCTTCTCGCCCGCTTCGGCGGTGGAGGAGCCGGTCGCCAGGAGCCGGGCCTGGCGGGCCAGATCCCGCGCGTTCTGCTCGAGCAGGGCGGCGGTGGCGGCGACCACGGCCCTGGCCGCCTCGACATTGGCCGCCTGAAGGGCGCTCTGGGCTTTCAGCGCGTCGACCTGGGCCGTGGCCGCCGCGACATTGGCCGCGACCTGGGCGACGGTGGCGCGGTAGTCGCCGTCGAACACCTGGGCGATGAGCTGTCCGGCGCTGACGCGCTGGTAGTCGTCCACCGGCTCGGCGGTGATGTAGCCCGGCACCTTGGCGGCGATCGGGACCAGGTCGGACTGGAGGTAGGCGTCGTCCGTGGCCTGCCAGCCCGCGCGGCCCTGCCACCGGTTCCAGCGCGTGGTGACGATGATCAGGATCGTCAGGGCGACGATGAACACCAGCGCGCGCCACGCCGCTTCAGGGGCCAGGCGCCAGTCGACCTTGAACCTCGGCCGTTTCATCGACGACCACCCCCGGACCCTGAGCCAGGAGCGGAGCTTGCCCCCCCTGGGCGGCGGGGGCAACGTCGAATAGAGTCGGTTCAGGACCCGTTCAGACGGGGCCGTAGGCGGCCATGAAGGTCTCGACGGCGGCGGCGACCTCGGTCTCGATCTCCGCCTCGGTGGGTTCGGGGATGGCGTTGCACAGCCGCGCCTTCCAGAGGCGGTTCTGGGCCAGCCCGATGAACTGGTGGGCGGCCACCTGGGGATCGCAGGGGCGCAGGCGACCCTCCCCCGCGGACCAGGCGATGAATTCCGCCAGGCGCGCCGCGCCGCGCAGAGGGCCCGCCTCATAAAGTAACCGTCCGACGCCAGGGGAGCGGGCCGCCTCGGGGACGACGAGGATGTAGTTGCGAAGGCTCAAGTCGGACAGGACGAAGCGAAGCAGGACTCGCCCCAGCTCCGTGAGGGCCGCGCGGACGTCAATGGCCTTGGAAAAGAGCGCGTTCATGGTCTCGTGCGTCCAGGCGCAGTGGCGCACGATGTAGGCTTCGAACAGCTCCTCCTTGCTCTTGAAGTAGTTGTAGAGCGTGCCCTTCGAGCCCCCGACGCGGGCGGCGATCATCGACATCGAGGCGGCGGAATAGCCGACTTCCATGAACGCCTCCGCGGCCACATCTAAGATCGCTTCGCGGCGGCTGTCGCGGTCCAGGCGCGGTCTTGTCTCGACGCTCATGCTTCCTACCTTCGGGCTTGACCGTACCATGACCGTACAGTACGGTCAACTTCAGTTGGAGTGCAGGCGATGGACGGAACCGCTTCCCCGGGTCGGGTGACGCGCGGCGCTGGCTTTTCGGCGTTGACCGCCCTGGCCCTCGCCGGCTGCGCCAGCCTGCCTCCGCCGACCCCGGCCCGCGTGGCCAAGGCCCCCACCGCCTATGAGACGGCGAAAGCGTTCGCGGCTCCGGTCGCCGACTGGCCCGCCGACGGCTGGTGGAAGCGCTATGGCGACCCGCAGCTCGACGCCCTGATGGACGAGGCCGTGGCGGGGTCGCCGACCCTGGCCCAGGCGCAGGCGAGGGTGGTCACGGCGCGCGCGGCGACGGCCGTGGCCGCGGCGCAGGAACTGCCGCAGCTCACCGCCCAGGGACAGGCCCAGGAACAGAAGCAGACCTACGCCTACCTGTTCCCCAAGCAGTTCCTGCCCCTCGGCTACCAGGATTATGGCCAGGTCACCCTGAACCTGAACTGGGAACTGGATTTCTGGGGCAAGAACCGCGCCGCGGTGCGGGCGGCGGCGTCCGACGCGCGGGCGGCGGCGGCCGACGCGGCCGAGGCCCGCCTGGTGCTGACCACCGACATCGCCAGCCAATACGCCACCCTGGCCCGCCTTTACGCCGACCGCGACGTGGCTCTGCAGGCCCAAAGGGTGCGCGAGGAAACAGCTGGGCTCGCCGCCCAGCGCGTCGCCAACGGCCTGGACACCCAGGCCGAGCTGAAGCAGGCCCAGGCCGGCTCCCCCGCCGCCCGCGCCAACGTCGCCGCCCTCGACGAACAGATCGCCCAGACCCGCGACGCGCTGGCCGCCCTGGTCGGCGCCGGTCCCGACCGCGGCCTCGCCCTGGCGCCCCCGATGGCGGCGCACCTGAGGGCCTTCGGCCTCCCCGCCGATCTTAGAGTCGGCCTCATCGGCCGTAGGCCTGACGTCATCGCCGCGCGGTGGCGCGCCGAGGCGGCGAGCCACAGGATCAAGCAGGCCAAGGCCGCTTTCTATCCCGACATCAACCTGGCCGCCTATTTCGGCCAGCAGTCCCTGCATCTGGAGCAGCTGTTCACCCCCGGCGCCGCGATGGGCAGCATCGGTCCGGCCGTCACCCTGCCGATCTTCGAAGGCGGGCGCCTGCGCGGCGCCCTGCGCGGCGCCCAGGCGGATCGCGACGCGGCGGTGGCGGCCTACGACCAGGCGGTGACCGAGGCCCTGCGCGAGGTGGCCGACGTCGCCGCCAGCGAGCGGGCCCTCGACCAGCGGCTCGCCGAGTCGCGCAAGGCCCTGGATTTCTATGAGGGGGCCTACAAGGTGGCGCGCCTGCGCTACGAGGGCGGCCTTTCCACGTTCCAGTCGGTGCTGCTGGCCGAAGACGCCGTGCTCGCCCAGCGTCAGGTGGTCAGCGACCTCGAAAGCCGCGCCTTCACCCTCGATGTCGCCCTCGTCCGCGCGCTCGGCGGCGGCTTCACCGGCGCAGCCTAAGGAGCAGCCCCATGCCCGATTCCGGCTCCACCATCATCGAAGACGCCCCCCCGGTCTCCACCGCCAGGCCCGCCGCGAGCAGGCCGCGCGCCTTCCGCCTGCCCAGCCGCCGCTGGCAGCTGCTCGGCCTGCTTGCCGCCCTCGTGGTGATCGGAGCGATCGGCGCCGGCCTCTGGTGGGTGCTCGTCGCCTCCCACGAGGTGTCGACCGATAACGCCTATGTCGGCGCAGACGTCGCCGAGGTGACGCCGCTGGTTTCCGGACCGGTGATCAGGGTGCTGGCGGCGGAAACCCAGAGGGTCAAGGCGGGCCAGCCGCTGGTCCTGCTGGATCCCGCCGACGCGAGGATCGCGGTGGAACAGGCGCGGGCCGCCCTCGGCCAGGCCGAACGCCAGGTGCGCGGCATGTTCGCCAACGACAGCGCCCTGGCCGCCCAGGTCGCCGCCCGCCAAGCCGCCGTCGCCGAGGCCGACTCCCAGATCGTCAGCGCCCGGGGCGACCTGCAGCGCGCGCAAACCGACCTGTCCCGCCGCCAGGCCCTGTCCGCCTCGGGGGCGGTCTCCGGCGACGAACTGACAAACGCGCAGAACCGGTTTTCGACTGCCAAGGCGTCCTTGGTTTCGGCCCAAGCGGCCAGGGCGGCGGCCCTGGCCAACCGCGGCGCCGCCCAGGGATCGCGCGAGGTCAACACTGCCCAGATCGCCGGCGCCGACGTGGAACACAATCCGGACGTCCTGGCCGCCAAGGCCCGGCTGGACGCCGTCGAACTGGCCCTCTCCCGCACCGTGATCCCGGCCCCGATGAGCGGGGTGGTGACCAAGAAGGCGGTAGAGGTCGGCCAGCAGGTGCAGCCGGGGGCGGTGGTGATGCAGATCGTGCCCACCGAGTCCGTCTACGTGGACGCCAACTTCAAGGAAGTGCAGCTGGCCCGGGTAAGGCCCGGCCAGCCGGTGATCCTGACCAGCGACCTCTATGGCGACGGCGTGAAGTTCCATGGCCGGGTGAAGGGGCTTTCGGGAGGGACCGGCTCCGCCTTCTCGCTGATCCCGGCCCAGAACGCCTCGGGCAATTGGATCAAGATCGTCCAGCGCCTGCCCGTCCGCATCACCCTCGATCCCAAGGACGTCGAGGCCCATCCGCTGCGGGTGGGTCTGTCGATGAAGGCCACGATCGACGTCGCCGGGGACGGGCGGTGAGATCTCGCGCGGCAAACCCCTTCCGGGGTGAAGGCGAGGCCGCAGTCCACCCCCACCGCGGGGTTGGGGAGATTGGGTCGTGACCGACGTGGCCCGCGCCGCGGCCGCCCCTCGACCAAGCCCCGCGGCGGCGTCCGCGCCCGGCGCGCCGATGACCGGAGCGGGGCTGGCGATCACCGCCATCGCCCTGGCGCTCGGCACCTTCATGCAGGTGCTGGACAGCACGATCGCCAATGTCTCGGTGCCGACCATCGCCGGCGACCTGGGGGTGAGCGCCGACCAGGGAACCTGGGTGATCACCTCCTTCGCCGTGGCCAACGGTGTCTCCGTCCCCCTGACCGGGTGGCTCATGATGCGCTATGGGGTGGTGAAGACCTTCGTGGCGTCGGTGGCCCTCTTCACCTTCGCCTCGTTCCTCTGCGGAATTTCTTGGAACCTACCCTCGCTGATCATCTTCCGCGTGCTGCAGGGCGCGGTCTCCGGCCCGATGATCCCGGGCTCTCAGGCCCTGCTGATCTCGATCTTCCCCTCCGACAAGCGAGGCCAGGCCCTGGCCATCTGGTCGATGACCACCCTGGTGGCGCCTATCGCCGGGCCGGTGCTGGGCGGCTACATATCGGACAACATGAGCTGGCCGTGGATCTTCCTGATCAACGTGCCGGTGGGCACGGTCTGCGCCCTCCTGTGCTGGCGCAATATGAAGAGCCGCGAGACCCCCACCCGCAAGCTCCCCATCGACACCACCGGGTTCATCCTCCTGCTGATCTGGGTGGGGGCCCTGCAGATCATGCTGGACACCGGCAAGGACGCCGACTGGTTCTCCTCCACCGCCATCGTGGTCATGATCCTTGTCGCCCTGGTCGGCTTCGCCGCCTGGGTGATCTGGGAGCTCACCGAGAAGAACCCCATCGTCGATCTTTCGCTGTTCAGGTCGCGCAACTTTACGTTGGGCTGCATCATCACCTGCCTGGGCTACGGGGTGTTCTTCGGCGTCAACGTGCTGCAGCCGCTGTGGCTGCAGACCCACATGAACTACATCGCCACCTGGGCGGGCCTTGTGGCGGCGCCCAGCGGGGTGGTGGCGGTGATCCTGACCCCGTTCGCCGCCCAGATCATGAGCCGGGTCGACGCCCGCTGGACCGCGAGCCTGTCCATGCTCGCCTTCGCCGCCTCGTTCTGGATGCGCTCGGGCTACACCTCGGACGCCAGCTTCGGCGCCCTGGTGGTCCCGATGCTCGTCCAGGGCGTGGCGATGAGTACGTTCTTCGTCTCGATGATCTCCATCACCCTCAACGGGGTTCCGCCGAGCAGGATTCCGGCGGCCACGGGGCTCTCGAACTTCACCCGCCTTACCGCAGGCGGCTTCGCGGCCGCCCTTACCACCACGATCTGGGACCGCTCGGAGGCCGTGCACCAGACCCGGCTGGCCGAGGTGGTCGGCTCGACCGATCCCAACTGGATGAAGGCCATGGGCGGGCTCAGCCGCGCGGGCATGAGCCTGCCACAGTCGGTAAGCGCGCTGACCCGGCAGTTCGTCGACCAGGCCTATCTGCTGGCCACCCTCGACTTCTTCCGCGCCTCGGCCTGGATCGTGATCCTGCTGGTCCCCTTGATCTGGCTGACCAAGCGCTCCACCGGAGGCGGAGCCGGGCACGCGGCGGCAGACTAGCCCCCTCACCGGCCCTGCTTGACGCCCCTCTGACCCCTCCCTAGACCCTCGGCAACGAACGTCCGACAGGACAGAGGCTCAAGGGAGGCCCGGGATGAGGCGGCAGGATTTCGACGCGCTGGCGGAGCGGTTGCGCAACTGGGGGCGGTGGGGCGCCGATGACCAGCGCGGGACGCTGAACCACATCGGGCCGGAGACGCTGAAGGACGCCGTGGCGACGGTGACCAGCGGCAAGCTGTTCAACCTCGGCCTGAACTTCGACAGGAACGGCCCGCAGACCGGGGCGGGGCGGTTCAACCCCAAGCTCTATGTGACCGACCTGTTCACGCCGCTGAACCCAGCGAGGCCGAACGTGGTCTATTCCGACGACGTCATCCACATGCCGCTGCAGGCGGCGACGCAGTGGGACGCCCTGGGCCACGTCCACTACGACGGGGTGCTCTACAACAACTGCAACGCCCGCGAGACCCTGACCGAAAAGGGGGCGGCGAAGATGGGCATCGAACACCTGGCGAGCCCCGGCATCATGTCGCGCGGCGTGCTGCTCGACATCGCGCGGCTGAAGCGCATGGAGCGGCTGGCCATCGACTATGCGATCACCGTCGACGACCTGAATGCGGCCTGCGCCGCGCAAGGCGTGTCCATGCGCAAGGGCGACGTGGTGCTGATCCGAACCGGCCATATCCAGCGCTTCACCATCGACCAGGACCGTCAGGCGTTCAACAGCATGCAGCCGGGCCTCAGCCCGGCCTGCGCCGAGTGGGTCCACGAGCACTCGCTGGCCGCGGTGTGCGCCGACAACGTGGCGGTGGAGGTGCTCTCGGCCGAGGGCCTGTCGTCGGACATGCCGCTCGCCTTCCACATGCTGTGCCTGAGGGACATGGGCTGTCCGCTCGGCGAGATGTTCAACCTGGACGCTCTGGCCGCCGACTGCGCGGCGGACGGCCGCTGGGCGTTCCTCCTTGCCGCCCCGCCGATCGCCTTCACGAACGCGTTCGGATCGCCGGTCAATCCCCTAGCGCTAAAATAATCGAGACCAGAAGAAAGAAATTAACCACAAAGAACACCAAGTTCACCAAGGAACCACAAAGAACTCGGGTTGCGCTTCGTGCGAATCGCCCTGACCTTATCCTTACTTATCCTTCGGGCCGTCCTTGGTGTACTTCGCGTTCTTGGCGGCAAAAGACCCGATCCAGCAACCGGGCGAAACGCGCGCGCACTTGGCGGATCAGCGCCGTCCGTGCGAAAATCGTGTGGTCCGCCGCGAGGTCTGGCGGACGCTGTAAGGAGGTGTGCATGTTCATCGCCATGAACCGGTTCAAGGTGCTGCCGGGGCAGGAGACGGCGTTCGAGGCGGTGTGGCTGGGGCGTGACACCCACCTGGACCGCGTGCCGGGATTCATCGCCTTCCATCTGCTGCGCGGCCCCACGAGCGAGGACCACATCCTGTTCTCCTCCCACACCATCTGGCGCTCGCGCGAGGATTTCGAGGCCTGGACGCGGTCGGAGGCGTTCCGCGCCGCCCACGGGAGCACCGGGGGCGCCAAGCCCCTGTATCTCGGCCACCCCAACTTCGAGGGCTTCGAGGTGATCCAGGAAGTACTGCCGGCGCCCCAGGCGGTCCAGGCGTGAGGGTCGCGCTCGGCGCGCTCGGCCTGGCGGCCGCCCTGCTCTTCACGGGACCTTCCGACGCTCAGACGATGGGCGGCGCGCCGGAGCGCGCTTCCGGGCCGAAGACGTGGCCGACCCATGACGGCGTCTTCGATATCGCCAACTTCAAGTTCAAGGACGGGAACACGCTTCCCGTCCTGCATCTGCATTACCTGACCCTGGGCAGTCCCCACCGCGACGCGCAGGGCCACGTGGACAACGCCGTCCTGCTGCTCCACGGCACCGGCGGCGACGCCCACTCGCTGATGGCGCCGCAATTCTCGGACGTGCTGTTCGGGCCGGGCCAGCCACTGGATATCACCAGGTACTTCCTGATCCTGCCCGACGACATCGGCCACGGCCAATCGAGCAAGCCATCGGACGGCCTGCACATGCGCTTTCCGGCCTATACCTACGACGACATGGTGGCGAGCCAGCACGCCATGCTGGCGCAGGGGCTGCACGTCGACCGTCTGCGCCTGATCCTCGGCACCTCCATGGGCTGCATGCAGACCTTCGTCTGGGGCGAGACCTACCCTGGGTTCGCCGACGCCCTGGCCCCCTTCGCCTGCCTGCCGATCCCGATCGCCGGCCGCAACCGGATGATGCGCTACATGTCCATAGAGGCCATCGAGCGCGACCCGGCGTGGGAGAACGGCGACTACAAGAGCGAGCCCGTGCTGGGTCTGCGCAACGCCGCCGAGATGATCTTCATCATGGGTTCGAGCCCGCTGCAGATGCAGAAGAACTTCCCCACCCGCGAGGCGGCGGAGCGGCGGGTTGACAGCTACCTCGACCACGCGGTGGCGACCACCGACGCCAACGACATGATCTACTACGTCAACGCCAGCCGCGACTACGACCCCTCGGCGAAGCTGGCGACGATCACCGCGCCGGTGCTGTGGATCAACTCGGCGGACGATTTCATCAATCCGCCGGAGCTGGGCATCGCCGAAAAGCTGGTTAACCGCATGCGCAGCGCGAAATTCATCCTGATCCCCATCTCCGACGCCACCCGAGGGCACGGCACCCACACCCAGGCGGCGGTATGGAAGGACGACCTGGCGGATTTCCTGAAGCGCACCGAACGCAACCAGGTGGCGCGCAGGTAGGCGGGGCGCCGCCGATCCCCTAAAGGGACGCGGGCATACGGAGTCCGCACCATCGACGCTTCAACGAACACGCGGACCGACCCGGTCGACGACGGCCTGGCGCGGGCGGCCAAGCCGCCGCTGGGGCTCGTCCTGTTGCTGGGCGCCCTCACGGCTTCCGGGCCGCTCTCGATCGACATGTACCTGCCCGCCCTGCCGGCCATCGGGCGCAGCCTGCACGCGACACCGGCCGCCATGCAGCAGACAGTGGCGGCGTTCTTCATCGGCATGGCGGCCGGCCAGCTGGTCTATGGCCCGCTCTCCGACCGGATCGGCCGGCGCCCTCCCCTGCTGTTCGGCCTGATCCTCTATGCGGCGGCCTCCGCCGGCTGCGCCCTGGCGCAGTCGGAGTCCCTGCTGATCGCGCTGCGGGTGGCGCAGGCCCTTGCGGGGTGCGCCGGCATGGTGATCGCCCGCGCGATCGTGCGCGATCGTTTCCACTACAACGAGGTGCTGCACATCTTCGCGCTGCTGTCCCTGGTGATGGGGCTGGCGCCGATCCTCGCGCCCCTGTTGGGCGGCTGGCTGCTGGCCGTGGCGGGATGGCGATGGATATTCGGCTTCCAGGCGCTCTTTGGCGCCGTGGCCGCCCTCGCCGCGTTCGTGCTGCTGCCGGAATCGCGCTCCCAGGCCACTGCCGACCACGCGCGCGGCGAGCACCCGCTGCGAAGCTACCTGGCCCTGTTGCGCCAGCCGCGCCTGGTGGGATTCGTGCTGACGGGGGCGTTTTCCGGCGCGGCCCTGTTCACCTATGTGGCCGCTTCGCCGGACATCCTGATCGGCGTCTTCCACGTGCCGCCGAGCCGCTTCGGCCTGTTCTTCGGTGTCAACGCCATCGGTCTCATCGGGGCGACCCAGATCAACGCCCGGCTCGCCCGCCGCGTACCGTTCGAGGCCATCCTCGCGTGGGCCAACCTGGCGGTGTTCGGCGCCGCCCTGCTGCTCGCCTTCGACGCGGTGACCGGGTTCGGCGGTCTGTGGGGCGTCATGGTTCCGATGTTCCTGGTGATGGCCAGCTTCGGCTTCAACCAGTCCAACGCCACAGTGGGAGCGCTGGGGGTTGATCCGCTGCGGACGGGCGCGATCTCCTCGCTGTTCGGGGCCGCTTCCTTCGCCGCGGGCGCGACCGCCGCCGCCGTCGCCGGGGCGCTGCGCGACGGCACGCCCCGCCCGATGGCCTTCGTGATCGTCGGCTCCCTGCTGTGCGCCGTGATCACCCTCCGCACCCTGGCGCCGGTCCGCCGGAACGCATCGCGAGTTTGAGGACGCTTCGCCGGGACACCGGAATCAAAGCGTCGCGCTCAAGAACCCAAGCTTGATTCAAGCGTTAGGTGATTCCGTCGACGCCATCCTGCTCCAGCCGGTCGCCAGGTGAACGACAGATGAACGGCTCCGCCTGAGTTGGTTCAGAAACGATGGCCTAATGGGGGCAGATCGGAAACAATTGCGAAAGGTTTTGCCATGCGTCCGCTTACCGCCACGTCTCTGGCCCTCGCCCTGAGCCTCGGGGGAGCGGCGATGGTCGCGCCCGGCGCCAGCCAGGCCCAGATCGGCTTTGGCGTCAGCGTCAGCGTCGGCGTCGCCCCGCCGCCCCTGCCGTACTACGACCAACCGCGCGCCCCGGGCTATGGCTACATCTGGACCCCGGGCTACTGGGCCTGGAGCGACTACGAGGACGACTACTACTGGGTCCCTGGCACCTGGGTGCTGCCGCCGCGCATCGGCTACCTGTGGACGCCGCCGTGGTGGGGCTGGAACGATGGCGCCTATGTATTCAACACCGGCTACTGGGGGCCCGACGTCGGGTTCTACGGCGGCATCGACTATGGCTACGGCTACACGGGCTACGGTTACGAGGGCGGCTACTGGAGAGGCCGCGACTTTTTCTACAACCGCACCGTCAACAATATCCGAAACATCAACATCAACAATTTCTATGAGCGTCCGGTGAGGGCTGACGCGGGCTTCAGCCGGGCGAGCTTCAACGGCCCGGGCGGCGCGCAGGTCCGGGCGACGCCGCAGCAACTGTACGCGGCCCGCGCGCCCCACCTGGCGCCCACCCCGGTCCAGCAGCAGCACTTCCAGGCCGCGCGGACCCAGCCGGCCCTCAGGGCCAGCTTCAACCATGGGGCGCCGCCCATCGCGGCGACGGTCCGTCCGGGGATGTTGCGGGGCCCGGGGGTGGCGCCCGCCGTGCGCGCGGGGGGACCCTACAACGCCCAGACCGGTCCCTACCGCGGCCCTGGAGTCCCCGCTGGCCCACGCTACGGACAGGCGCCCGTCGCGGGGCAGCAGCGCTTGAATGGCGGCTACCGCACGCCGGGGGCCTACAACGGCGGCTACAATAGCGCCGCTCGTCAGGCGCCGCCCCGCTACGGGACCGGTCCCGATCGCACTCTCGGCGTCCCGGGCGCCCAGCGCTACGGACAGGCGCCGGTCGCCGGGCAGGAGCGCTCGAACGGCGGCTACCGTGCGCCGGGGAGCTATAACGGCGGCTCCAACGGCGCCTATCGCCAAGCCCCGCACGGGTATGGCCAGGCGGCCGTCGCCGGACCGGAACGTTTCAATGGCGCCGCCCGGCCGCCCGCCGGCTACGGCGGCGGCTACCATCCCGTCCCGCACCCGTCTGAAGCCTTCAACGGCGGCTCGCACCCGCCGCCCCGCCCGCCGCAAAGCTTCGGCGGCGGCGGATTCAGGCCGCCACCCCAGGCAATGGCCCGCGCGCCCCAGCAGATGGCCCGGGCGCCCCAGCCGATGCCCCGGGCGCCCCAGCCGGTGATGCGGGAGTCCCGGCCGGCTCCGGCCGCGCCGCCACAGCGGCGCGAGCCGCAGCACCCGTAGCCGTTCGACCCTTGTCAGGGGCGTGGCGCGCTTGCGTCGCGCCCCCGACAACCCTAGGTGTCGCGGCGGCGATGACCTTGGCGAGGAACCGGCGGCGTGGCGATCGAAGCGGTGATCTGGGACTTCGGCGGGGTGTTCACGACCTCGCCTTTCGAGGCCTTCAACCGCTTCGAGCAGGGGCGGAGCCTGCCCGCCGACCTGATCCGCGGCATCAACGCCACCAACCCCGACTCCAACGCCTGGGCGCTCTTTGAGCGGGCCGAGATCGACGCGGCCGGGTTCGACGCCCACTTCCTAGCCGAGTCCACGGCGCTGGGCTATCCGGTCCGGGGCGCCGAGGTGCTGCCCCTCTTGTCGGGCGACGTGCGGCCGGCGATGGTCGAGGCGTTGAAGCTGTGCAAGACGCGCTTCAAGGTCGGTTGCATCACCAACAACATGGCCCAAGGCCACGGCCCCGGCATGCAGGCGACGCGCGAGGGCGCCGGCCGCGCGGCCGACATCATGGCCCTGTTCGACGCGGTGATCGAAAGCTCCAAGGCCGGGGTGCGCAAGCCCGATCCGCGCATTTACCAGATGATGTGCGAGCTGCTGGACGTGGCGCCGGCCGCCTGCGTCTATCTCGACGACCTGGGGGTGAACTGCAAGCCGGCGGCGGCGCTGGGCATGACGGCGATCAAGGTGGTGACCGAGGCGCAGGCCCTGGCCGACCTTGCCCGGGTCACCGGGATTCCAGGGATCGCGCCAGGAATGGAACCTGCGGCCCGCGCTTCTGCGGAAGCCCGGCCGTGAGCCGGCCGGCGCGTATCGGGGCCGCCGCCGCCCTGGCCCGCCTGTCGGGCTGGTCCGCCGTCGACGGCCGCGACGCGATCCGGAAGACCTTTCGATTTCGGGACTTCAACACCACATTCGGCTGGATGACGCGAGTCGCCATGATGGCGGAAAAGCTCGATCATCATCCCGAGTGGTTCAACGTCTATAATCGGGTCGAAGTGGTGCTCGCCACCCATGATGCAGACGGCGTGACCGAACTGGATGTGACGCTGGCGCAAGCTATGGAAGAATTTGCGCCAGGCGGTCAATGAAGGCAAGATAGGAACATGTACGGTGGTAACGCCGTTCCGGCCACACTAAGCACCCTTAGGATGGGGGCCGCGCGAAAGGAAGACTTCAAATTCATGGCTAAAATTACCTTGGTGGATGACGATGAGAACATCGTCGCGTCGGTCTCTCTGGCTCTTGAAAGTCACGGCCACGAGGTGACCGCCTATTATGACGGCGGAGCCGGCCTGGCCGCGCTGGAAAGCGATCCGCCCGACCTCGCTATTCTCGACGTGAAGATGCCGCGCCTGGACGGCATGGAAGTGCTGCGACGGCTGCGACAGACCAGCAACGTGCCTGTAATCATGCTGACTTCCAAGGACGACGAGATCGACGAGATCCTCGGCTTCAACCTCGGCGCCGACGACTATATCCGCAAGCCATTCAGCCAGCGGCTGCTCATCGAGCGGGTCAAGGCGGTGCTGCGGCGCGCCCATCCGGAGGAGGTGCTTGGGGGCGAGACCGGTCCGCCGACCGCCTCCGGGGACGGCGAGGGCGTGGACAACCGCGCGATCAAGCGCGGGCGGCTGACCCTGGATCCGGCCCGCCATGACTGTCTGTGGGAAGGCAAGCCCGTGCGGCTGACGGTGACAGAGTTCCTGCTGCTGCAGTCCCTGGCCCAGCGGCCGGGCTTCGTGAAGAGCCGCGACAACCTGATGGACGCCGCCTACGAAGACCAAGTGTATGTCGATGACCGCACCATCGACAGCCATATCAAGCGCATGCGCAAGAAGTTCCGCGAAGTCGATCCCAACTTCGACGCGATCGAAACCCTGTATGGCGTCGGCTATAGATACCGCGAATCCTGATCACCCCCTCCAGCGCGCGCCCGGAGGGCCGGCGACAGACAACCGCGCGGCGCAGGCGCGAGCGCATCGCAAGGGGGGGTGGTCACTCGGCTCTCGCCTTGGCCGCACGATCGTCCTGCTCAACCTGCTGGGCCTGGGGATCCTCGTCGCCGGCGCCCTGATCCTCAACGAAATGCGCCAGGGGCTGGTCAACGCCCGCGCCGAGAGCTTGGCGGTGGAGGGTCAGTTGGTCGCCAACGCCATCGATCAGTCCGCCACCGTGGGCGAGCCCGCGCCCATGCTGGTGGCGGGTGTCGCGCGCAGCGTCCTGCAGTCGCTGGATATTCCGCCTACGGAACGGGCGCGCCTCTACGATCCGCAGGGCCGGCTGCTGGCCGATTCCTACCAGGTGGCCGACCGGGTGGAGCGCCGCCCCCTGCCTCCGGCACGGCGCCTGGGACAGAAGACATCCCGGTTCAAATTCGGCCTGCTGCTTCCTGCGGCCACACGGGCGAAAGAGGCGCGGCTTGCCCTGGCCCGGGAAGTGGCCGCCGCCCTTTCGGGAGACGCGGTGCGCGACGTGCGCATCGACGAGGAGGGCGGCCGGGTGGTCTCGGTGTCCGTCCCGATCAAGCGGGTCCGCGCCGTGCTGGGGGTGTTGACCCTGGAGGCGGGAGATGTCGACAGCATCATCCTCCACGAGCGCGAGGCGCTGATCCCGTTCATCCTCATCGCCATCGGCGTCGCCTTGCTGTCGTCCCTGGTCCTGACCCAGTTCATCGCCGTGCCGGTGCTGCGCCTGGCGCGGGCGGCCGACCGCGTCAGGCTGTCCCGGGCCCGGGCCATCGCCCTGCCCGACCTGGCCGAACGCGACGACGAGCTGGGCGACCTGACGCGGTCGCTCGAGGCGATGACCGCGACCCTGGCGGACCGCATGGTGGCGATCGAGCGTTTCGCCGCCGACGTGTCGCACGAGCTGCGCAATCCGATGACCTCGATCCGTTCGGCGGTGGAAACCCTGGACCTGGTCAAGACCGACGCCCAGCGCGCGCGGCTGATCGCCATCCTGAATCACGACGTGGGCCGGCTGGACCGCCTTATCACCGACATCTCCAACGCCTCGCGTCTGGACGCCGAACTGTCCCGCAACGCCCCCGCCCCGATGGACCTGGCGCGGTTGCTCTCGGACATCTGCGATTTCTACACGGCGACCGGCAAGCCGGGTGATCCCCGCGTGACCTTCATCGGCCCGCCGACACCCGAGCCGATGATGGTGGTCGGCCGGGAGGGACCCCTGGGGCAGGTTTTTCGCAACCTTGTGGACAACGCGCGCTCGTTCAGCCCGCCCGGCGGCGAAGTGCGGGTCTTCGTCTCCCGGGGCCGTGGCGAGATCCTGGCGCGGGTGGAGGACGACGGGCCGGGCGTCCCCCCGGACAACCTGGAGACCGTGTTCGAGCGGTTCTACACCTCCCGCCCGAAGGGAGCGGCGTTCGGCGGCAACTCGGGCCTGGGCTTGGCCATCGCCCGGCAGATCGTGGAGACCCACGGCGGTCGCATCTGGGCCGAGAACCGCCAGGAGGGCGGCCGGATCGTCGGCGCCAGCTTCCGCGTCGCCCTCCCCATCGCCTAAGGGCCTTTGCGCGATGGCCAGGGCATGATCCTCCACGCCGGGCTGATCGCCGTCCAGGTGGCGGGGGCCTGGCGGGGCGCACTGATCCAGGGGCCTTCCGGAAGCGGCAAGAGCGACCTGGCCCTGCGGGCGCTGGACTGCGGTTTCCGGCTGGTCGCCGACGACCGGGTGGTGGTGTTCGTCTCCGCCGGCCGCCTGTTCGGCCGGGCCCCGCCCTCGATCCACGGTCTCATCGAGGTGAGGGGGCTCGGGGTGGTTCGCGAGGCCGCGCTGGGCCTGGCGCCGATCACGCTTTCGGTGCGGTGCAAACCGGCGCCCGATGCGGTCGAACGCCTGCCGGAGCTCTCCTCAGAGCGCCTGCTGGGTCATGTCGTCCCCGTCTTCGAGGTGTGGCCGCTGGAACATACTGCGCCCGCGAAGATTCGCCGCGCCATCGAACATCTTGGAGCGCGACCCTAAGGGGCGTATCGTCTCCGCTTCACGCCGCTCCACGGAGCGCGGCGGGCAGAGTGCGGTGATACGAGCGGAATCGACTCGGATCTGAATCGTACGCTGAACTCAAAGCGTGGAGCCCGATTCAGACTTCCAAGGGAAGTCGTCAGGTTCTAGGGGATTGCGCCGTTGAGGCATCACTCGTGATCGGGCTCGTCATCGTGACACACGGGCGGCTCGCTGAAGAGTTCGTCTACGCCATGGAGCACGTGGTCGGTCCCCAGCCGGCCGTGGCCGCGATCTGCATCGGCCCGGACGATGACATGGAGCGGCGGCGGCGTGACATCCTGCGCGCCTGCCAGGTGGTCGATTCCGGCCAGGGCGTGATCCTGCTCACCGACATGTTCGGAGGCACCCCGTCGAATCTCGCTATTTCGGTGATGGAGCAGACCAAGGCCGAGGTGATCGCGGGCCTCAACCTGCCGATGCTGATCAAGCTGGCCAGCCTCCGGGGCCGCGAGCCCCTGGAGGCCTGCGTCATGCACGCCCAGGAGGCGGGCCGAAAGTACATCTCGGTGGCGTCCTACGTTCTGGCCGGCGAGAAGTGAGGGCCAAGGTCACCACCCAGATCGTCAACGAACGGGGACTGCACGCCCGGGCGTCCGCGAAGTTCGTCAAGCTGGCGGGAACCTTCCAGTCGCAGGTCAAGGTGACGCGGGACGACCAGACGGTGGACGCCCTCTCGATCATGGGCCTGATGATGCTGGCCGCGGGCCCCGGCGCAACCATCGAGATCGTCGCCGACGGCGTCGACGCCCAGGCGGCGGCCGCGTCCCTCGCCCGGCTGGTGGAGTCCCGCTTCGAGGAAGAGCGGTGAGGCCCGGTGCTTCGATGCCAGCGGACGGTTCACCTCCGTCGGTGGGATCGGAGCATCAGCTGTCCGGAGTTCGGGCGGCTGAAACGGATGCCGCCCACATCCGTTTGCAAGGCGCGCTCCTGACGACTGGATCCGGCAACTGAGATGGCCAGCGAGCCTCGCGAGGTGGAATTGAAGTTTCGCCTGCCCCCCGACAGGGGGCCGGAGGCCCTGGCTTGGCTGGCCCAGGGACGGCCGCAGTCGGACAGGACGCTGAAGGCGATCTATTTCGATACCGCGGGCTGCGAGCTCGGCCGCGCGGGTTTCGCCTTGCGGGTGCGCGAGGAGGACGGCGGATGGGAGCAGACGATGAAGTCGCGCGCCGCCGCCGGGGGCAAGCTCGGGCGCGGCGAGTGGACCTCGCCCGCCGCAGGCGCCAAACCCGACATGGCGGCGGTGCGCCGCACCCCGGCGCGGGACGTCCTGAGCCCGGATACCCGGCTGGCGGCGCTGTTCACGGTGACGGTGGAGCGGCGGACTGTGGAGATCCGCACGCCCGACAGCCTCGTCGAAGCGGCCCTCGATTCGGGGACGATCCACGCGAGTGGCCACTGCGCCCCCGTGGATGAATTGGAACTGGAGCTGAAGGAGGGATCGCCCGAGGCGCTGTTCGCCCTGGCGACGCGGCTCGCGGACAGCTTTCCGGCCGACCTTTCGGTGGTCGCCAAGGCCGACCGCGGCTACGCCCTGGTCGAGGGCGGCCCGGTGCGGGCGCGCCACTTCAAGACCCCGACCGTCAGCAGCCGCATGACCGCCGGCGAGGCTTTCCGGGCGATCGCGCGGGCGGCCCTGGACCAGATCCTGTGGAACGCCGAACTGGTGCGCGAAGCGCCCACCTCCGACGCCATCCACCAGACCCGGGTGGGCCTCCGGCGCCTGCGCACCACGCTGAAGACGTTCAAGTCCGTGATCGCCGACCAGCACCTGGAGGACATTCGTGCTGGGCTGAAGGCCTTTTCCGTCGAGCTCGATCCGGCCCGCAACCTTGACGTGTTCATCGAGGGGGCCTGGGGCCGCGATGCCCATGCGCAGGGCGCGGATGACGAGGCTCCCCGCGCGGCCCAGGCGGCGGCCTATGAGCGCGCACGCCGGGCGGCCGCCAGCCCGGCGGCCCGGCGGTCCCTGCTCGACACCCTGGTGTGGATCGAGACCGGACCCTGGACGGGGAAGGGCG
The DNA here is from genome assembly GCA_028290905.1 of Caulobacteraceae bacterium. Classification (GTDB taxonomy): domain Bacteria; phylum Pseudomonadota; class Alphaproteobacteria; order Caulobacterales; family Caulobacteraceae; genus Acaudatibacter. Next base: position 4,252 of record JAQGIW010000202.1, on the reverse strand, counting down.
CCCAGGGGGCGCGCCGGCGCGACCGCCCGATCGTCCACTTCGCGGCCGCCTCGCTTGCCAAGGGCCGGTCCCACCTGGTGCACGCGGGCGCTCACCTTGCCAGGCTGGACGCATTGGACCGCCACAAGGTCCGCATCGAGGCCAAGGGGCTGCGCTACGCGGCCGACGTGTTCGACCAGCTTTTCTGCGACCATCCCAAACGAGGGCGCAAGTTCCTCAAGGCCCTGGCGAAGCTGCTGGACGACCTGGGTGACCTCAACGACATCGCCACGGCCAGGGTCCTGGCCCCCGGCTTCTCCCATGCCCCGGAGGTGCTGGAGCGTGAAGCGGCGCGAGAGCGCGAGCTGCTGGTCGCGGCCGAGGACGCCTTTGGCGACTTCAAGGCGGCCAAGCCCTACTGGAAGACATAAAGCTTTCCTTATATCCCATTGTCGAGGTCGACGGCGGCGGCTATAGAGCCGCCAATCCGTCAACCAGGAGCCCATCGTGGCCGACCATATCGTCAAGGACATCGCCCTCGCCTCGTGGGGCCGCAAGGAAATCGAGATCGCCGAAACCGAAATGCCCGGCCTGATGGCCGTGCGGGCCGAGTTCGGCAAAGACCAGCCGTTGAAGGGCGCCCGCATCGCCGGCTCCCTCCACATGACCATCCAGACCGCGGTGCTGATCGAGACCCTGCAGGCGCTGGGGGCCGATGTACGCTGGGCCTCGTGCAACATCTTCTCGACCCAGGACCACGCCGCCGCCGCCATCGCGGTCACCGGCACGCCGGTCTTCGCCGTCAAGGGCGAGACCCTGGACGAGTACTGGGACTATGCGCACAAGATCTTCGAGTGGTCGGACGGGGGCTACCCCAACCTGATCCTCGACGACGGCGGCGACGCCACCCTCCTGACCGTGCTGGGGCCCAAGGCCGAGGCCGACCCGTCGGTGCTCGACCACCCGGCCAACGAGGAGGAGGAAGCGCTCTACAAGACGATGAAGCGCTATTTGAAGGAGAAACCGGGCTTCTATTCGGCCATCCGCGCGGCGATCAAGGGCGTCTCGGAAGAGACCACCACGGGCGTGCACCGCCTCTACCAACTGGCCGAGCGCGGCGAACTGCCGTACCCGGCCATCAACGTCAACGACAGCGTCACCAAGTCGAAGTTCGACAACCTCTATGGCTGCCGCGAGAGCCTTGTGGACGCCATTCGACGAGGCACCGACGTGATGCTGTCGGGCAAGTTGGCGGTGGTGTGCGGCTACGGCGATGTCGGCAAGGGCTCGGCCGCCTCCCTCCGCCAGGGTGGGGCCCGGGTGATCGTCACCGAGATCGATCCGATCTGCGCGTTGCAGGCGGCGATGGAAGGCTACGAGGTGCAGACCATCGAGGATACCCTCGGCAAGGCCGACATCTATGTCACCGCCACCGGCAACAAGGACGTCATCACCGTCGACCATATGCGGGGGATGAAGAACAACGCCATCGTCTGCAACATCGGCCACTTCGACTCCGAGATCCAGATCAGCGGCCTGCGCAACTTCAAGTGGGACGAGATCAAGCCGCAGGTGCACCACGTGGAGTTCCCGGACGGCAAGAAGCTGATCGTGCTCTCCGAGGGCCGGCTGGTGAACCTCGGCAACGCCACCGGCCACCCCAGCTTCGTGATGAGCGCCAGCTTCACCAACCAGACCCTGGCCCAGATCGAGCTGTGGACCAATGGCGGGGCCTACCAGACCAAGGTGTACACCCTGCCCAAGCACCTGGACGAGAAGGTCGCCATGCTGCACCTCGGCAAGCTGGGGGCGAAGCTGACCGCGCTCTCCCCCGCCCAGGCCGAATACATAGGCGTCCCGCCGTCGGGTCCGTTCAAGCCGGATCACTATCGGTACTAGGCTTGGTATCTATTCCCCCTCTGGGGGAATACCGGCGAAGCCGGGGAAGGGGGCGCGCTTGGCGAGGCTTTCGCAGCGTCGCCCCCTTCCCCCTTCGGGGTCTCCCTCCTCCCAGAGGGGAGGAGAAGAGGCAGGAAGCATTTGCCTCTCCGCGCCCGCCCCCTAAAGGAGGCGGATGATCCTGATCCTCTCCAGCTTCGTGGCCTCCAGCCCGGTGGGTGGGGGGGCGCAGGTGCTGGCGCTGGCGAAGCTGGAGGTGGAGAGCGTGCTGGCCCCGACGGTGGTGCTGGGGCGCCATCCGGGCCTAGGGCCGCCCGGCGGCGGGCCGGTGGACGCCGCCCTATTCGAGAGCCTGCTGGCGGGCATCGAGGCCAACGGGGTCTACGAGGGGACCGAGGCGGTGATCTGCGGCTACTTCGCCGATCCCGCCCAGGTGGCCATCGCCGCCCGGACCATCGATGCGGTGAGGGCGGCCCGGCCCGCGGCGATGATCGTGGTCGATCCGATCATGGGTGACAGCAGCGGCGGGCTCTATGTGAAACCGGAGGTCGCGCGGGCCCTCGCCGACGATCTGATCCCGCGCGCCGACCTGATCGCGCCCAACGCCTGGGAGCTGGGACGGCTGACGGGGACCGTGATCACCTCGCCCGACGAGGCGTTGGCAGCCGCCCGCGAACTCGGCCGACCGGCGCTGATCTCCTCCATCCCGGTGGGCCGCGCCATCGGGGTGATGTGGACCGATGGGCGGGAGGCGTGGCTGGCCGCCCACGGCCGCGCCACGATCGATCCCAAGGGCGCTGGCGACCTGCTCATCGCGCTCTTCACCGCCGCCCTGCTCGGCGGGGCGACGACCGCCGACGCCCTGGAGACCGCGGTCAGTGACGTGGCCGGCACGTTGCTGGGCGGCGATGTCGAGATCAGCCTGGAGGCGCTCACATGACCGATACGGTGGACGAGGTGCGCGGCGTCTGCCCACGGGCCTTCGAGGCCGTGCGCGACGCGTTCACGGCCAATTTCGCGGAGAGCCGGGAGCTCGGCGCCCGCTTCGCGCTGACGGTCGAGGGGGAGATCGTCGTCGACCTGATGGCCGGCTGGGCCGACCGGGCGATGACCCGTCCGTTCGCGGAGGCGACCCTGACGCCGGTGTTCTCGACCACCAAGGCGATGGCCAGCCTGATGATCGCCCGCCTCGTCGGCCAGGGGCGCCTCTCCTACCAGGCCCGCGTCGCCGAGTTGTGGCCGGCGTTCGGCGCGGCGGGAAAGGGCGCTCTCACCGTCGAGCAGGTCCTGTCGCACCAAGCCGGGCTGTGCGGCCTGGAGGGGCCGATGTCGCCGGCCGACTGGTACGACTGGGACTGCGTCTGCGCGCGACTGGCGGCGATGACGCCGCTGTGGCCGCCCGGGAGCGCCAGCGGCTACCACCCGGTGACCTTCGGCTACCTGGCCGGCGAGATCTTCAGGCGCGTCGATGGCCGCACCCTGGGGACGGCGCTCAGGGAAGACGTCGCCCAACCCCACGGCCTCGACCTGTGGATCGGCCTGCCGGACACAGAGCACGGCCGGGTCGCGCAGGTGCGACGGCCGCCGGCCATGCCGAACCTGGGCGAGATCACCGAGCCCAAGCGCCTGGCCTTCCTCACCCGCTGGGCGACCCCCGGCGGCGTCGACGAGGCCACCGCCCGGCGCGCGGAGATCCCCTCCGCCAACGGCCACGCCACCGCGCCGGCCCTCGCGCGGCTGATGGCGATCCTGGCCCTCGACGGCCAGCTGGACGGCGAGGCGGTGCTGCCGCCGACACTGGCGGCGGAGGCGGGGCGCCAGCGGATCGCCGGGCGCGACCTCGTCCTCCCCTACGACATGAGCTGGGGGGCGGGGTTCATCCGCAACGAGGGCCTCTGGATCTACGGCCCCGGCCGCCAGACCTTCGGCCATTCCGGCTGGGGCGGCAGCTGCGCCTTCGCCGATCCGGAGCGGGGCCTCTCGGGCGCCTATGTGATGAACCGCCAGTCGGCCGAGCTGATCGCCGACAGCCGCGCCCGGCGGCTGATCGAGGCCGCCTATACGGCCCTCTGAATTCGCCGGGACGCTCGCCACGCGCCGTAGGCGAACATCGCCGCGCCCGCCCAAATGAATACGAAGGAGAGGAGGCGCAGCGGTGTCAGGGGCTCGCCGATGGCGACGCCGATGCAGAAGCCCACCGTCGGGCTGAGAAACTGCAGAAAACCCAGCGTGGCGAAGGTCAACCGCCGGGCGCTCCAGGCGAACAGCGCCAGGGGGAACACGGTCACCGGTCCGACCAGGGTCATCAGCAGCGACGGGCCGAGGCTCCGGCCGAAGATTCCCTGGCCCGCATGACTCAGCCAGAAGACGCCGA
>JAQGIW010000195.1 GCA_028290905.1 Caulobacteraceae bacterium | reverse complement strand
AGGAAAGCCCCGCCCTTGACGGCGCTGGCGATGCTCTGCGAAGCGCCGCTGATCTTCGTTCCCGTCCAGTTCAGCGCGGCCACGGCCAGGATCAGGCCCACGGCGATGGCGCTCTTGGGAACCGCCGTCGCGAACCCGAGGCGCTGCACATATTCGGCGAACACGACCGAGATGAAGGCGTTGGAGGCCGCGTACTGCAGCCAGGTGAGCCAGCCGGTCATGAAGCCGGCGGCCGGACCGAAGGCGCGCGTGGCGATGGGATAGCTGCCGCCGGCCCGCGGCACCGAAGCCCCCGCCTCCACCAGCGGCATGGCGGTCAGCATGGCCATCGCGCCGCCCGCCAACCAGAACAGCAGGGTGAGGGGTTCGTTCCGGATGCCCAGGGCGACCACGCCCGGAGCCCGCATGATACCCGAGCCGATGACGCCGCCCACGACGACGGCGAGTCCGAAGACGATGCCCAGCACCCGCGAGAGTTGAAGGTGGGGATGGTGCGGGTGGGCCCCGATTTCGGTCATGTGTTCGAGATTCTCGCGCCGGACCGCGACCACAGTCCGGCGCGCCGGGGTCAAGTCAAGAGGCCTGGACGCTCGACCGATCCGCCGTCGCCTTCAGGGCCGCCTCGGCGGAGGCGCGCGCCCGGCCCTTTCGCCGCGACTCCCGGGCGTACCACCAGGTCCACAGGCTGAGCGCGCCCATGGTTCCGTAGCCGACGATCGGACCGACGATCAGGTAGTTGTGCACCGACAGGCTGAGCACCAGCGCGGCCGACACGGCGGCCTCGGCCAGCAGCCCGAACCCCCAGACCAGGGTCATGATCATCATCACGCGCCGGAAATGGACATTGTCGCGCAGGGACTCGAACTCGGCCACTTCGCCGGGCGACCGCCTCATGATCGTGGCCCGGGCGAGCTGATAGATCAGCGGCCGGCCGATCGCGGCGGACCCCAGGAACACCAGCCCGATCGTCACCGTCACCAGCTTCTCCCGCAGCTGGAGGAAACGGGCCGACCCGCCGCCGAGGAAGGCCAGCAGCGACAGGGCGATGCCGGTCAGCACCAGGATCGACAGGGCGTCCACGCGGCGCTTGCGCGCGAACTCGATCAGGCTCCAGACGATCGGCGGCCCGGAGGAGGCAATCAGGGCGTTCACCTCGCCCAGGCGCGGCTTGGCGAAGTCGAAGATCAGCAACGGCAGCACGAAATTGACCAGGGCTTCGGTGGCGATCCCCGCGCCCCGTTCGCGGATGAACGGAACCGCCTTGGCGATGATCGACATCGGGCCTCCGACCGCTTCAAGTCTCCCGGTATACCGCGAGACAGCCGAGCCGCGGGGAATTTGTCGGGCCCTCAGTCCAGGCCGCCCCCGAGCCTGGTGTAGAGCGCCACCAGATTGGTCGCCCGCGCCAGCTTCGTCTGGGTCAGGCTCTGGCGGGCGGCGTAGAATGTCCGCTGGGCGACCAGGGCGTTGAGGTAGGTGTCGCTGCCGCGCTCGTAGCGCGCCTCGGAGAGACGGTAGGCCTGATCGGCCGCGGCCGTCAGCGCCGCCTGGGCGGCCAGCTGCTCCTCGATGGTCCCGCGTTGGGCCAGGGCGTCGGCGACTTCCCGGAAGGCGATCTGGATGGCCTTCTCGTAGGTGGCGACGGCGGCGTCGCGCTGGGCCCTGGCCAGGGCGAGGTTTCCGCGGTTCGCCCCGAAGTCGAAGATCGGCTGAGTGATCGTGGGAGCGAAGGTCCAGGTCTCTGAGGCGCTGCGGAACAGGGTCGAGAGCGCCAGGCTGGTGACCCCGCCTGATCCGGTCAGGGAGATGTCGGGGAAGAAGGCGGCCCGCGCCGCGCCGATGTTGGCGTTGGCGGCCCTCAGCTGGTCCTCCGCCTGCACGACGTCGGGCCTGGCCAGCAGGACGGTGGCGGGAAGACCAGCGGGAAGGCGCCACAGCACGACGCCGTCGTCTTCGATGTCGGGCGGCAGCAGGTTGTCCGGCACGGGCGCCCCGACGACCAGGTCCAGCGCGTTGCGGTCCTGCGCCACCAGGGTAGTCAGGCGGGCGACGTCGAAGCGGGCCTGCTGAACCACGGTTTCGGCCTGGGCCACATCCAGCGCCGAGGCGACGCCAGATGAAAATCGAGCGCGGGTCAGGGCCACCGTAGCTTCGCCGTTTGCCAGCGTGTCGCGAGAAATGGCCAGAAGCGCCCGGTCGGAGCCAAGCGCCAGCCAATTGGAGGCCACCTCGCCGATGAGGGTGATCTGCGCGGCGTCGCGGGCCTCGCGGGTGGCGAAGTAGGTGTCCACGGCGGCGCGGGTTTGATCGCGGAGCTTACCGAACAGGTCGAGCTGCCAGGCGCTGACCCCTGCGCCGACATTGTAGAAGCGCTCGTTGAAGACTCCGGGCCGGCCCGCCGCGAACGCCCCGCCGCCGAGCGCGCTGACCGGCGTCTGGCCGTAGGTGGCGCTCGCCGTGGCGTCGAGCTTCGGAAACTGGGCCGCCCGCTGCACGACGTATTGGCCCCGCGCGGCGGCGACGTTCGCCAGCGCGATCCGCAGGTCGCGGTTGTTGGCCAGGGCCTGGGCGATGACCGTCTTGAGGCGGGGATCGGCGAAGAAGTCGCGCCAGGAGCCCACCGGCTCGACCGTAGCCGACGGCGGCGCATAGGCGCTCCCCACCGGGAATGCGGCCGGCGTCGGAAGGGGCGGCCGGCGGTAAGCCGGCGCCAGGTCGATGCAGGCGCCCAGGGTGACCGCCGCCAGGACGAGCGCCCCAAGGCTGAGCAATGGGATGAGCGCGCGCCTCACACCACGGCCCTTTCCCGCTTGCGGAAGAGCCGGCGCACCTCGACGAAGAACAGGGGCACGAAGAAGATCGCCATCGCGGTCGCCGCCAGCACCCCGCCGATCACGCCGGTGCCGATGTCGTTCTGGCTCCCCGCCCCCGCCCCCGAGGAGATCGCCAGGGGCAGCACGCCGGCGACGAAGGCCAGCGAGGTCATCAGGATGGGCCGAAGGCGCAGGCGCGCCGCCTGCTGGGCCGCTTCCTCCGGGGTCTCGCCCGACTTCTCCGCCTCGTCGGCGAACTGCACGATCAGGATGGCGTTCTTGGCCGACAGGCCGATGGTGGTGAGCAGGCCGACCTGGAAGTAGATGTCGTTGTAGAAACCGCGGAGGGTCGCGGCCAGCACGGCCCCGAACACGCCCAGCGGCACCACCAGCATGACCGCCACCGGGATCGACCAGCTCTCGTAGAGGGCGGCCAGGCACAGGAACACCACCAGCATCGAGAGGCCCAGGAGGGCGGGAGCCTGTGAGCCGGCCAGCTGTTCCTGGTAGGAGATGCCGGTCAGCTCATAGCCGATGCCCTGGGGAAGCTTGGACATGATCTTCCTGACCTCGGCGATGGCCGCGCCGGAACTCCTGCCCGGGGCGGCCTGACCCTGCAGTTCCATGGCCGGGATGCCGTTGTACCGCTGGAGCTGGGCGGGCCCCACCACCCAGTCCGATGCCGAAAAGGCGCTGAAGGGCGCCATGTTCCCGCTGGAACCCCGCACCCGCCAGAGGCCGAGGTCCTCGGGCCTGGAGCGATAGGGGGCGTCCCCCTGCATGTAGACCTTCTTGACCCGCCCGCGATCGATGAAGTTGTTGACGAACGCGCCGCCCGACGCGGTGCTCAGGGTGTCGTTGACGTCGGCCTGGGAGAGGCCCAGCGCGCCGGCGCGGGCCTGGTCGACGTCCAGACGGAGCTGCGGCGTGTCTTCGACCCCGTTTGGGCGCACGCCGGCCAGGATCGGGTTCTGGGACGCCATGCCCAGGAACTGGTTTCGCGCCGCCAGCAGCCGGGCATGCCCCAGGCCGGCGCGATCCTCCAGCTCGACGTCGAAGCCTGAGGAATTGCCCAGTTCCTGCACCGCCGGCGGCACGAGCACGAACACCTGGGCGTCGCGGATCCGGGAGAGGGCCATCATCGCCCTCATGGCTATGGCCGGCGCATGGTTCTTGGCGCCTCGACGCTTGTCCCAGGGCTTCAGGTGAATGAACGCCTGTCCGAGGTTCTGGCCGGCGCCGGCGAAGTTGAAGCCCTCCACGTCGAAGAGGCCGTCGACGTTCCCGCTTTCTTTGTGCGCGAAGTAGTCGAGCACCTTTGCCCCGACGGCCCGTGTCCGGTCGAGGGTGGCGCCGGTCGGCAGGTTGAAGAGGGCGATCATGATGCCCTGGTCCTCTTCCGGCAGGAAGGCGGAGGGCAGACGCGCAAACAGCAACACCATCGCGGCGGCGACCACGCCGTAGACGATCAGCATCGGCAGGGGGCGCCGGATGATCCGGCCGACCAGGCGCTCGTAGCGGCGCACAGTGTTGTTGAAGGCGCGGTTGAACCAGCCGAACGGCGTGGCGCCGGAGGCGCGGGAGCCCTTCCGCGTGGGCTTCAGCAGGGTGGCGCACAGGGCCGGCGTCAGGATCAGGGCCACCAGCACGGACAGCACCATCGCCGAGACGATGGTCACCGAGAACTGACGATAGATGACCCCGGTCGAGCCGCCGAAGAAGGCCATGGGCAGGAACACCGCGGAGAGAACCAGTGCGATGCCGATGAGGGCGCCGGTGATCTCGCCCATGGACTTGATAGTCGCTTCCTTCGGCGGCAGCCCCTCCTCCTCCATGATCCGTTCGACGTTCTCCACCACCACGATGGCGTCATCTACCAGCAGGCCGATGGCCAGCACCATGGCGAACATGGTCAGGGTGTTGACGGAAAATCCGAAGGCGGCCAGCACGCCGAAAGTGCCCAGCAGCACCACCGGCACCGCCAGCGCCGGGATCAGCGTCACCCGCCAGTTCTGCAGGAAGATGAACATCACCGCCACTACCAATCCGATGGCCTCGATGAGGGTGATCACGACCTCCCGGATCGACAGGCGCACGAAGGTGGTGTTGTCCACCGGAAAGATCAGGCCGACGCCAGGAGGCAGGCTCTGGGCAAGTTCGCTCGCGCGCTTTTTCACCGCGTCGGCGGTGTCCAGGGCGTTGGCCCCCGGCGCCAGCTTGATCGCCACCCCGGCCGCGGCGTGGCCGTTGAAGCGGCTGGCGACGCCGTAGTTCTCCGCTCCCAGTTCCACGCGCGCCACGTCCGAAAGGTGAACCACCGAACCATCGGGCTGGCTGCGCAGGATGATCGCTTTGAACTGATCGGGCGTCTGCAGATAGGACTGGGCGGTGACCGTGGCGTTCAGGGCCTGCCCCGGCGGCGCCGGCTGGCCGCCGATTTCCCCGCCCGAAATCTCCACGTTCTGAGCCAGGATCGCGTTGCGCACATCCGACGTCATCAGCTTGTAGTTGTCGAGCTTGTAGGGGTCGAGCCAGACCCGCATCGCGTACTGGCTGCCGAACACCTGCAGGTCGCCCACGCCGTTCACCCGGGCGAGCGGGTCGACGAACTTGCTGGCGATGATGTCGGCGATGTCGATGTTGGTGCGGCGGCCGTCCATGTCATAGAGCGCGACCACCATCAGGAAGCTCGGCTGCGACTTGCTGACCGTCACCCCCAGCTGCTGCACCTGCGCCGGCAGGATCGGGATGGCGGCCTGCAGCTTGTTCTGCACCTGGACCTGAGCGATGTCGGGGTTGGTGCCGGCGGCGAAGGTTGCGGTGATCCCCACCTGGCCGTTCGAACTGCTGTTGGACGAGAAATAGAGCAGGTGGTCGAGGCCCTTGAGCTGCTGCTCGATGACCTGGGTGACCGCGTTCTCGACCGTCTGGGCCGAGGCGCCGGGGTAGGTGGCGCTGATGTTCACCGCCGGCGGGGCGATCGTCGGATACTGCGCGATCGGCAGGGCCAGGATGGCGAGGATCCCGGCCAAGCTGATGACGATGGCGATGACGACCGCGAAGATCGGCCGCTCGATGAAAAAGCGGGACACGCTGCGCTCTTACCGCGCCGCCGCGCCGGCGGACGCGGCGGCGGGGTGAGCGGCGTTGGCGGGCGCCGACACCATCCTGACCTGCGCGCCCGGCTTCGCCGCCTGCAAGCCTTCGACGATCAGGCGGTCCCCCGGCGCGAGGCCCGAGGTCACCAGCCACTGGTCGCCCACCGTCCGTGGCGTGGTGAGCACCCTCGCCTGAACATGGCTAGTGGAATCGACCACCAGCGCCGTGGGGCGACCTTTCTCGTCGCGGGCCACCGCGGCCTGGGGCGCCAGTATGCCCGCCGGATCGGCGCCTTCCACGACAATGGCGCGGACATAGAGCCCAGGCAGCAGCAGGGCCTGAGGATTGGGGAAGATCGCGCGCAGCGCCACCGACCCCGTGGTCTGATCCACCGTGACCTCGGTGAATTCCAGACGGCCCTCCAGCGGATAGGCGGACCCGTCCTCGAGGATGAGGCGCACCTTGGCGGTCGCGGGACCGCCGCTCTTCAAGCGCCCGGCTTCCATCGCCTGGCGCAGCTTCAGCACCTCCGCCGCCGACTGGGTCATGTCCACATAGATCGGGTCGAGCCGCTGGATCGTGGTCAGGGCGCTGGCCTGGCCGGAGGTCACCAGGGCCCCCTTGGTGAAGGCCGACCGACCCACGCGTCCCGAGATCGGCGCCGTCACCCTGGTATAGCCGAGGTTGATCGCCGCCGCCTCCACGGCCGCCTTCTGCTGCTGGACATTGGCCGCCGCCTGCTTCGCGAACGCTACGGCGTCGTCATAATCCTGGCGGCTGACGGCATTGATCCTGACGAGGTCGGCATAGCGCTCGGCCTTGGCCCTGGCGGTGGCCAGGTTCGCCTCGGCGTTGGCCTCCAGGGCGCGGGCCTGGTCCAAGGCAGCGCGGTAGGGCGCCGGATCGATCTGGTAGAGCACCTGGCCCGCGCGGACGTTGCCGCCCTCGGTGAACGGCCTGCCGATGATGATCCCGTTCACCTGCGGGCGGACGTCCGAGGTCTCGAGAGGAGCCGTCCGGCCGGGAAGCTCGGCAGTCAATTCCACGGGCGTCGCGGTCACCGTCATGACGGCCACCTCAGGCGGCCCGCGAGGCGGAGGGCCGCCGTGCTTCCCGCACGCCGCCGCCGCGAGCATCGCCGCCAGGGCAAGGCCCACGCGGCCGGTGATCGCCGTTGATCTCGATTGCACCCGCTAACCCCGACCAGGCACGGCATGGCGTCACCGTCGCCACGCCAGATATAGAGACCGCGACCGATTGCAAGGCGCGCGAGCGGATTTGACTTATCAGCGTTCAGGAAAGAACCAGATCACGTTTCCCGCCGCCCCGGATCGCCTAGTCCCCGCCCGTGAGGTCGCGGCGCGCCATCTCCAGCTCCTCGGCGTAACGCCGGGTGGCGTGGGCCTCGGTCAGCACGCCCAGCGGCCTTCCTTCGGAGTCGAGCACGGCCAGTTCATCGCCCGCCGAGGCGTCGAAGGCGCCCATGATCTCCTTGATCGCCATCTCCGGCGTGAGCGAGTAGTGGCGCAGGGTCGCCAGGCCGCCCACCGGGCCGTCCTCTTCGGCCGCGGCGTGGGCGGCGGAGACCCCGACGATTCCCGCATAGCGTCCGTCCTCGTCCACGACCACCGCGCGCCGGGCGGACCCCAGGGGAAACTGCTCGCGGAATTCCTTGATCGGGGTGGCGGCGGCCACCGCCGGCGCGCCCGCCCGCATCATCCGCCCGGCCGTCAGGTAGCGCAGCCAGCCGACGTCGTGAGCGCTGCGGATCGTCTCGCCGCGCAGGTGCAGGCGCCAGGTGGAGAAGGAGTAGCCGAAGGTCTCCCGCACCACCAGGCTGGCGACGATGGAGGCGGTGAGGGTGGCGGCGGAGAGGCCGAAATCGCCGGTGGTTTCCAGCACCAGGAAGGTCATGGTGAAGGGGCCGCCGATGATCGCCACCGCCATCGCGCCCATCCCCACCAGGGCGCCCGCCAGCGGATCGATTCCCACGTTCACGCCCCCGGCGTAGAGGGCGACGACACAGAGCCGGCCCAGCAGAGACCCCAGGTAGAGCGAGGCGAAGAACAGCCCGCCGCGGAATCCGAAACCCAGCGCGATCACGGAGGCGGCCGTCTTGGCCAGGAGCAGCGTCAACAGGGTTGTCATGCCGAGCTCGGCGGCGAAGTCGAAGTGCATGGCCCCGTGGCCGGCCGACAAGGTCTCGGGCACATACCAGGCGAGCGTCGCCAGGATGACACCGCCCAGGCCCGGCCGCATCCACTTCGGTCCCGGCAGGCGCGACACAGCGAAGTCGACCCAGGCCACCAGGCGCATGACGCCGATCCCCGCGAAGGCGCAGATCAGGCCCATCAGGGCGAACATCACATAGTGCGAGACCGAGAGGATGTCGGCGACCTGGGTGTGGAAGATCAGGGTGTCGTTCCCCAGCAGCCGGCTGACCAGCGCCCCGGCCAGGGCGGCGGCCACCACCGGCGCGATGTTGGCGGTGGTATAGGTGCCGATGATGATCTCGAAGGCGTAGAAGGCGCCGGTGAGCGGGGCGCCGAACGCGGCGGCGATGCCCGCCCCGGCGCCGGCGCCCACGAAGGTCCGCAAGTCGCTTCGCCTCAGCTTGAGCGCCAGCCCCGTCAGGGAGGCGATGGCCCCGCCCACCTGCGCATAGGCGGCCTCGAGGCCCACCGACGCCCCCGATCCATTGGAGATGACGCTCTGAACAGCGACGAAAAGGCTGTCGCGGATCGACATGCGTCCGCCCCGCAGGGCGTTGGCCTCCACCGGGTCCACTACGGGCTGGGGGTAGCGGCGCATCCACGCCCAGGTGATCAGGCCGACCACCAGCCCCCCCAGCGGCAGATAGGGCAGCGCCGAGGGGGCGATGGCGGGGATGGTGGAGAGGCGTTCGTCCGCGGCGATGCCGTAGAACAGGCGCTGCAGGACGTGGGCGAGGGAGCTGACCCCCACGGCCGCCAGGCCGCTCGCGGCCCCCACCCCCGCGGCGATGATCGCCAGGACCAGTTCGCTGGCGCGGATGGTGGCGCGAAGCAGATGCAGCAGCCTGACCCAGCTGCGCCGCATCCGGACCGGCGCGTACCAGGGCGGCGCGGCCGCGCGCGAGTCCCCCGCCGGGGCGCTCATCCGGCGGCGATCCGCTGGCCGCCGGCGAAGACGGTGTGACCATCGGCGCGGGCCAGGGCGACCAGCGTCAGGCCGGCCGCCTCGGCCTGGGCGATGGCCAGCGCCGTGGGCGCCGAGATCGCCACCAGGATCGACACACCCGCCGCCGCCGCCTTCTCCACCATCTCATAGGAGCAGCGGCTGGTGACCAGGATGAAGGCCTGGCCCGGGTCCAGGCCTTGGCGCAGGGCCGCCCCCGCCAGCTTGTCCAGGGCATTGTGCCGGCCGACATCCTCGCGGACCAGCCGCACCCTTCCCTCGGCGTCGGCCCAGGCGGCGGCGTGGGTGGCGCGGGTGCGTGCGCCCAGGCTCTGGCCGGTTTCGAGCGCTTCGAGGGCGCGCTGGATGGCGGCGCGGGTCACGGTCGGCCCCGCCCCCACGGCCGCGATCGGACGCACAGCCTCGCGCAGGGTTTCGACGCCGCACAAGCCGCAGCTCGAGCGCGATTCCAGGGTGCGCCGACGGGCCAGGGCGAGGTCGAGGCCGGCTGACTTGCTCAGGAGCACATCGGCGAGCAGTCCCTCGGGCTGGACCGACACCGTCACCCTCTCGATGGCGGCAAAGGGCGCCACGCGCTCGGTCACCGTGAACCCCACCGCCAGGTCCTCGATGTCGGCGGGGCTGGCCATCACCACCACATAGGGCGCGCTGTCATAAGCGAGACCGACTGCCGTCTCGGCCGGCAAGTCCCGCGAAATCGCCTCGACCGCGCCGTCGGCCTGACGCCATCTCCAGGCGGGACGAGCCTCGAAGGGACTGGGGCCGGCGGACATGCCCCGACCATAGCCCGGTTTGGGAGTCGCGACAGCCCGGCGAGGGCACACACGACGTTCCCGGCGCCCTTCGCCGGCGCTTGCACGGGGCGCTGTCCGCGGTCACAGTGTCCGCAACACAACCGGATCCAATGCGAGGCGGCGCACGTCGCCCGCGACCGGAACCATAGAGGGAGAAACCGTCCGATGAGTTCCGACACCGAAGCCGCGCCCGCGGTGAGCCTCTCGCACGGCATTCAACTCTACCTGCTGATTTTCGTCACGGTCGTCGCCTGGGTCTTTATCAGCCTGAGGTTCTTTCCAACGTCGGCCTACGCCGGCTTTCTCCTGCTCTGGTACTGGGCCACCGTGGAAAAGGCGGCGTTTCACCGCCTGCCGGCCAGCGTCATCGGCGCCCTGGTCGGCGCAGCGATGGGGTGGTTCGCGATTTACATGACCTCGAAGTTCGGCATGCCCAACGGCCTGATCCTCGGCGTCCTGCCGGTGGCCGTAGCGCTCTTCGTGGTGATCATGAACTGGCTGCCGCTGGTGTTCAACGGCGCGACCATGCTCTTCGTCACGGTCCTCGGCGCGCCGTTGCTTCGCTCGACCAACTACCCGGAATTCGGCGGATCAGTAATCGTTGGCGCCCTGTTCTTCGCGGCAGTGGTTTACGCCGCAACGATCTACGTCAAGATGCGAAGCAAAGCGAAGAACCAAACAACCTCACTTCATTCCGCCTGAACCGAACGCCAGCCGCGCCACGGCGGCGCGCACGGCGGGGGTGAGCCCTTCCCCTCCAGCGTTCAGGTGGGCGACAATCTCCCGGCGCATGCGCGGGTCCCAGAACCGGCGCAGGTGGTCCTCGACGCCGGCCACGGCCGCCGCCTCGCCCTGGGCGCGGAAGAAGGCGCCGATCTGGTTGGCCATGGCCGTCAGGCGGCGGGCGTCCACGCGGCTACTCCGCGGGGATCGGCGCGATCCGGCGGGCGAGCCGGTTCTGCGCCTCGGCGGTGGTCTGCCACTCGGTGGGACCGTTGGAAAGGGTCACCTGCACCGCCGTCACCTTGTATTCTGGACAGTTGGTTGCCCAGTCGGAGAGCTCGGTGGTCACCACATTGGCCTGGGTGCCAGGGTGGTGGAACGTCGTATAGACGACCCCCGGCGAGACCCGCGGGGTGATCAGGGCGCGCAGGGACGTCTCCCCTTCCCGGCTCGCCAGCTTTACCCAGGCGCCGTCGGCGATCCCGCGATGCTCGGCGTCGTGGGGATGGATCTCCAGACGGTCCTCGGGGTGCCAGACGACGTTCTCGGTCCGCCGGGTCTGGGCGCCGACATTGTACTGGCTGAGCACTCGGCCGGTGGTCAGCAGCATGGGGAAACGCGGCCCTGTCCGCTCGTCGGTGGGCACGTATTCGGTGAGGATGAACTCTCCGGCGCCGCGCGCGAACCGGTCTATGTGCATCACCGGCGTCCCCTCCGGCGCGGCGTCGTTGCAAGGCCACTGGATCGAGCCGAGGGCGTCGAGTCGTTCGTAGGAGACGCCGGCGAAGGTCGGCGTGACCGCGGCGATCTCGACCATGATCTCGGAGGGGTGGGCATAGTTCATCGGATAGCCGAGCGCGTTGCTCAGGCGCTCGGTGATCTCCCAGTCGGCGAGGCCATTGCGGGGCTCCATCACCTTGCGGACCCGCTGAATGCGCCGCTCGGCGTTGGTGTAGGTGCCGTCTTTCTCGAGGAACGTCGAGCCGGGCAGGAAGACATGGGCGTAGGACGCCGTCTCGTTGAGGAACAGGTCCTGGACGATGACGCACTCCATGGCCGACAGCCCGGCCGCCATGTGGCGGCTGTTGGGATCGGACTGCAGGATGTCCTCGCCCTGCACGTACAGCCCGCGGAAGGACCCATCGAGGGCGGCGTCGATCATGTTGGGGATGCGCAGGCCCGGCTCGGGATCGAGGGTCACGCCCCACAGGCTCTCGAACAGCCGCCGCACCGGCTCCTCCGAGATGTGCCGGTAGCCGGTGAGCTCGTGGGGGAAGGAGCCCATGTCGCAGGCCCCCTGGACATTGTTCTGGCCCCGCAGCGGGTTCACCCCGACCCCGGGCCGGCCAAGATTGCCGGTGGCCATGGCGAGGTTGGCGATCGCCATAACCGTGGTGGTGCCCTGGCTGTGCTCGGTCACCCCCAGGCCATAGTAGATGGCGCCGTTTCCGCCGGTGGCGTAGAGGCGCGCGGCGGCGCGCAGCTCGGCGGCCGGAACGCCGCACACGCCCTCAACGGTCCTAGGACTGTTGACCTCGTCGGCCACGAACGCCGCCCAGGCCTGGAAGGCCGCCAGGTCGCACCGCTCGCGTACGAACGCCTCGTCGACCAGGCCCTCGGTAACCACCACGTGGGCCAGGGCGTTGAGCAGCGCGACGTTGGTTCCGGGCTTCAGCGCCAGGTGGTGCGCCGCTTCGATATGCGGGCTCCGCACCAGGTCGATGGCGCGCGGATCGACGACGATGAGCTTCGCGCCGGCGCGCAGGCGGCGCTTCATCCGCGAGGCGAACACCGGATGGGCGTCGGTGGGGTTTGCGCCGATCACCAGGACGACATCGGCGTGGTCGACGGAGTCGAAGTCCTGGGTGCCGGCTGACGTGCCGAAGGCCGCCTTCAGGCCATAGCCGGTGGGCGAGTGGCAGACCCTGGCGCAGGTATCGACGTTGTTGGTGTGCAGCGCCGCCCGGGCCAGCTTCTGCACCAGATAGGTCTCTTCGTTGGTGCAGCGCGAGGAGGTGATGGCCCCGACCGCGCCCCGGCCATGGGCCGCAGTGATCGACTTCAGGCGGCCCGCAGCGAAGGCGATCGCCTCGTCCCAGCTCACCTCGCGCCAGGGATCGCCGATGGCGTCGCGAACCAGGGGCCTCAAGATCCGCTCGCGATGGGTGGCGTAGTCCCAGGCGAAGCGGCCCTTGACGCAGCTGTGGCCGTGATTGGCCTTGCCGTCCTTCCAAGGCGTCATCCGCACCACCTCGTCACCGACGAGCTGAGCCTCGAAGGCGCAGCCCACCCCGCAATAGGCGCAGGTGGTGATGACCGATCGCTCGGGCAGGCCCGCGGCCCGCACGCTTTTCTCGATCAGGGCGTCGGTCGGGCAGGCCTGGACGCAGGCCCCGCAGGACACGCACTCGGAACCCAGGATCGGCTCCTCCTGACTGGCCGACACCCGCGAGTCGAAGCCGCGGCCGGCGATGGTCAGGGCGAAGGTCCCCTGCACCTCGTCGCAGGCGCGCACGCAGCGCGAGCAGACGATGCAGGCGGCCGGGTCGAAGGCGAAATAGGGGTTGGACTCGTCCGTCGCCGCCCCGGCGTGGCAGGCGGCGAACACGCCGTAGCGGACCCGCTCGACCCCCGCCCGGCGCGCGGCCTGGCCGACGGCGCCCTTGATCTCACCCACCGGGTGGTCGGACAGATAGAGCTCCATCACCCCGTGGCGCAGCCGCTCCAGTCGCTCGCCGGTGGTCGAGACAGCCATACCCCCGGCGACCGGCGTGGTGCACGAGGCGGGGGTTCCTCCGCGACCGGCGATCTCCACCAGGCACAGGCGGCAGGAGCCGAACGCCGCCAGGGTGTCGGTGGCGCACAGCTTTGGGATATCGATCCCGGCCAGGGCCGCGGCCCGCATCACCGAGGTCCCCTCGGGAACGCTGACCTCCCGCCCGTCGATGGTCAGGGTGACGCTCGCCTCGCCGGCCGCCGGCGGCGTTCCGAGATCGGTCTCCTGGATCAAGGACATGGCGTTCATTCTAGACCTTGCTCGCCGCCCTGGGGAGGGCGGATGTCTCCAAGGCGCGTGTCTGGGGCCCGGAAGTCTTCGGGGAAATGCGTGATGGCGCTCATCACCGGATAGGGCGTGAAGCCCCCTAGGGCGCAGAGGGACCCGAACTTCAGGGTGTGGCAGAGATCCTCCACCAGCTCGAGATTGGCCGTGACGTCGACCCCGTCGATCACCTTCTGGATCGTCTCCACGCCGCGCACCGAGCCGATCCGGCACGGAGTGCACTTGCCGCAACTCTCCAGGGCGCAGAACTCGAAGGCGAAGCGGGCCTGGACGGCCATGTCCACGGTGTCGTCGAACACCACCACGCCGCCGTGGCCGATCAGCCCGTCGCGGGCGGCGAACGCCTCGTAGTCATAGACGGTGTCGAACAGCGCCACCGGGAAATAGGCGCCCAGGGGACCCCCGCACTGGACGGCGCGGACCGGCCGACCGCTGGCCGTTCCGCCGCCGATCGCCATGACGATCCGGCCCAGCGTCAGGCCGAACGGCGCCTCATAGAGGCCGGGGTGTTTAACGTTGCCGGCCAGCTGGATCGGTTGCGTGCCCCGCGAGCGGCCGGTTCCGAGCGCCGCATAGGCCTCGCCGCCGTGGGTCAGTATCCACGGCGCGGTGGCCAGGGTGAGCACATTGTTGACCACCGTCGGCCGACCGAAGAGCCCGCGATGCGCCGGCAGTGGCGGCTTCGCCCGGACCTGTCCGCGCTTGCCCTCCAGGCTCTCCAGCAGGGAGGTCTCCTCGCCGCACACATAGGCTCCGGCGCCGACGCGAAGCTCGATGTCGAAGGCGCCCAGTTCGCCGTCGGCGTGAACCAGGTCGAGGGCTCTCTGGAAGGCGCGGTTCGCGTGCGGGTACTCGGACCTGGAATAGACGAACCCCTTGCGCGCGCCGACCGCGAGGCCGGCGATGGCCATCCCCTCGATCAGGACGAAGGGATCGCCCTCCAGGATCATGCGGTCGGCGAAGGTGCCGCTGTCGCCCTCGTCGGCGTTGCAGACGATGTATTTGCTGTCGCCGGGCGCGTCGGCGACGGTCTTCCATTTGACCCCGGCCGGAAAGCCGGCCCCGCCCCGCCCGCGCAGACCGGACGCTGTCACGGCTTCGATCGTCTTCGCCGGTCCCAGGCCCCGCGCCCGCGCGAGGCCCTCGAAGCCGCCATGGGCGCGATAGTCGGAGAGCGACGCCGGGTCGACCACGCCGCAGCGCGCGAACGTGATGCGCGTCTGGGCCGCCAGCCAGGGGTGGGCCTCGGGCGGCCCGATCCGCAAGGCGTGGGCGCCGCCACGAGCGAGGTCCGCGTCGAACAGGGCGGCGACGTCACCTGGCGCAACGGGGCCGTAGGCGATCCGGCCGCCCGGCGTTTCCACCTCCACCAGGGGCTCGAGCCAGGCGAGGCCCCGCGAACCCGTGCGCACGATCTCCGCGGGCAGCCCCCGCCGCGCCGCTTCTCCGGCGAGGGCGCGGGCTACCTTGTCGGCGCCCACTGCCACGGCCGCCGAGTCCCCCGGGACAAACAGGCGGATCATGCGCCGACCGCCTCCGCGAGCGCCATGCCGTCGAGGCGACCGAGGGGCTCACCGTCGACCAGGGCGGCGGGGGAAACGGCGCACAGGCCCAGGCAATAGACCGCCTCGACCGTGACCGCCCCGTCCGGCGTGGTCCCGCCCCACGGCGCGTCCGTCGGCAGGCCGAGGGCCGCGAGCAGGAAGCGCGCCGCTGTCTCCGCGCCCATCGCCTGGCAGGATTCGGCGCGACAGAGCTTCACCACGCGCCGGCCGTGCGGGGCCTCGCGGAAATCATGATAGAACGTGACCACGCCATGGACCTCGGCGCGGCTGACGTTCAAGGCGTGGGCGACGAGCGCAACCGCCTCGCGGGGCACGCAGCCGAAGGTCTCCTGCAGGGCGCTCAGGATCGGTAGCAGCGCGCCCTCCCGCGACAGATGGGGCGCGATGATCTGTTCGGCCCGCGCGGGGGACCATGGCTCGAACGTTTCCACGGCCCTAGCCTTAAGACATCAGCCCTACCGGCGAGACGCGAAAATCCGATGACGCCCCCAAAAAAACCGATGAGCGGACCGCGCGTGGCCGGACTCGTCCTGGCGGGCGGCCTCTCGCGACGCTTCGGGCGGGAAAAGGCGACGGCCCTGTGGCGTGGCCGCCCGCTGCTGGCCTGGAGCCTCGCGGCCCTGGATGGCGGCTGCGAATGGGTGGCCGTCAGCGCCGCGCCCGGCAGCGGGGCCGCGGGCCTCGCCCGGGCCGCCGAACGCCCGGTCGTCCATGATGATCCCACCCACCCCCGCGGCCCCCTGGCCGGCCTGGCGGCTGGGCTGGCCTGGGCCGCGTCCGAAGGGTTCGACGCCCTGGCCACCCTGCCCTGCGACACACCGATGGTCGGACCTGCGGTGGTCCGCGCCCTGATCGAGGCGCTCGGCGAGGCCGACGGGGCTCATGCGATGACCGACGACGGCTCCCAGGGACTGTGCGCGATCTGGCGTACCAGGCTGGCCCCCGCCCTGGCGGCGCGGCTAGCCGCCGGGGACCACCCGCCGGTTCACCGCCTGCTGGCCGAGATCGGCAGCCGTCCTGTCCGCTTCCCCGACGCCGCCCCCTTCCGCAACATCAACACCGAGAAGGACTTGGCCGACGTCAGAGGTTCGCCGTGACGGCTGCGGGCGGTCCGAGGGTCATGTTGCGCTCGGCGCAATAGCGGTCGAGGGCGTCGGTCGACCCCGACGGATCCGCGTGAGCCACATAGGTGTCCGGCCGCAGCAGATAGACGGCGTCGCGGGCCAGGCCGGCCGTTTCATGCTCGGCCCGCCATGGAAACACTGTGAGCGGCAGTCGGCGCTCTTCGCACCAACCTGAGAGCTCGCGGGCCGCTGCGCCATAGACATGGATCTGCCAGCTGAAGGCGGTGAGCGCCTGGAAGTTGTCCCCCGTTTCCGACTTTACCCAGGGCAGGCGATCGCCGCCGTGGACCTGTCCGGCCAAACCCGCGCTCAGGGGGCCTCGGCGATAGTTGAGGGTGATCTGTCCGACGGTGCGGAAGAGATATTCCCGGACGGCGTCCACGCCGAACAGCCGCGGGATCACAAACGGGGCCACCCGCGTGCGGAGCACGTCGGCTATCGGCCCATCGGCGGTGGCGAAGCTGAAGGCGCGATCGGTGGTGGCGACCAGGCGGCGGGCGAAGCCGATCCGCTCGGCCTCATAGCTGTCGAGCAGCGCGTCGGGCGCCCGTCCGGCGATCACCTGCGCCAGCTTCCAGGCCAGGTTGATGGCGTCACCGAGACCGGTGTTCATCCCCTGTCCGCCGGCAGGGCTGTGGATATGAGCGGCGTCGCCGAGCAGGAAGGCGCGCCCCTGGCGAAAGCTCTCGGTCACGCGATGATGGACATGATAGGTGGAAAACCAGTTCACGCGCTGGACCGAGACCTTCAGATGCTCGATCGCGCGCGAACTGACGTCTTCAAATTTCAGGGTCTCCGGGTGATCGGCGCGCTCGTCCCTGACCGTGCCGATCAAGCGGACGCGACCCTCGCCGGCCAGCGGGAAGACAGCCAGGAAATCAGCTTCGTCCAGGTCGACATGGAGTTCGCCGTCGACGGCAGGCCCGGAGGCCTCGACGTCGGCGACGTAGAACAGCTGCCGGTAGGTGCCGCCCGGAAAGCCGGCTCTCATAGCCTCGCGGACTTGTGAGCGAGCCCCGTCGCAGCCGGCGACATAGTCGACCACAACATCCTCCGGCGGCTCGTCCTCCCGACAAAGTTGCGCCCTCACGCCATAGGGATGGTCATCGAAGCCGACAAATTCGGTTCGCCGCTCCACGGAGACGCCTAGCGCCTGGAGGCGGTCGATGAGCAGGCGCTCATGTTCGTCTTGCGGAAAGATCAGCAGAAACGGGTACGGCGTCAGCCCTTCGCCGATCGTCTCGAACGGGACGCGCGCCGCCCTCTGCCCCTTGACCCACAGGTTGGCCGCGGGGGTCCTGTGGCCGCGCCGAAGAACCTCCTCTGTCAGGTCCATCTGCCGGTAGAGCTCGAGCGTGCGCGCCTGCACGGCCAGGGCCCGGGAAGTTGTTCCCGGTTCCGCGGTCTTGTCGACGATGCGAACAGGTACGCCCAGCCGGGTCAGCCAGAGCGCCAAGACCAGTCCCGTGGGCCCGGCGCCGACGATCAGAACCTTGCAGCCGGTCACGGAGCAGCCTCCTCGAAAGCGCGCGTCGCGCCACGCGGACCAGAATCGCGCCACCGGCCCCCCCGCCGCAAGGCGTCTCAGTCGAAAGGCATCCGTTTTGATTGCGCCGCGTTTGCGTGAGGCGGGGCGCAGAGGTTCAGGAGACACGCCTTGAGGGCCTTCGAGCACGCCCTGTTCATCGGCGGCGCCACCACGGCGCTTCTCGCGGGCGTGGCCACTGCCGAACTCGGACTGGGGCCTGTCCGGCAGGCGGTGGCGGCGCAAGAGGCCCCCTCCCTGGATATCGCGTCCGATGTGGACGCCCAGCAACCGATCCAGGCTGACGTGTCGAGCGATCCGCAGGCTTTGCCCCCCGCGGTGATGACGCCGGTCAGCGCCTCCATCCCGCCCAAGCCCCCCGCCGAGCCGGCGCCGAAGAGCGAGGGGGACGTGCAGGAACCCGATGACAACGCCCCGCCAGCGGACCAGGATCGCGCGCCGAGGCTGCAGGCGGATCGCCCTTCGGAGGAGGTTGCCCAGGCGGATATCTATGATGACCAAGACCGCGATACGCCGGCCCCAGCGGTCAATTCGGCCGCGGAAGATATCCCTCCACCGCCCCGCAGCTAAACAATTGACCGTCACTCTGGAGCCAAAGACCCTGCTTGTGCGTTGGAGCAACAAGACAGGGCGGATCGGCCGCCCTAGCGTTATCCCAGGAGGGTTGCCAATGGGTATCATCGCTTGGCTGGTCATCGGCTTGATCGCCGGCTTTATCGCCAGCAAGATCGTCAATCATACCGGGTCCGGAATCGTCATGGACATCGTGCTCGGTATTGTCGGAGCCTTCGTGGGCGGCTTCATCTTCAACTTCTTCGGCCATACCGGCGTTAACGGCTTCAACATCTACAGCATGCTCGTAGCCACCGTCGGCGCGATCGTGGTGCTGTTCATCTTCCACGCGGTGGCCGGGCGAAGAGGAATCTAGCCGCTCCATCCATGCGAACCGCGCCCGCGGACTCGCGGGCGCGGTCAAGTTCAGGGCGTCGGCGTTCATTGCGCCGGCGCCTTTTTTTCGTGAATCTAGAAGACCACCACCGAGCGAATGCTGGTCCCGGCGTGCATCAGGTCGAAGCCCTTGTTGATGTCCTCCAGGGGCAGGATGTGGGTTATCAGGGGGTCGATCTCGATCTTTCCCTCCATGTACCAGTCGACGATCTTCGGCACGTCGGTGCGGCCCCTGGCCCCGCCGAAGGCGGTGCCTTTCCAGACGCGGCCGGTGACCAGCTGGAATGGCCGGGTGGAGATTTCCTGACCGGCCCCTGCCACCCCGATGATCACGCTCTCGCCCCAGCCGCGATGGCAGCATTCCAGGGCCTGGCGCATGGTGTGGACATTGCCGATGCACTCGAAGGAGAAATCCGCCCCGCCGCCTGTGAGGTCGATCACCGCCTGGACGACCTTGTCGCGGCCGACCTCGTCGGGATTGATGAAGTGGGTCATGCCGAACTGACGGGCCATCGTCTGCCGGGCGGGGTTCAGGTCTATCCCGACGATCTTGTTGGCGCCGGCCATCCGCGCGCCCTGCAGGACATTGAGCCCGATGCCGCCCAGGCCGAACACGGCGACATTCGCGCCCGGCCACACCTTGGCCGTCCAGATCGCCGCGCCGACGCCGGTGGTGACGCCGCAGCCGATGTAGCAGATCTTGTCGAAGGGGGCGTCCGCGCGGACCTTGGCCAGGGCGATCTCGGGCATCACCGTGTGGTTGGCGAAGGTGGAGCAGCCCATGTAATGGAAGATCTTCTCGCCGTTGATCGAGAAGCGGCTGGTGCCGTCCGGCATCAGACCCTGACCCTGGGTTGCGCGGATCGAGGTGCACAGGTTGGTCCGCCGCGACAGGCACGACTTACATTGGCGGCATTCGGGCGTGTAGAGCGGGATGACGTGGTCGCCCGGCTTCACGCTGGTCACCCCTGCGCCGACCTCGAGCACCACCCCCGCGCCCTCGTGGCCCAGGATGGACGGAAACAGCCCTTCCGGATCGCCCCCCGAGCGGGTGAATTCGTCGGTATGGCAGATGCCGGTCGCACGGATCTCCACCAGCACCTCGCCCGCCCGAGGTCCCTCCAGATCCACGGTCTCGATGGTCAGCGGGGCGCCGGCCTTCCAGGCGACGGCGGCTCGGGTCTGCATGGGGAATCTCCTGCTAAGGGCGGAGGCGAAGTAGTCCGGGCCGCGCCGTGACGCAATCTTGGGGTAGCGCCGGCGTCCCGCCGGCTCTCCCTGGAACCCCGCTTTCCCTGTTTGCCGTGGCCCCGGAGCGCCCTTTCGCGCTACACGCGCCGAATGCACTGCGCGCTCACCCGTTTGACTGCCGGCATGCCCGTCGTCTGGGGCGGCGATCGGGTGACGCTGGTCTCTCCGGAGCTTGCCGCGCGCTTCGCCGCCGGCGACCGGCTGCTGGTGATGCAGGACACAGGCGACCTGCTGCACATCCCCCGCGCGGCGCACGAGATCGCTGCCCACGCGGTGTCCCGAGCCCGGGAGGCCTTCGCCACCCTGGGGCGGGTGAGGGACGAGGCGATCACCGACTTCTTCGAGCGTTTCGCCGCCAAGCTGGAGAGCCCGACGATCTGGGCGCCCATCGCCGCGGCCAACGCGCGGGATGTGGAGGCCGCCCAGGCGCGGGGGCGCGGCGTCACCCGCCTCGTCGCCTCGGAGACCATGCGGCGGGACATGATCGCCGGCCTGCGCGCCTGGCGCGACGCGCCGCCCGGGCGCGCGCGCCTCGTCGAGCGGGTCGAGCACGACGGCTGGTCGGTGGAGCAGGTCACCGCGCCCCTGGGCGTCGTCGGGTTCGTCTTCGAGGGCCGCCCCAACGTCTTCGCCGACGCCGCGGGCGTTATCCGGGGCGGCAACACCGTGGTCTTCCGGATCGGCTCCGACGCCCTGGATACCGCGCGCGCCCTCTCCACCCACGCCCTGGCCCCCGCCCTGGCCGCCGCCGGCCTGCCGGAAGGTGCGGCCGTGCTGGTCGACAGCGCCGAACACGCCGCCGGCTGGGCCCTGTTCGCCGACCCGCGATTGTCCCTGGCGGTCGCCCGCGGCTCGGGTCCGGCCGTCGCCCAGCTCGGCGGCGTCGCGCGGCAGGCGGGCGTGCCGGTCAGCCTGCACGGAACCGGCGGCGCCTGGCTGGCGGCCGACGACAGCGCCGACGTGGCGCGGTTCTCGGCGGCGGTGTTCAATTCCCTCGACCGCAAGGTCTGCAACACCCTCAACGTCTGTTGCATCCCCCGGGCCCGCGCTCACGATCTCGTTCCCGCATTCCTTGACGCCCTGCGGCGGGCCGGCGAGCGGCGCGGTCACGGCGCGAAGCTGCATGTGGCGAGCGGCGATGAGGCCGTTTTGCCGGCGGACTGGCGCAATGCCCGCACCCACGCCCGCCGCGCCGACGGCGAGCACGAGGAGGCCCTGGTCGAGACGATCGACGAGGCCGGTCTGGCGCGCGAATGGGAGTGGGAGGACACGCCGGAAGTCACCCTCAAGCTCGTCGCCGACCTGGACGAGGCCGTGAGCCTCTTCAACGCCTACAGCCCGCGCTTCATCGCCTGTGTGATCAGCGAGGATGCGGCGGCGCGGGAACGTTTCTTCGCCGGGGTCGACGCGGCCTTTGTCGGCGACGGCTTCACCCGTTGGGTGGATGGCCAGTACGCGCTCAACCGGCCGGAGCTGGGCCTTTCCAACTGGCAGGCGGGGCGTCTGTTCGCCCGCGCCGGGGTGCTCAGCGGCGATGGCGTCTACACCGTGCGGACCCGCATGAGCCAGATCGACAACGACGTCGCGCGATGATCTAACCCGCCGCCGACCGGTCCAAGCGGCCATCCGGCGCCAGCCTCGAGGGAAGAGACACCATGGACGACGCAGCGGTGAAGGCGAGCGGCTTCGATCTGGCCGCGCTGGCGAAGGCCCCGGAGGCCATGTCCGGCGTGATCGCCGCCAGCGATCTTTCGGGCGCGGTCACCCTGGTCTGGCGCGGCGGCGAGATCGTGCGGGTCGATACCCTGGGCAAGCGCGACCTGGAGAGCGGCGCGCCGATGCAGCGTGACACCCTGTTCCGCATCGCCTCGATGACCAAGCCGATCACGTCGCTGGCGGCCCTGATGCTGCTCGAAGAGGGCGAACTCTACCTCGACGACCCGATCACCCGCTGGGCGCCGGAGTTCAAGGACATGAAGGTCCTGAAGTCTCCCACCGGTCCGCTCGACGACACCTATCCCGCGCCCCGCGACATCACCATCGAAGACCTGATGACCCATCGGGCGGGACTCGCCTATGGCTTCAGCTCGGTGGGGCCGATCGCCCACGCCCACCAGCGGGCCCTGGGCGACGTGCTCAACAGCAGAATGGCGCCCGACGACTGGATGGCCGCGCTCGGCGCCCTGCCGCTCTCATACCCGCCCGGCGAGCGCTTCCACTACAGCCACGCCACCGACGTGCTGGGCTTCCTGGTCGGCCGGATCGCCGGCATGGACTACCGCCAGTTCCTGGTCGAGCGCATCTTCCAGCCGCTCGGCATGGTCGACACCGACTTCTACATCCCGCCGGAGAAGCGCGACCGCGCCGCCGTGGTCTACCGCCAGGACGAGGCCACCGGGGCCCTCAATCCCGTCGCCTTCGACCGCCATGACGCCCCGCCGCCCTATTGCGGCGGCGGCGGCGGCCTGATCTCGACGGCCGACGACTACCTGAAATTCGCCCGCCTGCTGCTGAACCGCGGCGAGGTTGACGGCGTTCGCCTGCTGAAGCCCGAGACGGTCGATCTGATGCGGACCAACCGCCTGACCGCCGCCCAGCGCGAGCACGCCTTCATGGGCATGCCCTTCTGGATGGGCCAGGGCTTCGGCCTCGGCCTCTCGGTTGTCCTCGATTCGGAAAAGCAGGCATGGATGAGCTCCGGCTCGGAGGGCTCGTTCGGCTGGCCTGGCGCCTTCGGCACCTGGTGGCAGGCGGATCCGGGCGAGGACATGATCCTCATCTACCTGATCCAGAACTCCATGGAGCTGGGCCCCGAGGCGGTCGCCAACATGGGCCAGAGCCAGCGCCTGGGCGCCCGGCTCGCCCTGCCGGTCTGGCAGAGGACGGTCTACGCGGCTCTGTCGAAGTAGGGAGATAGCTTCTCCTCCCCTCTTGGGGGAGGGGAACCCCGAAGGGGTGGAGGAGGAGGCCGCCGCCGCAGAGATCTCTCCCAGCCAGCCCCCCCTCCCCGGCTTCGCCAGTACTCCCCCCAGAGGGAGAGAGAGCGAGAGAAACGGCTAGCTATCGAGGAAGCTGCGAAGCTTGCGCGAACGGCTGGGGTGCTTGAGCTTGCGCAGGGCCTTGGCTTCGATCTGGCGGATGCGTTCGCGGGTGACGCTGAACTGCTGGCCGACCTCTTCGAGGGTGTGGTCGGTGTTCATGCCGATGCCGAAGCGCATGCGCAGCACCCGCTCTTCCCGAGGCGTGAGCGAGGCGAGCACGCGCGTGGTGGTCTCGCGCAGGTTGCTCTGGATCGCCGCGTCGATGGGCAGGATGGCGTTCTTGTCCTCGATGAAGTCGCCCAGGTGGCTGTCTTCCTCGTCGCCGATGGGCGTTTCGAGGGAGATAGGCTCCTTGGCGATCTTCAGCACCTTGCGCACCTTCTCCAGCGGCATGGCCAGCTTCTCGGCCAGTTCCTCCGGCGTCGGCTCGCGGCCGATCTCGTGCAGCATCTGACGGCTGGTGCGGACGATCTTGTTGATCGTCTCGATCATGTGCACCGGGATGCGGATGGTGCGGGCCTGGTCGGCGATCGAGCGGGTGATCGCCTGCCGGATCCACCAGGTGGCGTAGGTGGAGAACT
>JAQGIW010000190.1 GCA_028290905.1 Caulobacteraceae bacterium | reverse complement strand
GCAGGCCGGCGTGGAGGGTGCGGGAATCCGGGGCGCCGGCGGCGTCGAGGTTGCCAAAGTAGAGGGCGTCGCCCGCGGCCCCCTTGTGGCGCAGGGCGAGGCGGGGGAACTCGGTTTCGCCGCCGTCGAATCCGTCGTTGAGATAGATCAGGAACGTCACGATCCTCTGGCCGCGCTCCGCGACCTCGGGGAGGGCGGGATCGAGATAGTCGAAGTGCCGGGCGAACTGCTGGCCGACGTCGTAGTGCAGCACCTGCGAGTTCTCAAGCGCGCCCACCGGCACGCCGATGGTGGCGGCGATGCGCTGGCGGACCAGCAGGACCACCACGTCGCAATTGAGGATGCCGAACTCGACGAACGAATTGCTGCGCGCGCCGGCCTCGACCGCGGGGGAGCCGTCGGGATTGTAGACCAGGGCCGGCTTCACCCGTCCCCTGGCCAGTCCGATCAGCCAGTCGCAGGCGGGTTTCGGCAGAAAGCCGGCGATGGCGACGGTCCGGGGGGATTCGTTGAGCACCCGCTTCGTGCAGGGCGCCGTCCAGTCCGCGATCCGGGCCGAGCCGGCGAGGGCGGTCCAGGGATCCTCGCCGGGGCCGCCCCTGTCGGCTCCCAGCACCTCCAGCTGGCCGCGCGCCGACGGCGAGCCGCCCCGGGCCGCGTCGGCGAGGTGGTCCAGGGCGGCCGGCCAGCTCTGCGGCACACCGATTCCCGCCCCCGAGAGGGTGGCCAGCAGTTGCGAGGCCGCGGGCAGGCCGCCTCGGGCGTCGGCTTCGACCCGGGCGACGGCGTCCGCCAGGGACCCAGCTCCGCCACCCAGAATGGCCTCGATCACACCGCCTCCGGCAGAGCCAGGGTCTCCCGAAGCTGTCGCCGCAGGAACTTGCCGCTGGCGTTGCGGGGCAGGGGCTCGTCGACGATCCACAGGTAACGGGGGATCTTGTGCTTGGCCATGATCGCCGCGCAGTGGGCGCGCAGCGCCGCGGCGTCGGCCTTGTGGCCGGGGCGGAGATAAATCGCGGCGGCAACCTCCTCGCCAAGCCGCTCGTCGGGGACCCCGAAGACGCTGCATTCGGCCACCGCCGGGTGGCGATAGAGGCTCGCCTCCACCTCCGCGCAGTAGACGTTCTCGCCGCCGCGCAGGACCATGTCCTTCTTTCGGTCGACGATGAAGATGAAGCCGTCCTCGTCCACCCGGGCGATATCGCCGGTGTGCAGCCAACCGTCGGTGATCGAATCACCGGTGGCGTCGGGGCGGTTGAGATAGCCCTTGATCACCTGCGCGCCTCGCGCCCACAGCTCGCCCACCTCGCCGGCGGGAACCGCGTCGCCTGCGTCGTCGACGCACTTCACCTCATAGTCCGGCATGGCCGGGCCGGCGCTGGCCGGCTTGTCGACGAAGAAGTCGGCCGAGATGGCTGTGATGATGCCGCAGGTTTCGGTCATGCCATAGCCGGTGGCCGGCCGGGCCGTCTCGACGCTCTGGTCGATCTTGTGCACCAGATCGGGGGGCAACTGCGCCCCGCCGCCGCCCAGGCTCATGAGGCTGGAGAGGTCATGGCTTTCGAAGTCCGGGTGGGTGATCAGCTCGCGCGACATCACCGGCACGCCGCTCATCGAGGTCACCTTCTCCTGTTCGATCAGGGTCAGGGCCGTCTTCGGGTCCCAGCGGTACATCAGCACCATCTTCCCGCCCCCCGCGGTCACCGGATAGGCGCCGCAGTTGTTGGCGGTGACGTGGAATAGCGGTGTGGTCAGCAGGGCGATCGGGATCGGCACGGGCGCGTCTGGATCGGGGGCGACGCCCATCGCCTCCATGGTCGCCTTCGCGGTCACCTGGCCGGAGAACATCAGGCTGAACAGGTTGGCGAGGCAGCCGCGGTGGGTCAGCTGGGCGCCCTTGGGAAAGCCGGTGGTGCCGGAGGTGTAGAAGATGCAGGCGTCGTCGTCCGGATCCACCGCCGCCTCCGGCAACCCGCCGCCTTGGGCGAGAACCTCGCTCCAGGGGATCACACCATCGGGCAGGCTCTCTATCCGGGTGGCCACCATCGGGATCCCGGCCGCGGTTTCCGGCCGTTCGGTCAGGCGGGCGTGACGCTCGCCGTCGCAGAAGATCACCTTGGGGGTGGAGTCCTTGATCGCGTAGTCGATCTCCTCGGCCACCCACCAGGCGTTCATGCCGACCACGGCCACGCCCAGGGAAACGCAGGCCCAGTAGACCAGCAGCCACTCGGGATAGTTGCGCATGGCGATGGCGACGCGATCGCCGCGCGTCACGCCCCGGCTCGCCAGCCACGACCCGATGGCGCCGACCTGCCGGTGCGCCTCGCCGTAGGTCATCCGCTCGTCCTGGTAGATCAGGTACTCGCGGTCGGCGAACTGGGCCGAGGCGAGCCACAGGTCGCGCACGGTCCTGGGCGCGTTCTTGTAGGCGCGCATCGGCGCGCCGCGCACGGTGAGGGTCTCGATCTCGAACGGCGCGCCGGCGGCCGTGAGCTCACCCCAGGCCTTCTTCAGTTCCTTGTAGTGCACGAAGTTCTCCCAACGAAATTCTGTCTAGATATCCAGCCGGTAGACCCGCCGGGCGGTGTCGCTGAACAGCGCGGTCTTTTCCTCCGCCGAATAGCCCGCGCCGAGGATCTTGAAGGCGTTCCACAGCACGTCGTATTCGCACGTTCCCCGGTCGACAGGGAAGTTGCTCTCGAACATGCAGCGCCGGGGACCGAAGGCCTGGATGCAGGCGTCGACATAGGGCCGCCACTCTTCCGCCAGCTGCGTCGAGGGGGTGGGCGGCGCCGACATGTAGGAGGCGAAGCCGGGGAACACCATCGCCAGTCCGCCCACCTTCACCGACACATTGGGCAGGGCCGCGAGGGCGCGGATGCTGTCGTGCCAGACGCCGAACCGCTCTTGGCGCCGGCCGGCGTAAGCGCCGATGCCGAGCGGCGTCCCCACGTGATCGAGGACGATGGTCGTCTGGGGAAAGGCCTTGGCGAGGTCGATGACATCGCCCAATTGCGGCTCCAGCAGCCAGGCGTCGAAAGAGAGACCGAGGGGGGCCAGCTCGGCGAATCCCTCCCGGAACTTCGGCGACAGGTAGAGGCCGGGCTCACGCCGGGCGAGGGGTCCCAGGACATTCGGATCGGGATCAGAGGCAGAGGCGTGGCGGATGCCCCGGAAGCGTCCGCCGCCGACGGCGATCTGGGCCTCCAGGACGCCCTTGACGGCCGAGCCGAGGGTCAGGTCGGCGTGGCCGACGATGCCGGCGCAGGCGCGGCTGTCGCCGTAGATCCCGCTGGCGCTCATCGCCGCCACCCCGTTCACGAACTCGGTCTCGCCCACGCAGCGGTAGGCGGCCTCGCCGTCCGTCCGGTACATCGCCCCGCACTCCATGAACACGGTGCCGATGACGTTGTGGCCCCGCGTCATGTCGGCCAGCAGCTCCTCGAACAGATAGAGCGGAACCATCCGCAGCATGGCCTCGAACCCGTGGCGGGGCGGCGGCAGGTCGCCGGTGTTGGCGGCCCGGCGGTCCCACAAGTGATGGTGCGGGTCGATGATCGGCAGTTCGGGTTCGAGAATGGCCTCGCTCATCGTGTTTCCTCTTGAAGGGGGCAGCGCTCTTCACGGCGCCTCAGTCGCGCCTCATGCCCCGCCCCCGCGCCTCACGCAACCCAGGACCGCCGGCGTCTCGCCGGCCGCTTTAACTTTGGCGCCGCCCTTGCTCCGCGCCTGCGGATCGGCGAGAGGCTCTGCGCCCATGCGCCTCGTCCTTACCCTCGTCGCCCGCGACTATGACGGTCTCCATGAGGCTCTCGCCGAGGGGCTGGAGGCGGTGGCCGGGACGGGGCGGACGATCGCCGGCACGGAAGTTCTCGGGGACGGGGCGGCCGACGTCTTCGTCGACGGCGGCGAGCTGACCAGACTGCGCGCCCGCGCCGCCGCCGCCTTCGAGGGGCGCACCGTCGATTTCTGCGTCCAGCCCGCCGAGGGCCGGCGCAAGCGCCTGCTGGTGGCCGACATGGATTCCACCATCATCTCCTGCGAGTGCCTGGACGAACTGGCCGATTTCGCCGGCCTCAAGGCCGAGATCGCCGCCGTCACCGAGCGCGCCATGGCCGGCGAGATCCCTTTCGAGACCGCCCTCACCGAACGGGTGGCGCGCCTGGCCGGCCTGGACCTGGCGATGCTGCAGCGGACCTACGACGAGCGCGTTCGCTTGAACCCCGGCGCGCGCACCCTGGCCCGCACCATGACCGCCCACGGCGCCCGCTGCGTGCTGGTCTCCGGGGGCTTCGAGTTCTTCACGGAGCGGGTGGCGAAGGCGGCCGGCTTCGCCGCGCACCGGGCCAACCGCCTGATCGACGACGGCGCGCGCCTGACCGGCGCCGTGGGCCAGCCGATCCTCGGCCGCGAGGCCAAGCTCGCGGCGCTGATGGAGGAGGCGGCCGCCCTGGGCCTCGATCTCTCCGAAACCCTTGCCGTCGGCGACGGCGCGAACGACCTGGCGATGATCGAGGCCGCGGGCCTGGGCGTCGCCTGGCGCGCCAAGCCGGTGGTGGCGGCCCGGGCCGACGCCCGGGTCGACCACGCCGACCTCACCGCCCTGCTTTATTTCCAGGGTTATGGCGCGGATGAATTCGCATGACCCTGCCGCGCCGCGTCGAGGCGGTCGTGTTCGACATGGACGGCCTGCTGGTCGACACCGAAAGCATGTTCCGGGACGTCATGATGGAGGCCAGCCGCCGGCGCGGCGTGCACCTGCCGGTGGAGGTGTTCCTGCGCATGGTCGGCCTGCAGCACGAGGCCAGCCGCGCCGTCGCCATGGCCCACTTCGGCGAGGATTTCGACTACGAGCCGTGGATCGCCGACGCCTGGGCCCTTTCCCACGCCCGCCACGCCGTCGGCGTGGCGCTGAAGGAGGGCGTCGTCGAACTGCTGGACTACCTGGAGGCGGCTGGCATCCCGCGCGCTGTCGCCACCTCGTCCGGCCACCCGACGGTGACCCGCACCCTCGAGCCCCACGGTCTGCTGCCGCGGTTTCAAACGATCGTGGCGGCCGGCGACTACGCGCGCGGCAAGCCCAACCCCGATCCCTTCCTCACTGCCGCCGACCGGCTGGGCGTCGACCCGGCCGCCTGCCTGGCGCTGGAGGATTCGCACAACGGCGTGCGCGCCGCCCACGCGGCGGGGATGATGACGATCATGGTCCCCGACCTGCTGGAGGCGACGCAGGAGATGCGCTCCCTGTGCGTCGCCATCTCGCAGACCCTGCACGAGGTGCGGGCGCTGCTGGAGGCCCAGCGGGGAGGGGGTTAGGGCTTTTTCGGCTTCTCGGGAGGCATATCCTTGAACGCCTCCTCCACCTCCTTGCGGGAGATCCGCGCCTTGGGATCGCCGGGCTGACCCAGGTTCTGCTCCTCGGTGCCGTCGCCCATCATCCCGGGATGGGACGGTTCGTTCTTCGGCTTGTCGGCCATGATCATCTCCGATGCGTGAGCGGCGTCGATTCAATCCGCGGCGAAGGCGTCCGTTCCGGAGGCGGGGATCCGCGGCGCGAGGGCCGAGGTCTCCACGTGGATGCGATGCCGCAGCAGCAGGGCGTTCAGGATAGACCAGACTAGCGCCACCGCCCAGTCATGGAAGGCCAGGGGCAGGATCGCGATCTCGCCGGCGACGACCCAGTAGTTCGGATGGCGGACCAGGCGATAGGGTCCGGAGCGCACCACCGGAGCGCCGTCGAGGGTGATCACCCGTGTGGTCCAGTAGGGACCGAGCGTGGCGATGATCCACACCCTCAGCAGCTGCAGGACCGCGAACACCCCGATCAGGGGCCAGGACGGCTCGGTTCGCGGCGGCGTCGCCACGGCGATGGCGATCAGCCACGAGGCATGCAGAACGATGAACAGCGGGTAGTGGCCCCGCCCGACTTCCCGCCCGCCCCGCGCCAGCAGCCGGCGGGTGTTCCGCGAGGCGAGGACCAGCTCGGCCAGCCGCTGGACCACCACCAAGCCCAGGATCCAGACCAGAGGCCAGCCAAGCCACCCCATCAGGCGTCGATCACCATCATCGCCGCCGTGAAGCCGGGGCCGAGGGTGGTCAGCAGCCGCCGCCCACCCCGCTGCGCGTCCAGCGCCGCGCGCAGGACAAAGAGCACGGTCGCCGCCGACATGTTGCCGTGGTCGCGCAGGGTCTGGCGGGCGTGGACGAGGTCGCCGCGCTGCAGTTCGAAGCAGTCCTCCAGGGCGTCGATCACCTTGGCGCCGCCCGGGTGGCAGACGAACTCGTCGATGTCGCCCAGGGTCATGTCGTGGCGCGCCAGGAAGTCGTCGACGATCGGCCGCACGTCGTCCCGCACCAGGGTCGGGATGTCGCGTGAGAACACCACCTTGAGGCCGTCGTCGGCGACGTCCCAGCCCATCACGTCCAGGCTGTCAGGCCAGGTGTGCTCGCCCCACGGACCCAGCCGCGGCGCATCCGCCGCCGCGCCGCCTTCGGCGCAGGTGATCACCGCCGCCGCCGCGCCGTCGCCGAACAGGGCCGTGGCCACCAGATTGCTCTTTGAGCGGTCCTGGCGCCGGAAGGTGAGCGTGCAGAGTTCGACCACCAGCAGCAGGACCCGCGAGCCGGGCGACGCCTGCGCCATGGCCGCCGCGCGCGCGAGCCCCAGGACCCCGCCCGCGCAGCCGAGGCCGAACACCGGCAGGCGCTGGACGTCCCGGCGAAAGGGCAGGCGTTCCATCAGCCGGGCGTCCAGGCCCGGTGTGGCGATCCCGGAGGTGCAGACGGTGACGATGGTGTCGATGTCGCCCGGCTCGAGCGCCGCCTCGTCGAGCGCCTTGCCGGCCGCCTCCGCCAGGAGGTCGGTGGCATGCCGCAGGAAGAGCGCGTTGCGTTCGCGAAATCCATGGTCCTCGAGGAACCAGTCGAGGGGAACGCAGGCGTGACGGCGCTCGATCAGGGCGTTGCAATAGATCGGCGCCAGGCGGTGAAACCCGCCTTCCGTCGGCGCGAACAGCGTCGCCGCGCGCGCAGCCACCTCCTTCTGGGGGAGGTCGAACGGTGGAACGGCGGTGGCCAGGGCGATAAGGCGAGGGGTGGGCGGCGAGGCGTTCAGCGGCATTCAGGCGTCCTGGAGCACGATGCCGTCCGAGGGACGTCTGGATCGGGCCCTTTTTCTATAGTCTAGCTGCATCGGTCCGTCGGGACGATGCGGGTTGAACGGCGCGCCCGCCCGCGTGTTCCGCTACAGGCGTGAATGCCGCGGCGGCCGGTCGGCGTTCAACGGGGAGGGCGCGCCATGTCATCCGACACCCACGACAGCGCTGCGCGCCGACCGTCCGCATGGCCGGGCTTCGCGATCATGGGCGTGGGCATGTTCATGGCCATCCTGGACATCCAGGTCGTCGCCACCTCGATTCCGAACATCCAGAAGGCCCTGGCCGTCCGACCCGATCAGATCAGCTGGATCCAGACGGCCTATCTGATCGCCGAGGTGATCGCGATCCCGCTGACCGGCCTGCTGACGCGGCTGCTCTCCATGCGATGGCTGTTCGTGGCGGCGATCGCTGCGTTCACCGCCGCCTCCCTCGGGTGTGCTTCGAGCACCAGCTTCGCCGCCCTGGTGGCCTGGCGGGTGCTACAGGGATTTTCCGGCGGCACCCTGATCCCGGCGGTGTTCTCGGCCGTCTTCCTGCTGTTTCCGCCCTCGCGCCAGGGGCTCGCCACCACCATCGCCGGCGTCCTGGCGGTGCTCGCGCCCACCGTTGGCCCAGTGGTCGGCGGTTGGATCACCCAGACGTTCAGCTGGCACTGGCTGTTCCTGATCAACATCGCCCCGGGCGTCCTTTGCGCGGTTGGCGGCGTCACCCTGTTGCCGGTCGAGGCGCCGCGCTGGCCGGAGTCCCGCCGGCTCGACCTCGCGTCGCTCGCCGCGATGGCCGCCGCCCTGGCGGCGCTGGAGATCGCCCTCAAGCAGGCTCCCGACCGCGGCTGGGGTTCGGCGCAGGTTCTGGGGCTCTTCGCCGTCAGCCTGACGGCGGGCGCGGTTTTCGTTCGCCGCTCGCTCCGCGCCGCTCATCCGGTGGTCGAACTTCGCACCCTC
>JAQGIW010000180.1 GCA_028290905.1 Caulobacteraceae bacterium | reverse complement strand
GTGCCGCCGACGCCGGCCGATTTCTCGACGATGACGAAGTCGTCGTATCCGGCCGCCTTCAGCTTGATGCCGGCGCAGATACCGCCCGGGCCGGCGCCGATAATGCCGATGCGCCGCCTTCTGTCCTTGGCCCTAATGCTTGCGCCCGCGTTCATCGCGCCTCTTTTCTCATGCGGCGATTGCTTGGTTTGGCGGCCGCCAGCTTCAACCCGATCGTGATCACCTTCTCCAATTTAAAGACCTGCTTCGCAAGTCGAAGAGGCATCGTCCATCTGTTTTCAACGCAGATGCCACAGCGTCGTGCCGCCTCCTCACCCCAGCGGCAGATCCAACTCGACCCGGTCATGGGCCACCTTCGCCGCAATGCGCCCGCGTGCGCCGCGCGACGCTGCCTGGCCGACGGACCGGAACGGGATGAAGTCGCCGAACGTTTAGGCGGGAGGTTCACTGTCGGGACGTGGGCCGCAGCTGGGGCGGGCTGGCGCATACCCAAGGCGCAATCCCGGGCCGCAACGAGCAGCAGCTCTAAGGATGCGAACATGGGAGTAACCCCGACCTTCCACGACGAGGTTGCCGGCCGATGCGGGGTGCTTCCCAATTTCTTCTGCTCTGCTGAAGCGGCGCCAGGCCTGATCGAGCGGCTGTGGGACTTCGCCAAGTCGGCCTATCTCGACAACCCCCTGCCTTCACTCTTCAAGGAGCGATTGTTCGTCCACCTCTCGCGCTTCTGCGTGGCGCGCTACTGCATCGTGCGCCATGTTGGTTTCCTGGTGGGCCACGGCCGGCCCGCGGGCGATGCGTCGGTTGAGCCGGAAACCGTGGACAAGGTGATTGCGCTGTTGCGTCGGCCAATCCCCGTTTCCGAGACGCTCGAGGCGGCTCTCGGGCGCTTGTCTGCCCGCACGGTGATGGAGCCCATGCCGGCCCCCGGTACGGAGTTCGAAAACGATCTGTTCGACGCCCTGACCGTGCTGTTTCTGGAGCCGCTCGGCCATAGCCCTGTCCGCGAGGCGGTGCGCACAGCCGTCGGCGAGACCAACCTGGAATTTCTCCTCGCCTTCATGGCCTTCATTCGCGCCGCCCACTACTGGACGGAAACGCACAATGACCTCGCCTACGAAGCGGACATGCTCGGGCTGATGGAGCAGAATCCGGAACTGGGCGAGTTGCTGCTCGATCCCGCCGAGGCCGAACAGACACGCGGCGCCGTCGAACGTGCGCGGGCGCTCGCCACGCTGCGTGAAAGGGAAGAGCAGTTCCAGGCCGCGGTGGGCGCGCTGCAGCACGATCTTCAGGTGCAGGGGGCGGAGGCCGCCGAGCTCGGCCGCTATCGTCTTCTTGTCAATGCGGTGACTGACTACGCGATCTATATGCTCGATCCTGATGGCAGAATAACCAGTTGGAATGCCGGGGCGCGTCGGCTCAAGGGATATGAGGAGGCCGAAATTCTGGGCCGGCACTTCTCTGATTTCTACATCGACGAAGACCTCGCGGCGAGCTTGCCGAAGCTCGCTCTCGCGGCGGCCGCCAAGGACGGCAGATTCGAGGGCGAGGGATGGCGTGTGCGCAAGGATGGAACCCGATTTTGGGCCAACGTCATCATCGATCCGATCCGCAATCCGGCGGGCGAGCTTGTCGGATACGCCAAGATCACGCGCGACCTCACCGAGCGGCGCGATGCGCAACTTTCTCTCGAAAGGACCCGTGAAGTCCTGTTTCAGTCGCAGAAGATGGAGGCCCTCGGACAGCTTACCGGCGGCATCGCACACGACTTCAACAATCTGTTGACCGCTATCATCGGCAGCCTCGAGATTGCACGTCGGCGGGCAACCGACCCCTCTGTCATACGCCTGATCGACAACGCCCTGAGCGGCGCCGAGCGCGGCTCGTCGCTGACGCACCGCATGCTGGTTTTTGCACGGCGCCAGGAACTCGATCGTCAGCCTGTCGATATCGTGGCGCTAGTCCATGGCATGGCTGATTTGCTCGAACGATCTCTCGGACCTTCGGTGAGGATCGAGACTCGCTTCCCGCTTGGCATTCCCTGGGTGAACACAGACGCGAACCAGCTCGAAATGGCGTTGCTCAACCTTGCGGTGAACGCGCGGGATGCAATGCCCAAAGGCGGTCCCGTTGTCATCGCCGCCCGGCCGGAAACCGTCGCACTCGCACACGGTCGATTGCAGCCCGGCGATTATGTCTGCCTCTCCCTGACGGACGCAGGTGAGGGCATGGACGAAGATACGCTCGCGCGGGCCTTCGATCCGTTCTTCACCACCAAGGAGACGGGCAAGGGGACGGGGTTGGGGCTCGCGATGGCGCATGGACTGGCCGAACATTCCGGCGGGCAGCTGACTCTCAGGAGTGAGAAAGGGCGAGGCACGACGGCCGAGCTTTGGTTGCCGGTGGCGAAAAAGACCGAGGAAGCAACGGTCGCCGAGGCCCGGGTTCAAGCGCCGGCGAAAGAGAACCGCCGGCTGAAGGTGTTGGTTGTCGACGACGATCCGATCGTTCTCATCAACACGGCGGCGATGTTGGACGACGTCGGCCATGAGGTTTTCGAGGCCAGCTCCGCGCGCGAAGCGCTCGCCATTCTCCGACGCGAAAGGGGCGTCCAACTTGTGATCACCGATCAAGGCATGCCGCACATGACCGGACTGCGATTGATCGAGGAAATAAAAGACAGCTGGCCGGAGTTGCCGGTGATCTTGGCGACCGGATATGCCGAGCTGCCGCCGGGCGCCCACCGTGGGCAAATCACGCTCGCCAAACCGTTCCGGGAACATGACCTTGCGTACGCCGTCGAGACGGCGATGACGGCCCCCGGCGCGCGTCGTGTCCTGAGTTTTCGCGCTCCCGTCCGATGACCTGACGAGCGGACGGCTCGCCAACGGTCTTCTTTTCGATGTAGGCTCTGCAAAACACCCCTCAAACCGCGTCGAGCCCGATGTCCAGGATGGGCGCGGAGTGGGTGAGGGCGCCGACGCTGATATAGTCGACGCCCGTGCGGGCGATGGCCTGGACGGTGGTCAGGTCGACGCCGCCGGAGGCTTCCAGAACCGCGCGGCCGGCGGCCAGGGCGACGGCGGCCTCCAGGTCGGGCAGGGCGAAGTTGTCGAGCATGATCACGTCGGGTCGGTGTTCGAGGGCCTCGCGCAACTGGTCCAGGCTGTCGACCTCGACCTCGATCTTGACCATGTGTCCGGCGTGTTCGCGCACAAGCCGCAGCGCCTCGCCGACCCCGCCGCAAGCGGCGACGTGGTTGTCCTTGATCAGGATGGCGTCGTCGAGGCCGAAGCGGTGGTTGGCGCCGCCGCCACAGCGCACGGCGTACTTCTCCAGCGCGCGGAGGAGCGGCGTGGTCTTGCGGGTGTCGATGATCCGGGCTCGAGTGCCGGCCGTCCTGGCCACGTAGGCGGCAGTGAGGGTGGCGACGCCGCACAGGCGACTGAAGAGGTTCAGCGCCACCCGCTCGGCCGACAGCACCGCGCGGGCGTGGCCTTCGATGACCGCCAGCACCGCGCCGGGCGAGACGGTGTCGCCGTCGGCCGCGCGGGCCCGGAAATCGGCGCCGGGATCGAGGCTGGCCAGCGCCAGGCGAGCGCAGGCGAGACCGGCCACGACGCCCGGCTTGCGGGCGACGAAGGCCGCCTCCAGCCTCGCGCCGGCGGGAATGCAGGCGCTGGAGGTGATGTCGCCGGCCCGGCCGAGATCCTCTTCCAGGGCGGCGCGCACCAGGGGCGCGATCATCAGGTCGGGAAGGGGCGCGAGACCCTCGCGCGCCGCGGCCTTCATCAGGCGGCCCGGCGCCGGGCCGTGGCGGACGTGTCGAGGGTCCTGGCGCTGTGGCGCGCCAAGGCGTCGGTGGCGGGGAAGTCGATCCGGCCGTGCGCCCCGCGGCTCTCACGCCGGTCGAGGGCGGCTTCCGCCACCAGACGCGCGCTGATGAGCGGCAGGGACAGGCCGTGGACGGCCTCCAGGTGGGACAGCCAAGCAATCAGGCGGCTCAGGCCTGCGGCGTCGCGGGCGACCCCCGCGTCCTGGGACATGTGCTCGCGCAGGGCGGCCATCTGGTCGGCGGCGAGGTCGGCGGGGAGGGGGGCCGCCAGGGGCCGGGTCGACACCCAGGCGCACTCGCGGGCGGCGGTTCCGGCCCGGTGGCCGAACACGGCCGCTTCGAGCAGGGAGTTGGACGCCAGGCGGTTGGCGCCATGGACGCCGACGGAGGCGCATTCGCCGGCGGCGAAGAGGCCGGGGAGGGAGGTTGCGCCCCAGAGGTCGGTGGCGACGCCGCCCATGTGGTAGTGGGCGGCGGGCAGCACCGGGATTGGCTGGACGCGTGGGTCGATCCCGGCCTCCATGCAGCGTGCGAAGACGAAGGGAAACTCGTGGGCGAAGGCCCCGCCCACCGCCGCGCGGGCGTCGAGGAAGGCGCCGCGGCCGGCGCGTCGCTCCAGGTCGATCGCCCGGGCGACGACGTCGCGGGGGGCCATTTCCGCCGCCGGGTGGTAGCGGGTCATGAAGGCCTCGCCGTCGGCGCCCACCAGTGTCGCGCCCTCGCCGCGCAGAGCCTCGGTGGCCAGGGGCGCGGGGTCGGCGCCGATGTCGATGGCCGTGGGGTGGAACTGCACAAACTCCGCGTCGCGGATGCGCGTCCCGGCCAGCGCGGCCAGGGCCAGGCCCTCACCGCGCACGACGGCCGGATCGGTGGTGACGGCGTAGAGGCCGCCCAGCCCGCCGGTGGCCAGCACGGTGGCCGGGGCGATGATCTCGCAGAGGCCGCGTGGCGTCCGCACGACCGCGCCCCGCACGCGTCCCTCGGCGTCGGTGAGGAGGGCCCGCGCCTGGGCGTTCTCGCGGATCTCGATGTGGCCGGCGGCCCGCGCGGCGGCGATCACCGCGGTCATGATCGCCCGCCCCGCCCCGTCGCCGCCCACCCGCGCCACCCGGGCGCGGGAGTGGGCCGCCTCGAGACTCTGGACGAAGCCGCCGTCGGAGCGACGGTCGAACGGCGCGCCCAGCTCGACCAGCCGGCGCACGGCGCCCGGGCCCTCGCGGGTGAGGATCCCGACCGCCTCGGGGTCGCAAAGCCCGGCGCCGGCCGTGACGGTGTCGGCGGCGTGCAGGGCCGGACCGTCGTCCTCGCCCAGCGCGGCGGCCATGCCGCCCTGGGCCCAGGCCGAGGCGGAACCTTCGCCAAGAGCCGCGGCGCTGAGCACCAGCACCGGGCGGGGCCTGGCCGCCATGGCGGCGGTGAGGCCGGCGAGCCCGGCGCCGATGACGAGGACGCCATCGAAGACGACGCGGTCGGTCGCGGTCATGAGGTCAGATCAACTCGACGTCCACGTGATGCCGCGCCCGGACGAGATCGTAGCGGGCCGGGACGGCAGGGGGCGGCAGGTCGATCATCCGCTGCACGGCGGCGCGGGCGCGGACGGCGACGGCCGGATCGATGGTGACCTCGTACCGGTCGTGAAGCAGCGCCTCGTAGATGTTCTCCAGGCTGATCCGCTTCATGTGCGGACAGAGGTTGCACGGCCGCACGAACTCGGTCTCCGGGGCGTCGCAGGCGACGTTGTCGGCCATCGAGCACTCGGTGATCATCACGACCCGACGCGGCTTGCGCTTGGTCACATAGTCGCTCATCGCCGCCGTCGAGCCGGCGAAGTCCACCGCCTCCAGCACCTCTGTGGGGCATTCCGGGTGGGCGAGGATCTCCGCGTCCGGCCACGCTTCGCGCAGTTCGGCGATGTCCGCCGCGGTGAAGCGCTCGTGCACCTCGCAGCGCCCGTGCCAGGAGATGATGCGGATCGGGGTCTGGCGGGCGACGTTGCGGGCGAGGAACTCGTCGGGGAGCAGGATCACCCGCTCGACGCCCCACTGGCGGGCGACCTCCTCGACTACCTGCACGGCGTTGGCGCTGGTGCAGCATACGTCGGTTTCGGCCTTCACCGCGGCGGTGGTGTTGACGTAGGTGACCACCGGCAGGCCCGGATAGCGCTGCTTGATCAGGCGGACGTCGTCGGCGGTGATCGAGGCGGCGAGGGAGCAGCCCGCGCGCAGGTCCGGGATCAGCACGCGCTTGTCGGGGCAGAGCACCTTGGAGGTCTCGGCCATGAAGTGCACGCCGGCCTGGACGATGACGGCGGCGTCGGAGCGGGCGGCCTCGCGCGCCAGGCCCAGGCTGTCGCCGACGAAGTCGCCGACGCCGTGGAAGATGTCCGGCGTCATGTAGTTGTGCGCCAGGACGACCGCGTTCTTCTCGCGCTTGAGGCGATTGATCTCGGCGATCAGCGGCGCCTGCAGCCGCCACTCGAGCGGCGTGACGTGGCCACGCACCTTGTCCCACACCCCTGCGGTGGCGGTCTCCACCGCTGGCGTGAACGCGAATCCGGCGGACCCATCAGCCATCACGAACCCCTTATGCTCAATATGAGCATTTCCTGTCCCTGACTTATGCTAAGAGTGAGCAAAAGTCAGACCGCATATAAACCCTGGAGCCAGGGAGGGGAAGGCCCCGGTTACAAAACCGTGGAAAATGTGATCGAACCTACCAGGCGCCGATCTTCTGGGCCTCCGCGTGACTGATCGGATGATGGGCGCGGGCGTGATCCTCTTCCGCCAGCAGGCGGGCGGCCTCCAGGGCGGCCATGCAGCCCATGCCGGCCGCGGTGACGGCCTGGCGGTAGACATCGTCGGTGACGTCGCCGGCGGCGAACACGCCCTCGACGGCGGTGGAGACCGTGCCGGGCCTCACCACCAGATAGCCGCCGATCTTGGTTTCAAGCTGTCCGACGAAGAGTTCGGAGGCCGGCGCGTGGCCAATGGCGATGAACAGGCCGTCGCAGGGCAACTCGGTGATCTCCCCCGTGCGCACGTGC
>JAQGIW010000146.1 GCA_028290905.1 Caulobacteraceae bacterium | reverse complement strand
CCGGCGTGGCTGAAAGCGCGGGCGAGGCGAGGCGAGGAGGACCCGGCGCGCTGGCCCGAGAAGCTCGGCCGGACGGCC
This sequence comes from Caulobacteraceae bacterium, assembly GCA_028290905.1. Lineage (GTDB taxonomy): Bacteria > Pseudomonadota > Alphaproteobacteria > Caulobacterales > Caulobacteraceae > Acaudatibacter. Next base: position 5,722 of record JAQGIW010000146.1, on the reverse strand, counting down.
GTCGCCCGACCGGGCGGACGCCTCGCCTGGCTGCACGGCGTCAGCGTCGGCGAGAGCCTCTCCCTGCTGCCCCTGGTCGACCGCCTGCGGGCGGAGCGGCCGGATGTCGCCGTCCTGGTCACCAGCGGCACCCGGGTCTCGGCCGACCTGCTCGCCACGCGCCTGCCGGCCGGCGCCCTCCATCAGTATGCGCCGCTCGATGCGCCGGGCGCGGTCCGGCGGTTCCTGGACCACTGGAAACCGGAACTGGGCGTCCTGGTGGAGAGCGAGCTGTGGCCGAACCTGATCCTGGAGGCGCGGTCGCGGGGCGTGCGCCTCGCCCTGGTGTCGGCCAGGCTCTCGGCGCACAGCCTCGCCGGCTGGCGGCGGGCGCCGGGGGCGGCGAGGGCCGTGCTCGGCGCCTTCGACCTTCTGCTCGCCCGCGACGTCGCCGCCGCCGAGCGCCTCGCCGCCCTCGGGGCTCGGGTGGACGGCCTGGCGGACCTGAAGTTCGGCGCCCCGCCGCTGCCGGTGGAGGAGGCGGAACTGGCGCGGGCCCGGAGCGTCCTGGGCGATCGCCCCGTCCTGTTCGCGGTCAGCACTCATCCGGGCGAGGAGGAACTCGCTCTGGGGGCCGTTCAGGCGGCGGCGGCGGCGGGGGAGGCGGGGCCGTTGCTGATCCTCGCCCCGCGCCACCCGGCGCGCGGCGAGGCCGTCGAACGCCTGGCTCGCGAGATGGGCGTGGCCGTGGGCCGGCGCACGAGAGGCGAGGCCTTGGGCGAGGCGCCGGTCTATGTCGCCGACACGGTCGGCGAGCTCGGCCTGTGGTATCGGCTGGCCAGATTGGCTGTCGTCGGCGGCAGCCTGACGGAGGCGGGCGTCGGCGGCCACAACCCCCTGGAGCCGGCCCGGCTCGGCTGCCCGTTCATCGCGGGCCCGGAGGTCACGGCCTGGCCGGTCTATCAGGCGCTGGAGGCGGCGGGAGCGACCCGGCGCGTCCCGCCCGGCGACCTGGCGGGCTGGTTCTCGCGCGCCCTTGCCGGCGATCCCGCCCTGGCGGCGATGGCGCAGCAGGCCTCCGTCTTCGCGGCGGCGGGGGACGCTGCGGCCGGCGCGGCGGTGGAGCGCGTGCTGGGGTTGCTGGAGCCATGAGGCTGGCGACGCCACGCTGGTGGTATCGGCGCGGACGCCGGGAGATGGCGACGACCCGCACCCTGCTGACTCCGGTTTCCTGGATCTGGGCCTTGGCCACCGCGCGGCGGATCGCGCGCGGCCGGCCGGCCGATCCGGGCGTTCCGGTGATCTGCGTCGGTAACGTCACCATGGGCGGCGCGGGCAAGACGCCGGTGGCGCGGGCCATCGTCGCGCTGTTCCGGTCCCGGGGCCTGCGCCCGCACATCCTCTCCCGGGGCCACGGCGGACGCCTGACCGGTCCGGTCCGGGTCGATCGGGCCGTCCACACCGCCGCCGACGTCGGCGACGAGGCCCTGATGATGGCGGCCGACGCGCCGGTGTGGATCGCCCGGGATCGCGCGGCTGGCGCCCGGGCGGCGGCCGCCGATGGCGCCGAGGTCATCGTCATGGACGACGGCCACCAGAACCCCTCGGTCGCTAAGACCCTGTCGCTGGTGGTGGTGGACGGCGAGACCCGCGACGAGGAGTGGCCGTTCGGCGACGGGGCCGTGTTCCCGGCCGGACCGATGCGCGAGCCGCTGACGGCCGGCCTCGCCCGCGCCGACGCCGTGGTGCTGCTGCTGCCGGCGGATCTCGTGGCCCCGAACGAGGAACTCCTCGCCCTCTTCGTCGGCAAGCTGGTGCTGATCGCCCGCCTCGAACCCGCCGCGCCGCCGCCGCCCGGCCCGCAGATCGCTTTCGCCGGCATCGGCAAGCCGTGGAAGATGGAGCGGGCCCTGAAGGCGGGCGGCTGTGACCTGGTCGACTTCGCCCCCCTGCCGGATCACCGGCTCATTCCGGAGGACACCCTGAGGTTCCTGGCCGACCGCGCCGCCACGCTGGGCGCCGGCCTCGTCACCAGCGAGAAGGACTGGGCCCGCCTGCCGCCGTCATGGCGGGAGCGGGTGAAGGCTTGGCCGGTTCGGGCGCGCTTCGAGAACGAGGCGGCGGCTTGGGAGATGATCGCGAAGACCGCCGCTAATCCAGATTGAATGCCAACTGAAATAGCCGCCGTTTTGGACGTTCGGGCTTGAGCTTGGAGCGTCGGCGGTGCTGCGGTTTGGCGCATGGCCTCCGCTATGGCGACATCCGTGGAAACCTTCCTCGCCGGTCTGCTCGCCGCCGGCGCGTTCATCGCCGTGGGAGGGCTGATCGAGCGCCGGTTCGCGGCGACGCGGCCCACGACACCGACCCTCGGGTTCAACCTGCTTTATTTCGCGCCCGCCTCGCTGATTCAGGCGCTGCTGCGGCCGGCGACGGGGGCGCTGACGGTGCTGGCGGTCAATGGGCTAGGCGGCGGGTTCGTGGCGCTGCCGGCGCAGGGCTGGGGGCTGCTGATGGGCCTTGCCGCCTATCTCGTGGCGATGGACCTGGGCGAGTACCTCTTCCACCGCGCCCAGCACTCGTTTCCCTGGCTGTGGGCGATGCATTCGCTGCACCACAGCGACGAGGCCTTCAACGTCTCCACGGCGATCCGCCACTTCTGGCTGGAGACCTTCATCAAGACCTTCACCATCTACCTGGTGGTGGGGCTCCTGTTCAAAGCCGACGCGCGCATCGTCGGGCTGTACGGGGTCCTGACCTCGTACAACTACGTCACGCACATGAACGTAAAGGTGGGGTTCGGGCGGTGGGCGTGGGTGCTCAACGCGCCGCAGTACCACCGGCGGCATCATTCCAGCCGGCCGGAGGACCGCGACTGCAACTTCGCGGCCCTGCTGCCGCTGTTCGACGTCCTCACCGGCGCCTACCGGCCGCCGGCGCCGGGCGACTATCCCGAGACCGGGCTGGGGGAGGAGGCAGGACCGTCGAACGTGATCGCCGCCCTCGTGTGGCCGCTGCGGCCCGCGCCGGCGTTCGAGCCGCAGGTGTGACAGCCCGAGGGCGGTGAAGCCGCTCAGCCGCGGGCGAGGTAGACCGCCTGGGGGGCCATGAATTCCAGCAGGCCGTCCGTCCCGTTCTCGACCCCGAACCCGCTCTGCTTGCGGCCGGCGAACGCGGTGTCCGGGCGCAGGTTGAGGTTCTGGTTGATCCACACCGTGCCCGTCTCGATCCGCCGCGCAATGTCCATGGCCTTGTTGACGTCCTTCGACCACACCGCGCCCGCCAGGCCGTAGTCGCTGTCATTGGCGCGATCGATGACCTCGTCGATCTCGGCGAACTTCATCATAGGCAGGATGGGGCCGAACGCCTCTTCCCGCACCACGCGCTGCGACTCCGGCGGATTGTCGACGATGGTGATCGGCACGAAGTAGCCGCCACCCTGGGGAATGTCGGCGCCGTGCAGCAGGGTCAGGTTGTTGCGCCGCGCGTCCTCGAGCAGGTCCATGACGCGGTCGTACTGGCGCTTGTTCTGGATCGGCCCGATGACGGTGCCCTGGTCGGCCCCGTCGCCGACCTTGACCGCCCGGGCGATCGCCACCAGCCGGTCGCGCAGCCCGTCATAGACGTCCTCATGCACGTAGAGCCGCTTGGTGGCGACGCAGATCTGGGCGCTGTTGAAGAAGGCGCCGAAGAAGATCTTCTCGGCGACCGCGTCGAGGTCGACGTCCGGCAGCACGATCGCCGCGTCGTTGCCGCCCAACTCCAGGGTGACGCGCTTGAGGTCCTTGGCGGCGCTCTCCATCACCCGCTTGCCGGTGGCTGTGGAGCCGGTGAAGGAGATCTTGGCAAAGCCCGGATGGGCGGTCATCCAGGGACCCAGATCGTCGCCGCCGCTGATGATGTTGAGCACGCCCGGCGGGAAGACGTCGCGGAACAGCTCGCCGATCTTGAGGGTGCAGAGCGGGGTGAAGGGCGAGGGCTTGAGCACCATGGTGTTCCCGGCCACCAGCGCGGGCGCCACCTTCCACATCGACAGGGTGACCGGGAAGTTCCACGGCGCGATGGCGCAGACGACGCCGAGGGGGACGTAGCGGGTCTCGATCAGCTGGGTCGGAGAGTCCTCGGAGACATGGACCGGCGGCTCCATCCTGGCGACCTGCTGCAGCCACTGGCCGGCGCCCATGATCTCGGTATGGGCCATGGCCACCGGACGGCCCTGTTCGCGCGTGAACAGCCGCGACAGCTCATCGGCGTTGGCGATCAGCACCTCGCCGGCCCTGGCGACCATCGCCTGGCGTTCGGCGAGGGGAACCTTGCGCCAGGTCTTGAAGGCAGCCTTCGACGAGGCGACAGCCTGGTCGAGAAGTTCGCGCGTGCAGTCGGGCGCCTTGGCGAACGCCTCGCCGGTGGCGGGATTGACAACCTCGATGGACCCGGGCGTGGTTATCGCCCTGCCGTCGATGGTCATCGTGTAGTCGGCGTTGAAATCCATGTCGGGCCTCTGGGTTAAGTCACAGCGATAGTGTCACGCTCCCGCCGCCAGCGCGAACTTCCAGGCGGCTTCGCCCAACAGAGGAACGCGCGCGCCCATGGCGGCGGCCTGGGGACTGTTGGCGGTGCCGTCGCGAGCGCGGCCGACGATTCCCTGGCAGATGCCGGCCAGGCGGAAGGCGTTGTAGGCGAAGAACCAGTTGAGATCCGGCAGGCCCTCGCGGCCGGTCAGGCGGCAGTATTCGGCGATGTACTCATCCATGGTCGGGATGCCGCGGGCCTTCAGGTCCGGGATGGTGGAGAGACTCCCGTTCACCCACTGCATCAGCACATAGGTGAAGTCAGCCAAGGGATTGCCGAGGGTGGCCAGTTCCCAGTCGAGCACCGCGACGACGCGCGGCTCGGTGGCGTGCATGATCATGTTGTCGAGGCGGTAGTCGGCGTGGACGATGGTGGTCTGGTCGTCGTCGGGCGCGGTCCTGGGCAACCACTCGATCAGCCGCTCGATGGTCTCCAGATGCTGGGTCTCGGAAGCCTTGTACTGCTTTGTCCAGCGGTCGATCTGGCGCAGCATGTAGTTGCCGGGTCGCCCGAACCCTTCCAGGCCGACGACCTTGTAATCGGTGTTGTGCAGGGCGGCGAGGGTGCTGAGCGCCGCCATGTGGATGGCGTGGCGCTCGGGGGGTGAATAGGCGGGCAGAGACTGGTCCCAGAGGACGCGGCCCTCGACCATCTCCATGACGTAGAACATGGTGCCGACCACGCTCTCGTCGGTGCAGAGGCCGTATGGCCTGGCCACCGGAAACCCGGTGGGGTGCAGGGCGGAGATCACCCGGAACTCGCGATCCACCGCGTGTGCAGAGGGCAGCAGCTTGCCGGGCGGCTTGCGGCGCATGACGTAGCTCTGGCGGGGGGTGACCAGCTGGTAGGTGGGGTTGGACTGGCCGCCCTTGAACTGGCGCGCCTGCAGAGGCCCTTCATATCCTTCGACATTGGCCGTCATCCATTCGGCCAGAGCCCCTTCGTCGAACCGGTGACTTTCGGCGACGGGCTTCACACCGGTGTTCAGGGCTTCCCGCTCCTGTTCGTCGGAGGGTTCGACCAGGGCCATGACGCTTCCTCGAGGGTCTCTTGTAGGGCGGCGGACCTTAGCGATGCGCCCCCCCGCTTGCCAAGCGCGGTCAGGTCAACGGAGCGACTCTCCTCCCCCTCGGGGGGAGGGGGACCCCGAAGGGGTGGAGGGGGAGTCCGCGGT
>JAQGIW010000138.1 GCA_028290905.1 Caulobacteraceae bacterium | reverse complement strand
GTGACCTTCGAGACCTTCGGAGCCATGGCCCTTCCCCTCTTCAAGCCGGCCGGAGCCTGACGCCCCCATGAAGCAGCGCTCCGTCGCCGTCGTCGGCGCCGCCGAAACCACCCGGCTCGGCAAGATCCCGGACATGTCGGTGATCGGCCTGCACGCCGACGCCGCCCTCAACACCCTGGCCGACGCCGGCCTGACGGCCAAGGACATTGACGGCGTCGCCACCGCCGGCGAAAGCCCGGTCGCCGTCGCCCACTACCTGGGGATCACCCCCAAGTGGGTCGACGGCACGTCGGTCGGCGGCTGCTCGTTCATGCTCCACGTCCGCCACGCGGCGGCGGCGATCACCGAGGGACTGTGCTCGACCGTCCTGATCACCCACGGCGAGAGCGGCCGCTCCCGCGTGGGCGGCGGCGGCCGCTTCGGCGGCGGCGGCGCGGCCAGCCTCTCCGGCCAGTTCGAAGCCCCCTACGGGCCCGCCGGCCCGCCGACGATGTTCACGATTCCCGTGCTGCGCTACCTGAAGACCTACGGCCTCACCGAGGAGGATCTGGCCTGGGTCTCGGTGATCCAGCGCGAGTGGGCGGCCAAGAACCCGCGCGCCAGCTTCAGGGATCCGATCACCGTCCAGGACGTGCTGAACTCGCCGATGATCGCCTGGCCGTTCCGCATGCTGATGTGCTGCCTGGTCACCGACGGCGGCGGCGCCCTGATCCTCACCAGCGCGGACCGCGCCAAGGATTTTCCGCACAAGCCCGTCTATATCCTTGGAACCGGGGAGAGCACCGAGACACCCCTGGTCAGCCAGATGGAGGACTTCACCACCTCCAGGGCCTTCCGCGTCTCCGGCAGGAAGGCCTTCGACGAGGCGGGCATCGCCCACGCCGACGTGGATCATCTGATGATCTACGACGCCTTCGCCCACCTGCCGCTTTATGGCCTCGAGGACCTGGGCTTCTGCAAGCCCGGCGAGGCCGCTGCGTTCATCCGTGAACGGAATACCGCGCCGGGTGGCAAGCTGCCGCTGAACACCAATGGCGGCGGCCTCTCCTACATGCACTCGGGGATGTACGGCATGTACGCCCTGCAGGAGAGCGTCCGGCAGATGCGCGGCGTCGCCCCGGCGCAGGTCCCCGGCGCCAAGGTCGCCGTCAGCCACGGCGTCGGCGGCATGTTCGCCGCCTCCGGCACCATCATCTTCACCAACGAGGCTTAGAGTAGAGTAGCAAGAGAGGTCACCACAGAGACACAGAGGACACAGAGTAAAGATAGCTTATTTAAATCTGCGTCGAAGACACTACGTTCCGTGTTAATTGTAAGGTCGCGGCTCCGTCGCAAATACAATCCTATCTCTGTGTCCTCTGTGTCTCTGTGGTGAACCTTCCTTTCTAAATCCGTCCCGCCCCAAAGGAGAGAGCGCCATGGTCACCGTCTACGAGCATCCTCTGTCGCCTTACGCCCAGAAGGTGAAGATCGCCCTGCGCGAGAAGGCGGTTCCTTTCGACCTCGCCCTGCCCGGAGGGTTGGGCGCGGGTGGCGGGGCGGGGGACTTCGTGCGCGCCAATCCCCGCGCCGAGGTGCCGGTGCTCATCGACGACGACGTCGAGATCTTCGACTCCACCATCATCCTCGAATACATCGAGGACAGATGGCCGACCCCGTCCCTGCTGCCGGCCACACCGGCGGCCCGCGCCCGGGTCCGGATGATCGAGGAGGTGATGGACACCCACTTCGAGGCCATCAACTGGGGCCTCGGCGAAATCGGCTGGTTCCAGCGCGCCAAGGGCGAGCTCGCGGAGACCCTGCTCGCCAACGCCGCCCGCCAGACCCAGGGCTTCTATCGCTGGCTGGAGGGCAAGCTCGGCGACGCGGCGTGGTTCAACGGCGACGCGTTCGGCTGGGGCGACCTCTCGGTCGTTCCCTATGTTGCCGCCTCTATCGTGATGGGCAACAAGCCCACAGACGGCTCGCCCCTGTCGGCTTGGTTCACGCGCGTCATGGAGCGACCGTCCGTATCCCAGACCGTAGGCGAGGCGCGCGCCTTCGACCGGGGCTCGTCCAACGTCGCCGAGGCGGTCGCCCAGGGCCTCTTCAAGCGCGAATACCGCGATCACCGCCTGGAATGGATGATCAAGTCCGGCGGTCTGGAAGTCGTGCTGAAGGGCCTCGAGGCCAACAACATCCGCTTCACAGAAACGTTCGCCTGATCGTCCGAGCGCGCCGACGCTCGGACGGAGACCGGAGGTCGTCCACGTCCCGGCTTCAATCAAGCCGGGATGCGAACCCTTAGGACTCGACCCGCAGGTTGGTCGCGGAGGTCTTGCCGGTGCGGCGATCCTGTTCGAGGTCGTAGGACACCGCCTGGCCGTCGGCGAGGCGCGAGAGCCCGGCCTTTTCGACGTCGGAGATGTGCACGAACACGTCCGCGCCGCCGTCCCGGGGCTGGATGAAGCCGAACCCCTTGGTGGTGTTGAACCACTTGACGACGCCCGAACCCGCGCCGGCCGGGTCGCGCGATCCGCCGCCGCCCCCGCCGCCGCCGCCGCCCGGCGGACGACGCTGGAAGGAGTCCCGATCGCCGCCGCCGAAGCCGCGCGAGGGTCCCGCCGCGCGCGGGCCGCGGGCCGGGGGACCGGACGAACCGGTGACCACCAGATCCACTGCCGCCAGCTTGCCCGAACGCCGGTCCTGCTCGAGTTCGAACGTGACCTGATCGCCTTCGTTCAGGGCCGCGAGGCCCGATCGCTCCAGAGCGGAGATGTGCACGAAGACGTCGGCGCCGCCGTCGTCCGGCGCGATAAAGCCGAAGCCTTTGGCGCCGTTGAAGAATTTGACTGTGCCACCTGGCATGATAACCGTCCGAACCTGTTGATTAATGCGGATTTAACTGGCGTTTTGGCTTCTGACTAGCGGTCGAGGCCAAATAAGGCGACGAAAGCCGTTTTCCCGGCGCTGAAACGCCGTTCAAGGCGTCGGGTGCGAAGGTCAAGGGAGAAAGTGGCGAGGTCCCGTCGCCCGCAAGAACGTTCAAGATACGCTTCCAACCCCATCGACCCGGTCCGCAACCCACTATACGCCTTTGTGTCATGCTCGACCAGTTCGACATTGCCCTGGATCCAATGTTCCCGCCCGTTGATCGCGGGCGCCTGATTTCGGCCCTGAGCGAGGTCCTCCCCGCCGGCGCCCTGGTCACCAAGACCGAGGGCATGCGGGTCTACGAGAGCGACGGCCTGGCCGCCTATCGTGGGCTGCCCGCCGTCGTCGCCCTGCCGCGCGATACCGGGGAAGTGCGTGCAGTCCTACGGACCTGCGCCCGCCTCGGCGTCCCGGTGGTGGCCCGCGGCGCCGGGACCGGCCTTTCCGGCGGCGCCCTGCCCTCGCCCGGCTGCGTCCTCCTCAGCCTCTCGCGGATGAGCCGCATCCTCGCGATCGACCCGGACGCCCGCACCGCCCGCGTGCAGCCCGGCGTTCGCAACCTGGCGATTTCCGAGGCGGCCGCGCCCTATGGCCTGTTCTACGCGCCCGATCCCTCGTCCCAGCTGGCCTGCAGCATCGGCGGCAACGTGGCGGAAAACGCCGGCGGCGTGCATTGCCTCAAGTACGGGTTGACGGTGCACAACCTCCAGGCGCTGGAGATCATGACCCTGGAGGGCGAGGGTCTGACGCTGGGCGGGGAGGCGCTGGACGCCCCCGGTTTCGACCTGATGGCCCTGATGACCGGCTCCGAGGGCCTGCTGGCGGTGGTCACCGAAGTCACGGTCCGCCTGCTGCCGAGCCCCAGCCACGCCCAGGTGATGCTGGCCGCCTTCGCCGACGTGCGCCAGGCCGGCGAAGCGGTGGCCGCGATCATCGCCGCCGGGATCATTCCGGCCGGACTGGAAATGATGGACCGCCTGGCGCTCACCGCCGCCGAGGAGCACACCCACGCCGGCTACCCCACCGACGCCGCCGCCATCCTGCTGTGCGAACTGGACGGCGCCGAGGACGACATCGCCGAGGAACTCGAGCGGGTGGCCGCCATCTGCGAGGCCGCCGGCGCCGTCCAGGTGCGCGTGGCGCGCGACGAGTCCGAGCGCCAGCTGTTCTGGGCTGGGCGCAAGGGCGCCTTTCCCGCCATGGGCCGCCTGGCCCCCGACTACTACTGCATCGACGGCACCATCCCCCGCCGACGGCTGCCGGACGTGCTGGAGGCGATCGGACGGCTGTCGGAGGAGCATGGCCTGGCGGTCGCGAACGTCTTCCACGCAGGGGACGGCAATCTTCACCCCTTGATCCTCTATGACGCCAACGAGGACGGCGGTATCGAACGCGCCGAGGCCCTGGGCGGGAAGATCCTCGAGCTGTGCGTGGCCATGGGCGGTACGATCACTGGCGAACACGGTGTCGGGCGCGAAAAGATCAACCAGATGTGCGCCCAGTTCGGCTCGGCCGAAATCGAGACGTTCTTCGCCATCAAGGCCGCCTTCGATCCGGCCGGCCTGCTCAATCCAGGCAAGGCGATCCCCACCCCGGCGCGCTGCGTCGAGCACGGGGCCATGCACGTCCACGCCGGGAAGGCGCCCTTTGCCCACCTCGACCGCTTCTGAAATCCGGGATTTCGCGGACGAGCTGGCCGATCGCGTGCGCGCCGCCTCGGCCGCGCGCACGCCCCTGCGCATCGTCGGCGGCGACACCAAGGCCTTCTATGGCCGCGCGGTCGGCGGCGAGCGGCTGGATGTCTCGGGATACGCGGGGGTCGTCGACTACGAGCCCAGCGAGCTGGTGATCACCACCCGGGCGGGGACGCGCATCAAAGAAATCGAGGCGCTCCTGGCGCGTCAGAACCAGCGGCTGGCGTTCGAGCCGCCGGTCCTGGGATCGGACAGCACCCTGGGCGGCGTGGTGGCCGCCGGGCTGGCCGGCCCCCGCCGTCCCTTCGCCGGGGCGGTGCGGGACAGCGTGCTCGGGGTCACGGTGCTGGGCGGCAAGGGCGAGGCTCTGCGGTTCGGCGGCACGGTGTTCAAGAACGTCGCTGGGTTCGACGGCTTTCGCCTGATGGCCGGCGCGCTCGGCTGCCTGGGGGTGCTGCTGGAGGTGTCCCTGCGCGTCGCCCCGATCCCGGCGTCCGAGCTTTCCCGGAGCTTCGACCTTTCCTGGCCTGCGGCCCAGGCCTGGATCACCACCCTCATGCGCCGCCCCCTCCCCCTCAGCGGCGTTGCGCACGACGGCGAGCGGCTGCATCTGCGCCTGTCGGGGCCCTCGGCCGCCGTGGCCGCCGCCGCGGCGGAGTTCGGCGGTGAGGAGACGCCGGCCGTGTTCTGGGAGGACCTGCGCCACCGCCGGACCGGCTCCCTTGGCGCGCCGCGCCTCTGGCGGCTGTCGGTTCCGAGAACCGCCGCGCTCAACGATCTTCCCGGCCCGGCGATCCGCGACTGGGGCGGGGCCGAGATCTGGCTGGACAGCGACGCCCCGGCCGAGCGCATACGCACGTTCGCGGCCGAGGCCGGCGGCCACGCCACGCTCTACCGGGGTGCCGGCCCGGGCGAAGCGGTGTTCTCGCCCCTTCCTCCCGGCCTTTTCGCTCTCCACAAGAGGTTGAAGGCGGCCTTCGACCCGGCGGGGGTGTTCAATCCGGGCCGGATGTACGAAGGGCTCTAGACGTGCGCACCAAAATCGCCAGCCCCCTCGCCGAAACGGCCGCCGGCGCCATAGCCGGCGAGGTCCTGCGCGCCTGCGTCCACTGCGGGATGTGCAACGCCACCTGCCCGACCTATCAGCTCACCGGCGACGAACTCGACGGGCCGCGCGGGCGCATCTACCTGATCAAGCAGGCCCTCGAGGGGGAGCCGGTCGGCCGGCTGAGCCAGGTCCACCTCGACCGCTGCCTTTCCTGCCGGGCCTGCGAGACCACCTGCCCATCGGGCGTGCAATACCACCGCCTGCTGGACGTCGGGCGCGAGGCCATTGCCGAGAAGGTTCGGCGGCCGCTGCGGGAGCGCCTGTGGCGGGCCGCCCTTCGCTGGCTGTGCGTCGAACCCTGGCGCCTCGCGAGCCTCATCGCCATCGGCCGACCGTTTCGAAGCCTCATGCCGGCCGGCCTGAGGGGCAAGCTGCCCGCCCGGGTCTCGGCAAGGCCGAGCACCGCGGGCGATCATCCACGGCGGATGAGCCTGCTGACGGGCTGCGTCCAGAGCGCCACGGCGCCTCACTTCAACGCCGCCACCCGGCGCGTCTTCGATGGCGTGGGGATCGCCCTCGGCGAGACGCCCGGCGTCCGCTGCTGTGGCGCGCTCAGCGCCCATCTCGACGCCCCGGAGGAGGCCCGCCTCATCGCCCGGCGAAACATCGACATCTGGACCGCCGAGCTGGACACCGGCGCGCAGGCGATCGTCGTCAACGCCAGCGGTTGCGCGGCCTTTATCCGCGACTATCCCGATCTCCTCGCGGACGACGCGGTCTATTCGGTGAAGGCTCGGCGTATCGCCGGTCATGTGCGCGATCCAGCGGAGGTGCTGACGGACCATCCGCCGACGGCCGTCCGGGCCCCGGCCCGGCGCCGCATCGCCGTCCACCAGCCGTGCACCCTGCGCAACGGACCGGGGCTCGGCGACGCGCCGGCCCGGATCCTCGCCGGCCTCGGCTACGAGCCCCAGCCTGTGGCCGACGCCCATCTGTGCTGCGGCTCCGCCGGCGCCTATTCCCTGCTGCAGCCCGAAATGGCCGGTCGCCTGCGCGAGGCCAAGATTTCCGCCCTCACCGAAGGAGCGCCCGAGGCGATCTACACCGCCAATATCGGCTGCTGGATGCACCTGGCCGAAACGGCGCCCGTCCCGGTCCGCCACTGGATCGAGGCGGTGGACGACGTGGTGAGCGATCCCGGTACGCCCTGATCCCTCAGAAAGCGCCGCCGGTGTCGCAGAACCAGCAGTCCTCACCGCCGATCGGCATGCCCGGGGGCGGAGCGGCGCGCTTGTGGTCCGCCTCGACGATGGCGGCGAGCTGGTCCTGGGAGCGGTTCTCGATGATCTGCTCGAAGTAACGGGCCTGGGCAAGGTCGGCGACGTCGCCGGTCTTCACCTGCGCCAGACGGCGAGCGAGCAGGTCCAGCGCCGCCCTCGCGTCGGCGGTCACCGTAGGCGGCGCGGCCTTGTCCTCCGCCAGGCCGGCCAGTTTCACCACCAGCCGCGCGCGGACGGCGCGGCGCAGCTGGCTCTGGCGGGGGGTGGCGGGGGTTCCTGCGAAGACCACGTCCAGCGTGCGGTTCAGGAGTTCGGCCAGGGTCATCGCCGAGGGGTCGCGCGCGCCCTGGTCGCTCACCCGCTCGAGACGCGAGGGCTCCAGGAGATTGCCGAGGGTGATGTCGGCCGCCGCCTGGGCCGCGGCGGTGATGTCGAACACCGGCGTGCGCGTCTCCCCGCCGAATACCTCGACACCATAGGCGACGTCGGCCGCGCCGTCGCGTCCGGTAGAGAGCTGGTCGATCAGCGCGTCCGGCAGGTCGAGCACGGCCGGATCGAGTGTCGCCAGCAGCGCCTCGAGCGCCCGCCGCTGCGCCGCCCCATCCACCGCCCGTGCGCTCGGCGCTCCGTCTCCACGCAAGCCGTAGTTGAAATCCACGCCGCCGATCGACTTGGCCACCGCGTCGACCTCATACCGGTGAAAGAGGTAGATCGGCACGATCACCCGCCGCAGGTCCGACAGCGGGGCGCCGGCAGGAACGTTGGCCGGACCGAAGCGGGCCAGGGCAATCCGGCGCACCTCCAGCGCATGGGCGAGGCCCGCCACGGCGTCCGTCCCGTCATCCCATAGGGCGCCATGGGGGTTGGCAGATCCCGTGGGCCGCGCGTCGTCGTCGCTGACATAGCGCAGCCCCCGGGCGTAGCCGTCGCGGACGACCGTTTCCAGGGCCGCCTGCCCCGCCGCTCCAGGCGGAACTTCGCTGTAGAGCCACTTGATGGCGAACCGGTCCCAGTCGCCGATCCCCGCCTTGTAGGCGTCGGAAAAATCCAGCTTGCCGTCGGTGATCCCGACCCGCGGCCCGGGATAGTCCATCACCGACGCCCGGTCGCCGAAGGTGCTGCCGGCGAAGTTGTGGGCGAGGCCCAGGGCGTGGCCGGTCTCGTGCACCGCCAGCTGGCGAAGTCGGGCCAGGGAGACCACGATCGGATCGTCCGACGCGCCGGTTCCGGTCTTGTCGGCCCCCACCAAGCCTTCGAAGATCATCCGGTCCTGGCGCATGCGCAGCGAGCCCAGCAGCACCGAGCCCTTGACGATTTCCCCGGTCCGCGGATCGGTGATCGGCCAGCCGTACGACCAGCCCCGCGTCTGGCGATGCACCCAGTTGATCACGTTGTAGCGGGCGTCCAGCGGGTTCACCCCCTCCGGCAGCACCTCCACCCGGAAAGCGTCGATGAAACCGGCCGCGTCGAACGCCTGAGCCCACCAGCGCGCGCCGTCGATGAGGGCGCTGCGCACCGGCTTGGGGGCCGCGCGGTCGACATAGAAGACGATGGGCTTCCTGACCGGCGAGCGGGCGGCGGCGGGATCGGTCTTCTCCAGCCGGAAGCGGGCGGCCAGGCGATAGACGACCGGCGCGCCCAGCGGTGCGCCATAGTCGGCCGCCAGCTGGTCGATGCTCCCGGTGCGCGGATCCTCGCGGCGCGGCGTGAACCCCGGCGGCGGCAACCTGACCAGGGAATGGTGCTCGATCAGGGTCACCGCGTGCGGCTCGGGGGCGATCCCCTTCACCTGGTCACCGGGGGCGTCGCTCACGAAGGTCTCGTGGGCCTCGAGTTCCAGGTTGTCCGGAAAGGTCTGCACCTCGGCGACGTCCGGATAGCTGCGTTCGGGGACCAGCCTGAAGTCGCCCTGCTTGGCGGCCTTGAGGGCGTCGATCACCCCGAACTGGTCGCGGACGAGGAAGCCGGAGAGGTCGACCAGGATCGCCCCGCTCGCGTCCTCGGCGAGGATGTCCCCGGACCAGACGATGGACGGGGGAAACGACTCCCGCACCGCCTGTTCCTCGGCGGGCGCGCCCCCGTCGGCGCGGAAGGCGGTGTTCTCCAGCTCCGCCATCACCTTCCCCCCCGCACGCCGGAAGGAAAGGAGCTGCGGTGGTCCGGGATTGGAGCGGTCGATCCCCACCAGCGTCGAGCCGAGGCCCGAGCGCATGGCGGCCATGTATATGAATTGGCCGCAGTCGCCCTTGGCGTCCGGGGTAAGGGCCAGCAGCACCCGCCCGCGTTTGGCGTCCACATAGACAGGCAGGAGGCCCGCCCGGCGTTCCAGGCCCGCGGTCGCCTGGGCGATGGTCTTGGCGGGCGGGTCCTGGGCCGCGGCCCATGCGGGCAGAGCGGCCACCAGGGCCAGGCCGCCCAGCAGCATCGCCAGCGGCCCGGCGGCGCGATCAGAGGTCATCAACCCTCCCCCATCCCGCGCCGAAGCGGCGCGGCGTCGTTCAAGAGAACCCCAGCGCCTCCGCCACGGCCGGATAGACGATCCGCCCGTCCCGGACGTTCAGCCCGGCGGCGAACCCCGGATCGTCGGCCAGGGCCTTGTCGACGCCCTTCGCGGCGAGGTCCGAGATGTAGGGGGCCGTCGCCGCGCTGAGGGCGTAGGTCGAGGTCAGGGGCGCGGCGCCCGGCATGTTGGCCACGCAGTAGTGGATTACATCGTCGACCACGAAGGTCGGGTCGGCGTGGGTGGTGGGGTGGCTGGTCTCGAAGCAGCCGCCCTGGTCGATCGCGACATCCACCAGCACCGTCCCCGGGCGCATCTTCTTCAGGTCCGCCCGGGTGACCAGCTTCGGCGCCGCGGCCCCCGGGATGAGGACGCAGCCGATGACCAGATCGGCGGTGGGCAGGGCCTCGGCCACCAGGTCGTGGGTCGAATAGCAGGTCTTCAGCCGCCCCCCGAACTGGTCGTCCAGCTGTTCCAGCCGCGCGGCGGAGATGTCGTAGAGGGTCACGTCGGCGCCGTGGCCGATGGCCATCTCGGCGGCGTGCTTGCCCGCCACCCCGCCACCCAGGATCAGCACCCGGGCCGGCAGCACCCCCGGCGCGCCGCCGAGAAGCAGGCCGCGGCCGCCGGCCGGCTTGAGCAAGTGATAGGCGCCCACGTCCACCGACATCCGTCCCGCCACCTGGCTCATCGGGGCCAGCAGCGGCAGGCGCCCGGAGCGGTCGGTGATCGTTTCATAGGCGATGGCGGTGCAGCCGGACTCCATCAGGCCGCGCGCCTGGTCGGGATCGGCGGCCAGGTGCAGGTAGGTGAAGAGGATGTGATGGGGCTTCAGGCGTGCGATCTCCACCGCCTGCGGCTCCTTGACCTTGACGATCATCTCGGCCGCCGCAAAGACCGCGTCGGCATCGGGCAGGATGTCCGCGCCCACGTCTGCGTAGACCTGGTCCGCCAGGCCGATTCCCGCCCCGGCCCCCGCCTCGACGAACACCTGGTGGCCTTCCCGGCACAGGCGCTGCACCACACCCGGCGTCGCGCCGATGCGGAATTCCAGGGTCTTGATCTCTTTGGGGACGCCGATGCGCATGGTCTCGCCTGTTGGGAACTGTGATCTCAGGGCCTTAGCACGCGGCTTCCCCCCGAGGCGAGCGAGCGGTGGCGTGGCTCCTCGACGAGGATCAGCAGGACCGCCAGCGCGATCGCAAGCAGGCCGATCGAGACCCCGAACAGCACCTGGTATCCGAGGGTGGCGGCGATCAGCCCTCCCGCCAGAGGGCCGAGCGTGTTCATCGCCCCCTGGGCCGTCGTGGTCAGGGCCAGGCGCATGGGAATGTCGTCCCGGGCGCCGAACTCCAGCACCATGGTCTGGGAGCTCATCAGGAAGCCCGACTGCGCCGCCCCGAGGGCGAAGAAGGCCATGAGGATGAAGGCCTGCGCCCCCAGCATCACCCCGCCGTGCGCACCGCCGCCCGAGCCCGGCAGATGGACTGAGACCAGCGACGGCGCCGCCATCAGCAGGACGGTGCCGGCGATCCACACCCCCAGCGCCAGGGCGAAGGTGAAGCGGAACCCGAACCGGTCACCGGCGAGGCCCCAGCCGAGGTTGGTCACCGTGTCGGCGCCCAGGAAGGCCAGCGACAGCAGGCCCAGGTTCTTGCCGTTCAGCTGCATAGAGTGGCCGGCGTAGAGGATATAGAACGGCGCCGCCACGCGTCCCGCCGTCGCCAGGGTCTGGGCGATCATGAAGAACAGGAAGCCGGGGTCCTGGGCGAACAGGGCCGGGAATTCGCGCACCCGGTCCATGATCCTTCCCTTGGCCCGGACTGTCGGCGGCTCCGGCTCCCGCATCAGCATCTGCAGCGCGCTGAGCCCCAGGCTGGTGAGCACGAAGGCCAGCAGGAACGTCACCCCATAGCCGTTGCCGAACACGTTGCGCTGGATCAGGTACCGACCCGCGAACCAGGCCAGGCCGGCGGCGATCGCGCCGCCGGTGACGTTCCGCAACGCCTGCAGCCGGCCCCTGCGGACGATCGGAATGACCTTGGCCAGCAGAAGCTGGAAGGCCACCGACTGTGGACCGGAGAACAGGCCCAGCAGGAACAGGAAGGTCAGGATGGCGATCAGCAGCGGATAGCCGTGCAGGATGAAGCCGGCCACGGCCACGCCCAGGATCTGGATGCGCATCAGCGTGCCCATCAGAATCGCCACCGGCAGGACCTTCTTGCGGTGCTCGATCTGGGTCGCCCCGATCACCGGCGAGATCACTCCGCCCAGCTGCTGCAGGGACTGCCCCAGGCCGACGATGAAGTCGGACCCCGACAGCAGGTGCAGATAGGCAGGCAGGAAGGTCGGGGCGTTGAACAGGCGAAAGCCGGTCATCCCCAGCATGCCGTGGATGAAATGGCCGGCGAAGTTGCGCGGCAGGTTGGCCCACACGAAACGCTCGTATGCGGCCTCGGCCTCCTCCAGGTTCTGCGGCCCGCCGGTCGGCGTCTCCAGCGCGGTCGCCGTCTCCAGGTTGGCCTCGGACACTCGCACTCTCCTTCGCGCGAAGGCTCCTAGCAGGATTCCATGCTCCGGGAACCGCCGCCGGGGACCCCGGCCGCAGGGCTTCCACGCCGCGCGCCGCTCGCCTAAAATCTGAACCAACCTCGAGGTCTCCCATGAGCGAACCCATCGACGCCCGCACCATCGTCGTCCTGGCCGACTGCCACATCCATCCGGCGGCCGGCATCGACTGGCCGGAGCCGGCCCTCGAGGCCTTCGCGGGGGCGGATCTCTTCATCACCCTTGGCGACATGGGCGAGCGGCAGGGGCTGGACGCCCTGGCGCGGATCGCCCCGGTGATCGGCGTGAGCGGGATGGATGACGAGCCGGATCCCCGCGCGGCCGACAAGGTCCGTCTGTTCGACGTCGGGGGCGTCGGGATCGGCTGTGTCTTCGATCCGGTCGAGGCCGGCGCCGCGATGGCCAAGGACCCGTTGCAACCCGTCGGCGGCGGGTCCCTTCACCGGGTGTTTGGCGGCCCGGCTGCCGTTGCGCTCTGGGCCTCGACCCACAAGCCGGCCATCGAGGAGGCCGACGGCGTGCTGTGGATCAACCCCGGAAGCGCGACCCTGCCCAGCGAAGGCGAGCCGAAATCCTTCGCGCGCCTGCAGATCGAGAATGGGACGGCCCGGGCCGAGATCGTTAGGATTGGCCCGGCCTGATCTCGGCCGCGTCCCCCTCGGAGACCCGTCCGCCCTCCAGAATGGAGACATAGATCCCGCAGAACATGTGTCCGTAGTTCGCGTGGAGGGCGGCGACCAGGTCGATGTCCCGCTCCCCCGTGGTGGGGTCGACGTGGGTCGCGGCGCAACGGACGATGGGCGAGAACACCCGCGCCGTCACCGGCCCCAGCCGCACTTCCCGCTCCTTCGCGTCGTTCTCGATCCAGGCCGGCCAGCCCTCGACATAGAGGTTGGCCCGGAACCGAAGCGGATCGATCGTCCGGCCTACCCGAGCCTCCAGATCGCGCACGCTCGCCAGGTTGACGATCGAGACCTCGCCCCGTGGATGGTCGGTGAACCGATGACCCGGCGCCTCGACCACCTTCAAGGGTCCACTCGCCGCCTCGCCCAGGAAATCGGTGAGCCAGGCCGCGAACGCCATCCGGCCCTCCGCCTCGGTCAAGGCCCCGCGGAAGGGTTGCCGGCCCTCGGCGCTGGCGCTCAGCACCCCCGTCGCCTCGTCGTAGGTGGTCCGCGCCCGGGCCAACTCGGCGATCTTGGCGAGCACGGTGAACTTCTGCTTGGAGACCCAGGCCGGGGCGGCGGAATTGAACCCAGATGGGCCGTCCTCCACCGCATAGATCCTGTCGCAGGGAAAGAACGCGCCGGCGCCCAGCGCCGCCTCGGTCAGGCGTTCCGGTGTGAAGCCCTTCACCGGATGGCGCCAGAGGGTGGCGATGCGACCGGTCATGAGGAGCCCCGCTTGCCTGAATCAAAGTGGCAAGTTCAGGACTTTGGGGCTTGCCTCCCTTCCCGGCAAGACGCGTCGTCCCGCAACCGGTTGTGGATCGCGGTGGCAGCGACGGCGCCTTCGCCCTGGGCGGTGGCGATCTGATTGAGGCCGCGAACGAGGTCTCCAGCGGCGAAGAGCCCGCGCACGGTAGTTTCCTGGTGCTCATCGACGGCGAGGCGCCCATCGGAGTCGGTCTCCGCGCCGGCCTTGCGCGCCAGTTCCGACCGGGGGCTCACGCCCAGCGCCGAATAGAGGGCGTCGAACCGGCGGGGGCCGTGGTCGGCGAACACCAGCGCGGTGACCCGGTCGTTGCACAGCTCGACGTCCTGCAGGAGCGTCTCGATCACCTCCACCTCCGCCCTCGCCAGCCGACCCCGCGCATCGGCCGACAGCTTCGCCGGCTCGGCCACGTGGATCAGGCTGACGCGATTGCTGTAGGTGGTGAGGAACTCGGCTTCGGCCGCCCCGCGATCGTCGCAGCCGATGACCCCGAGGGCCTGGTCGGACGCTTCGTATCCATCGCAGACCGGACAGATGCGCACCAGCGCCCGGCGGACTGCGTCGGCGATGCCCGGCAGATCGGGCGCGCGATCGACGACGCCGGTGGCCAGAAGCGCCGTCCGGGCGCGCCGACGCTCGCCATCGATCTCGGCGACGAAGTCATTTCCGTCACGAGTGAGCGCCTGGACCTCGCCGGCAACGATCCGTGCGCCGTAGCGCTCGGCGTGACGCCGCATGAGCGCCAGCAGGTTCCCGCCGCTGATCCCGTCCACGAAGCCTGGGTGGTTGTGCGAGATCGGGATCCATCCGGCGCGGCTGCGCTCGTCGTGGATCACCAGGAACCGCCGCTTGAACCGCGCCAGGTAGAGCGCCGCCGTCAGGCCGGCCGGGCCGGCGCCGACGACGATAGCGTCCAGGACCTCGGCCTCGGCGGTCACGCCGGACCACCACCCACTTCGGCGGGAAGCGCTCTCGTCATGGGACCAGCCTGACCATCGGCTCGCGGGGCCAGATGCGACCGCCCGCGGCCGCCGCCAGGAAGTCGTCCAGGGAGCCGTTGTCCAAGGAGATCAGCCCCGGATCGGTATCCGCCGTGGCTACCTGCAGGCCGCCCTTCACGAACAACGGCGTCGCGCCCGGCAGATAAGCGATCACCTTGAGATGTGCGAAGGCGTCGCGCACGAAGTTCACCGCCGCCGACTCCATGGCCAGCTGGGCGCCCCCCTCCTCGGAGGGAAGCAGGGCCACCGCGTCGAACAGCACCGACGGGCCGCCGTCGACCCGATGGTCAGCGGGCAGCAGGTCGCCGCCCGCTGTGGTGACCCCGCCCACCTTCGGCGCCACGATCTCGAGCTTGGCGCCGGCCTTCTCCACTGCCGCCTTAAGCTTGGCGACCAGAGCTCCATCGGTCCCGTCGCTGACGAGGCAACCGATCTTGCGCCCCTGTAGCGTGGGCTTGGCCTTGGCGAGGATGCTCAGCATCGGCGAGGGCGGCATGTCCCGGGTGGGCGCCGCGGCCTCGGCAGGCTTGATCTTTCCCTTCAGCCCCAGCCCGGCGGCGACCCGCGTCGCAAGGGCGTCGTCCACATTGGCCAGCTGGGCGACGACCGCCTCGCGCACGCGCGGCATCTCGCACTTGCTGAGTTCGAAGACCAGGGCGGAGACGATGTGGTTCTGCTCCGGCTCGGTCTGGCTGGCGAAGAACAGCCGCGCCTGGGTGAAGTGGTCGGCGAAGCTCTCGGGGCGAACCCGAAGCTGATCGCCAGCCTCGGGCGCCGGAAATGTGCGGTAGCCGGTTTCGGCGCTCTCGCGGGCGATGGTCGGCCCGAGGCTAGAGGGCTCGTAGTTCACTTGGCCCTGGGGAACGCCCATCTGCATGTGGCCGTCGCGCTGCAGGTTCAGCACTGGACACTTGGCTTGGTTGATCGGGATCTGGTGGAAATTCGGACCGCCCAGCCGCTTGAGCTGGGTGTCCAGGTACGAGAACAGTCGGCCCTGCATCAGTGGGTCGTTGGTGAAGTCGATGCCCGACACGACATTGGCGACGCAGAAAGCTACCTGTTCGGTTTCGGCGAAGAAGTTGCCGGGGTTACGGTCCAGCACCATCCGGCCGACCACGCGCAACGGGACCACCTCCTCCGGGATAAGCTTGGTCGCGTCCAGCACGTCGAAATCGAAGCTGTCCGCCTGCTCTTGCGAGAATGTCTGCAGGGCCAGCTCCCACTCAGGGAAATCGCCGCCGGCGATGGCGTTCCACAGGTCTCGGCGGTGGAAATCAGGGTCGGCGCCGTTGAGCTTCAGGGCCTCGTCCCACACCACCGACTGCATCCCCAGCTTGGGGCGCCAGTGGAACTTGGCGAAGGTAGACTTGCCGGCGGCATTGACCAGCCGGAAGGTGTGGATGCCGAAGCCCTCGATCATCCGCAACGACCGCGGGATGGCCCGGTCGGACATGATCCACATGACCATGTGCAGGCTCTCCGGCGTTAGCGAGATATAGTCCCAGAACGTGTCGTGGGCGGTCTGGGCCTGGGGAAACTCTCTATCAGGGTCCTGCTTGGCGGCATGGATCAGGTCTGGGAACTTGATGGCGTCGTGGATGAAGAACACCGGAATGTTATTGCCGACCAGGTCGAAGTTGCCTTCCCTGGTGTAGAACTTAACCGCAAAGCCGCGCACATCGCGGGCCAAATCGGCGGAGCCCTTGTTCCCGGCCACCGTGGAGAACCGCGTGAACACCGGGGTGCGCTCGCCGGGTCGCTGCAGGAAGTCGGCCTGGGTGATGTCCGCCACCGACTCCAGGCACTCGAAGTAGCCGTGCGCCGCCGACCCGCGGGCGTGGACCACGCGCTCGGGTATGCGCTCGTGGTCGAAGTGCGTGATTTTCTCGCGCAGGATGAAATCCTGCAGCAGGACCGGCCCGCGCGGGCCGACCTTCAGCGAGTTCTGGTTGTCGGCGACCGGTAAACCCTGGTTGGTCGTGAGGCGGGTCTCGGGACCCTCCGCCTGCTGATGAAGCTCGCCGCCGTCACCGACGAGGAGTTTGGCAGGCTCGGGGGGTCTGCCACGAGATTGGCTCATGCGGGGCTCCGGGGTGCAGCGGTCCCGTAGGGGGCCGCCAAGAGGTGAAATCGTAGGTGTCAGTGCTCGGGGCGCGCGGCCGGCGTCCGCCCCGCCGCCACGGGACAGCGAGGTCAGGACGGGGCCGTCTCGATTTGCGCCGCCAGCTTCATGGCCGTCCCCAGGTGGTGCTGGACCGTGGGCAGGGTGTGAGCGGCGGCATCCCGCAGGGGTCCGGCCGGCCCGTTCTGGGAAAAGTCCTGCAGCAGGGACTCGGCTTGTCGATGGGCGATCACCTGCTGGTCGGCATAGGTATGGTCGAAGCTCACGCCGGTCTTGGTCTCCAGATCCGCCAGCATCCGCGCCTGTTCGGCGCTGATGGACGGTGGCGGCGGGGGAGGCATCCCGGCCCGGCGGACGGCGTTCTGCAAGTCCTGCGAGCTCTGGGTGTGATCGTGGATCATCTGCGCGGCGAACGCCCGCACCTGCGAATTGGTGGCCTTTGACTGCGCAAGCTTGCCCTCCCGGAGTTCGAATTCGTCCGACTGCGCCGCCTTGGTCACGAAGTCCATCGGACCGGCGGCCACGGGCGCTGGGTTGGCTGGTTGGGCCGGGGCGGTCGCTGAGACCGAGAGGGACAAGGCAAGCGCGGTCGAGGCAAGCGCCAAGCGGATCATCGTGGGCTCTCCACTAGCAGGCGTTAGGTTGCAGTCGAGAACTGCCGTCCCGGCCTTCGGTTCCCCTTCGGTACGGTGACGTCAGGGCCGCTCGTAGCAGCCGACCAGCACGCCTTCTGAACCCGCACGTTCGACGCAGCTGGCCTCAGGTCGTCCTAACGAGGCCGCATCACTCGGCGCCCATCTCCCGATCGAACATTGCGGTCAATTCGGGAACGTTGAGCAGCGAGATCGCGTGGTTCAGGCTGTTGGCGTAGCAACGCGACCGCCGGATCGAAAGCCGGTACTCGCGCAGGCTCCCGAACGGCGAAGCGCCGCAGGCCTGCATCGCCGCCTGGTCGAGGCGACCGAGCATGATGGCGGCGTCGGTCGGCTGGTTGAGGTCCAGATCGTTGAATCTGACGGCGACGGCGGTCGGCCCGTCGGCGTGCGCGGGCATGGCGACGGGCGCCGCCGCAGCCAGGGCCATGGCGAAGAGGATTGGCGTTTTCATGAGGTTTACTCCCTGGGACGCGACAGTTCTCCCCGCTCGCGCGGGTGACCGTCGTTACCCATGGGAAACGTGCCATGGAGGGCGAGGTTTCGCCCCCGCCCGAGTTTGTTTCTTCGCCGCTACGCCGAGGGCTCTCGCCCGGCGCGCCTCAGGCGATCGCCTCCTCGGGGACCTGGGCCTGGGTCAGGCGGGTGACCAGCGCCTGATATTGCGCCCACAGCTCGGGGGGCAGACGTTCGCCGAACTTCTCGTAGGCGGCCGGGATCAGCGAGGCCTCCTCGCGCCAGATCTCGGGATCGACCGTCAGCAGCAGGTTCAACTGTTCGGGCGTCAGCGAGAGCCCGCTCACGTCCAGGTCGCCGGTCTCGGGCAAGCGGCCGATGGGCGTTTCGCGGGCGTCGACCTCGCCTTCCAGGCGCTGCACGATCCACTTCAGCACGCGGCTGTTGTCGCCGAATCCCGGCCACACGAACTTGCCCCGCGCGTCCTTGCGGAACCAGTTGACGAAGAACAGGCGCGGCAGCTTGGCCGGATCGGCGCTCGCCCCGACCTTCAGCCAGTGGGCGAAGTAGTCGCCCATGTTGTAGCCGCAGAACGGCAGCATGGCGAACGGGTCACGGCGCAGCTCGCCCACCCGGTTCTCGGCCGCCGCCGTTCCCTCCGAGGCGACGTTCGAGGCCAGGAAGACGCCGTGATTCCAGTCGAACGCCTCGGTCACCAGGGGTACGGCGCTGGCCCGGCGGCCGCCGAACAGGATCGCCGAAATCGGCACCCCCGCGGGGTCCTCCCACTCGGGCGCGATCGAAGGGCATTGGTCGGCGGGCGCGGTGAACCGGGAGTTGGGATGGGCGGCCGGATCGCCGCCGGGGGTCCACGGCCGGCCCTTCCAGTCGGTCAGACCCTCGGGCGGAGTCTCGGTGAGGCCCTCCCACCAGACGTCGCCGTCGGCTGTCCGGGCCACGTTGGTGAAAATGGTGTTGCGCGACAGGGCGGCGATGGCGTTGGGATTGGTGGCGTGGCCGGTCCCCGGCGCCACGCCGAAGAACCCGGCCTCCGGATTGATCGCCCGCAAACGGCCGTCCTCGCCGAACCGCATCCAGCAGATGTCGTCGCCGATCGTCTCGGCCTTCCATCCGGGCAGGGTGGGCTGCAGCATGGCGAGGTTCGTCTTGCCGCAGGAGCTGGGAAAGGCGGCCGCCATGTAGTGGCTCGCGCCCTGCGGCGAGGTGAGCTTGAGGATGAGCATGTGCTCCGCCAGCCAGCCCGCATCTCGGGCCATTACCGAGGCGATGCGCAACGCGTAGCATTTCTTGCCGAGCAGAGCGTTGCCCCCGTAACCGGAGCCGTAGGACCAGATCTCTCGGGTCTCGGGATAGTGGACGATGTACTTGGTGTCGTTGCACGGCCATGGCACGTCGGCCTCGCCGGGATTGAGCGGTTTACCCACCGAGTGGACGGCCGGGACGAAAAACCCGTCCTCGCCCAGGGCGTCCAGGGCCGCCTTGCCCATGCGGGTCATGATCTTCATCGACACCGCGACGTAGGGGCTGTCGCTGATCTCGACGCCGAGGGCGCTGATCTTCGATCCCACGGGCCCCATGGAGAACGGGATCACATACATGGTCCGCCCGCGCATGCTGCCGTCGAAGAGGGTGTCCAGCTCCGCCCGCATGGCGGCCGGGGCCCGCCAGTTGTTGTTGGGGCCGGCGTCGATCTCCTTCTCCGAGCAGATGAAGGTCCGGCTCTCCACCCTCGCCACGTCGCGGGGGTCGGAAGCGGCATAGAAACTGTTGGGACGCATTTCGGGGTTCAGGGGGGTGAGGGTGCCGGCCCGGACCATCTCACCGGTCAGGGCGCGCCATTCCTCGTCGGACCCGTCGCACCAATGCACGCGGTCGGGCTTGGTGAGGGCGGCGATCTCCTCCACCCAGGCGATCAGCCGCTGATGGCGCGTGGGAGCGGGCCGGAGGCCCGGAACGGCGTTGGAGTTTACGGTTACGTCACTGTCGGGCATCGGCCACCTGATTTGCGGTCATGCGCGCCCCAAAGACTTTCCATAGGGGCGCCTGTTGTTGCGGTCGTGGGCGTCAGTTAAGCCCGCCGGGGGGGTTATCGCAATGTTGCGTTCAGCCGTTCCAGCGCGCCGGCGCCGGGAATGAGCTGGACATCCTCCAGGGCGTTGAGGGGCGTCCGCACAGTCCCCAGGTTATGGTGAAGCTCCTCCGCATCGGGATCCACATAGATCAGGCCGGTGAGGATCTCGCCGCGCGACTGATGGGTCTGGACGCGCATCATCGCGGCGAGCCTGTCCGTGGGGTCGTAGTCGTTGGGCAGCTTGCTGAGCTTGAGCACCGAGCCGTCGTGCTGGGTGACCAGCTCCACGGCGCCCGGCTCGTAGTCCACGCTGATCTCCTGGCGGCCGAGAATGACGTCAAGACGGTTCACAGCGGCGTTGTGCTCGCGCACATAGTCGAAACTCTTGGTTGAGCCCGCGTGGTTGTTGAACTGCACGCAGGGGGAAATGACGTCGATGAACGCCGCGCCCTGGTGCGTCAGCGCCGCCTGGATCAGCGGCACCAGCTGGGCCTTGTCGCCTGAGAAGCTGCGGGCGACGAAGGTCGCGCCCAGCTGCAGCGCCATGCCCACCAGGTCGATGGCCTCGTCGGTGTTGACCACGCCCTTCTTCGACTTCGAACCCTTGTCGGAAGTGGCCGAGAACTGCCCCTTGGTGAGGCCATAAACGCCGTTGTTTTCGACGATATAGGTCATGTTCACGCCGCGGCGCATGGAGTGGCAGAACTGGCCCAGGCCGATCGAGGCGCTGTCGCCGTCGCCGGAAACCCCAAGATAGATCAGGTCGCGATTGGCGAGATACGCGCCGGTTAGCACCGAGGGCATGCGGCCATGGACGCTGTTGAAGCCGTGGGAGGCGCCGACGAAATAGTCCGGAGTCTTGGAGGAACAGCCGATGCCCGACATCTTGGCCAGATGGTGCGGCTCGAGGTCCAGGTCGTAGCAGGCCTGGACGATGGCGGCGGAGATCGAATCGTGGCCACAGCCGGCGCACAGGGTCGAGACCTTCCCCTCGTAGTCTCGCCGGGTGAAGCCCAGGCCGTTGGGCTTTAGCAGGGGGTGATGTAGCCGGGGCTTGGCGATGTAGGTCATTCGGCCGCCTCATGGACGGCGGCGTCCGCGCGCCCGCGCATCGCCCGGTTGATCTCGGCCGTGATGAAGCGTGCGGTGATCGGCGCCCCGTCGTAGTTGAGGACCGCCACCAGCTTTGCCGGATCGACGCCGCCCTCGTTCATGATCAAGGTGCGGAGCTGGCCGTCGCGGTTCTGCTCGACCACGAACACCGTCTCGTGGGCGGCGATGAACGCCATCACCTCATTCGAGAACGGAAAGGCCCGCACGCGCAGGGCGTCGACGTGCACGCCCGCCTCCTCCAGGGCCGCCAGGCTCTCGTGCATGGCCGGCGTGGTCGAGCCGAAATAGATCACTCCGTGAGGCGTGCGCCGCTTGGCCGGCCGCGCCACGGGCGTCGGGACGAGCGACTTGGCGGTTTCGAACTTCGCGAGCAGGCGCTCCATGTTCGCCACATAGACCGGCCCGTCCTCGCTGTAGCGCGCGTCGGGGTCGCGCGAGGTGCCGCGGGTGAAATAGCCGCCCCGGCTTGGGTGGACGCCGGGCAGGGTGCGATAGGCGATGCCGTCGCCGTCGACGTCGCGGTAGCGGCCGAACGGCTCGCCCCGCTCCAGCGAGTCGAAGGTCATGATCTTCCCGCGGTCGAGACGCCTGTTGTCGTCCCAGACCAACGGACGGCAGAGCCATTCGTTCATGCCGATATCGAGATCGAGCATGACGAACACCGTCGTCTGAAGCCGGTCGGCCAGGTCGAAGGCCTGGGCGCCCATCTCGAAGCACTCGGCAGGATCTTCCGGGAACAGCAGTACGTGCTTGGTGTCGCCATGCGAGGCGTAGGCGGCGGCCAGGATGTCGGACTGCTGGGTGCGGGTCGGCATTCCGGTGGAGGGCCCTCCCCGCTGGACATCGAAGATCACCGCGGGAATCTCGGCGAAGTACGACAGACCCACGAACTCCTGCATCAGCGAGATGCCGGGCCCCGAGGTGCAGGTGAATGCCCGCGCGCCGTTCCAGCCCGCGCCCACCACGATGCCGATCGAGGCGATCTCGTCCTCGGCCTGGATAATCGCGTAGCGGGCGTCGCCGGTCTCCGGGTCGGTGCGATAGTCCTCGCAATAGCTGGTGAAAGCTTCGGCCAGCGAGGTCGACGGGGTGATCGGATACCAGGCGCAAACGGTCGCTCCGCCGTAGACGGCGCCGAGGCCCGCGGCGCTGTTGCCCTCGATATAGATCCGGTCGCCCACCGCGTCGGCGCGCTTCACCTTCAGACCCATGGACTCGACCAGGGACGCCGCCGCCTCGCGGCCCATGGCGAGCGCCTCGAGGTTCGGCCGGATCAGTCGGTCCTTGCCCTGGAATTGTTCGCCGATCAGCGCCTCGTTGACCGCCGGATCGATGCCCAGCAGCGCCCCCAGGGCGCCCACGTAGATGATGTTCTTGAACAGCTGCCGCTGGCGCGGGTCGGTGTAGGCGGCGTTGCACAGGGCCGTCAGCGGCACGCCCAACACGTTGATGTCGTCCCTCATGCCGTCGTGCGGCAGGGGCTTGGTGGAATCGTAGAACAGGTAGCCGCCCGGCTCGATCTCGGCCAGATCCCGGCGCCAGGTCTGCGGGTTCATCGCCACCATCAGGTCCACGCCGCCGCGGCGGCCGAGGTGGCCGGCCTCGGAGATCCGCACCTCGTACCAGGTGGGCAGGCCCTGGATGTTGGACGGGAAGATGTTGCGCGCCGCAACCGGCACGCCCATCCGCAGGATGGACTTGGCGAACATGCCGTTGGCGCTTGCCGACCCCGAGCCGTTCACATTGGCGAACTTGACTACGAAGTCGTTCACCGCTTGCAGGGCGCGGACGCTTTCGAACGCGCCCGAGGCCTGGACTATCTGCTGCATGCGCCCTCCGCGTGGGTCATGTTGAGGAGGAACTTCTGCATGTCCCACGCGCCGGTCGGGCAGCGTTCGGCGCACAGGCCGCAGTGCAGGCAGACGTCCTCGTCCTTCACCATGATTCTTCCGGTCTTCAGAGGACTTGAGACGTACAGGTCCTGGGTGGGGTTGAGCGCGGGGGCCGTCAGCCGGACGCGCAGCTCTTCCTCCTCACCGTCCTCCGTGAATGTGATGCAGTCCATCGGGCAGATGTCGACGCAGGCGTCGCACTCGATGCATAACGGCTCTTTGAAAACCGTCTCCATGTCGCAGTTCAGGCAGCGCTCGGCCTCCTTGAAGCCGGTCAGGCCGTCGAAGCCCAACTCCACCTCCAGGCGGACGTTGCCCAGCGCCTCGGCCTTGTTGCGCAGCGGCACGCGGTAGCGCCGGTCCAGCGAGACGTCGTTGTCGTAGCTCCACTCGTGGATGCCCATCTTCTGGCTGACCAGGGTCACCCCGGGATCAGGCCTGGCCGACGGGTCGTCGCCCTGGCACAGCTTGTGGATCGAGATCGCCGCGTCGTGCCCGTGGGCCACCGCCCAGATGATGTTCTTGGGTCCGAACGCCGAGTCGCCGCCGAAGAACACTCTGGGATTGGTGGAGGCGAACGTCACCTCGCTGACCACCGGCATGTCCCACTCGTTGAACGCGATGCCGATGTCGCGTTCAATCCACGGGAAGGAGTTCTCCTGGCCCACGGCCACAAGCACGTCGTCACACTCCAGATGAACGTCCGGCTCGCCCGTCGGCTCCAGCCTGCGCCGGCCGCGGTCGTCGTAGGCCGGTTGCACCTTTTCGAACATTACCCCGGTGAGTCGTCCGGCCTCGTGGGTGAAGCTCTTGGGCACCATGAAGTTGAGGATCGGAATGTCCTCGTGCATGGCGTCTTCCTTCTCCCAGGGAGACGCCTTCATCTCTTCGAACCCGGAGCGGACGACGACCTTGACGTCCTCGCCGCCGAGCCGGCGCGAGGTGCGGCAGCAGTCCATGGCGGTGTTGCCGCCGCCCAGCACGATCACCCGCCGGCCGATCTTCTCGATGTGGCCGAAGGACACGCTGGAGAGCCAGTCGATGCCGATGTGGACGTTTGCGGCGGTTTCGGCCCGCCCGGGGATATCGAGGTCGCGGCCGCGCGGCGCGCCCGAGCCAACGAAGATGGCGTCGAAGTCCTGCGCCAGCAGGGCCCCCAGGCTATCGATCCGCTCGCCCAATCGCATGACCGGGCCCAGCCCGGTGATGTAGCCGACCTCCTCGTCGATCACTGTCTCCGGCAGGCGAAAGCGCGGGATCTGGCTGCGGATCATGCCGCCGGCCTTGGCGTCGGCGTCGAAGATCGTCACCTCATAGCCCAGCGGCGCGAGATCGCGGGCGACTGTGAGAGAGGCGGGGCCGGCGCCGACACAGGCGATCCGCTTGCCGTTCGAGGCGGCGGCGGGCGGCGGCAGACGGTCCCGGATGTCCTCCTTGTTGTCGGCGGCCACACGCTTCAGGCGGCAGATCGCAACCGGTTCGTCCTCGACGCGCACCCGCCGGCACGCCGGCTCGCAGGGACGATCGCAGGTCCGCCCGAGAATCCCCGGGAAGACGTTGGACTTCCAGTTGATCATGTAGGCGTCGGCGTACCGACCCTCGGCGATCAGTCGGATGTACTCCGGCACCGGCGTGTGGGCGGGACAGGCCCACTGACAATCCACGACTTTGTGAAAGTACTGCGGCTGTTGGATATCGGTAGGCTGCAACGCGCCTCACCCTCGCTATGATTTCCTCCGCCACGCGGACGGATCTCGTGACTCGCCTCTCCACGGGGCGTTGGGCGCACGTTTTACGGCGATTGGCTAGCCGGCGCCAGACTTTTGACGTCGTGTGCGCGCGAAACGTGCCCGGGCGCCGCTTCGTTTGGCACACTTTGAGGCGGTCCCCAATTAGCAGCGGTAGCGCCATAAAGGGCCACGATGTCGGCCAGACGCTGGCCGATGGCCTGGGCCTTGGCCAGGGTCGTCTCCCGCCACCGGCGGTCGGCGATGACCACATTGGCCAGCGGCGACCCTCCGAGACGGTAGCCGTCCCTCGCCTCCTCGAGAGACGCCCGCGCCGTCGCTTCGGCGCGGACCAGGGCCGCCAAGTGGTCCTCGTCCTGGGCGAGCGCAGAGAGGACGTCGGAGACCTGGACGAAGGCGGTGATGACCGTCTGGCGATACCGCGCCAGGTCGGCGCGGGCCTGGGCCTGGGCCGCGCGCCGGTCGGCGCGGATCGCCCCGCCGTCGAAGATCGGCGCGGTCAGGGCCGGTCCCAGGTAGTAGGCCGTCGAACCGAAGCTGAACAGCTTGTCCGGGGACAGCGCCTCCTGGGTCAGCCCGGCGATGAGGCGCACGTCCGGATACAGCCGCGACGATTCGACGCCGATCAAGGCAGTGTCGGCGTGCAGGTCCGCCTCGGCGGCCTCGATGTCGGGCCGCTGCCGCACAAGGGCGGAGGGAATGGCGACGGGGATCGGGGGCCTGGCCGGGAAGTCGTCGACTGAGAAGTCCGGGGCCGACCATTCGCTGGGCGCCTCGCCGACCAGCAGGGCCAGGGCATGGCGCGCCTCGGCCAGTTGCTGCTCCAGCGGCTGCAGCAAGGCGAGATCCTGCTCCAGCTGCAGCCTCCCGCCCAGCCCGGCGGAGGCGGGCTCCCCGCCGGCTTCCTCCGCCTTGAGGACGATCTCGATCGAATGCCGGTCGTCGGCCACCACCGCCTGCACCGCGTCGATCTCGGCCCGCAGGCCCGCGATCCTCACCGCCTGCAGGGCGACGTTGCCCGTGAGGGTCAGGTAGGCGGCGTCCGCCCGAAAGGCCAGGGCCTGGGCCTGGGCCCGGGCCGCCTCCAGCCGCCGGCGCTGGCCGCCCGCCAGGTCCAGGTCGTAGCTCACGCTCGGCCCGATGCTGTAGAGCCCGAGCGTCGGGCTGGGAAAGCCGGGGATGCCGAAGCTGGCGGTGTTGATCCGCTCGCGCTGGTAGGAGGCGTTGGCCGAAATGCTCGGGAGCAGCCTGGCGCGCTCCCGCTCGGCCTGGGCCCGGGCCTTTTCCAGCGTGGCCTGGGCGGCGGCCACGGTCTGGTTGTGCGCCAGGGCGCGCTCCATCACCGCGTCCAGTGCCGGCGAGCCGAGCGCCAGCCACCACGGTCCGGCCTTGCTCGCGTCCGCGGTGAGGACGGCCTCGGGCGCGGCCTTGTCGCCGGCGCCCGCATAGCCCCGCGCCGCGGGCGGCGTGGGCGGGGCGAAGTTCGGACCCACCGCCGCGCAGCCGCCCAGGATCCCGGCCAGCGCACAGGAAAACCCGAGGGCGCTGAAAGTCGTCAGTCTACGGAGGAAAGGCGCGACAGCGGCCATCGACGCGTCAGCCGGGCGGAACGTGACGGCCGGGCGCCCGGACATCGACGGTGACCTTGGCCGACAGGCCGGCTCGCGAGACCACGTCCGGCGGCGCCCTGTCGAAGGCGATCCGCACCGGCAGGCGCTGGACCACCTTCACCCAGTTGCCGGTGGCGTTCTGGGCCGGCAGCGGCGAGAAGCTCGAGCCCGAGCCAGGGCTGAAGCTGGCCACATAACCCCTCAGGGTTCTTCCTCCCAGGGCGTCGATGTGGATCTCGGCGGGCTGGCCGACCCTCATCTTGGCCAGCTGGTTTTCCTTGAAGTTGGCCTCTACCCAGGGGGCGCCCGAGAGCAGGTAGAACACCGTCTGCGAGGGATTGATGTAGGCGCCCTTCTGCAACTGATCGACGCGGGTCACGACGCCGTCCTCCGGCGCGATGATCACGGTGTGCGACAGGTCGGTCTGGGCGGCCTCCAGCACGGCCTTGGCCTGAAGCACCGAGGGATAGAGATCCGGATCGGTCTGGGCCGCGCCGAGATTGGCCTGGGCGGCGACGACCTGCTGGCTGGCCACCGCGGCCTGGTCGCTGGCCAGTTGGGCCGAGTGCCGCGCATCCGCCGCCTGTTGCCGCGACGACACCCCCGCCCCGACCAGCGCCACCTGCCGGTCGGCCTCCTTGGCCGTGAAGTCCCGGGTCTTCAGCGCCGAGGCGAGCACGAGCCTCTGCTGGTCGAGCATGGACCGCAGGGAGACCACCTGCAGGCGGGCGGCCGCGAGCGCCGCGTCCGCGCGGTGCACGGCGGTGATCTCGTCGACGGGGTCGAGCTTGAACAGCACCTGGCCGGCCTTCACCCTCTGGTTCTCGGCGACGTCGACCTCGATGACCCGCCCGGCGATCGACGCGCTGATCGGGGCCTTGTTATCCTGGACATAGGCGTCGTCGGTGGTTTCGCTCCGACCGCCGGTCAGGATCAGATAGGCGACGCCGACGAGGATGAGCGCCGGGACCCCGACCATCAGGGGCCAGCGCCAGCGCGCGATGCCGCGACGCCGCTGCGGAAGCGGTTCGGAGGCGTCGAGGCTGCTCACGCGTTCAGTCTTCCCGTCGCCAGGTCCGGATCTCGCAAAGGATTCACAGGCCCTAAACGAAGCTGTGGGCGTCGGCCAGCGCCACGCCGCCATCCACCGCGACGGTTTCGCCCACGACATAGTCGCCGGCGCGGGAAGCGAGGTAGATGGCCGCCCCCGCCATGTCCTCGTCCGTACCGATTCGGCGGCTGGGAATGTGTTTGGCCACCTGATCGGCCCGGTCCCGCGCGTCACGGTTCATGTCCGAGGCGAAGGCCCCCGGGGCGATCGCGGTGACGACGATGTTGTCCGAGATCAGCCGCGCCGCCATCCGGCGGGTCAGGTAGATCAGGCCCGCCTTGGACGCGTGATAGCTGTAGGTCTCCTGCGCGTTGAGCCGGATGCCGTCGATCGAGGCGATGTTGATCACCTTGGAGGGCCGATCGGCCGTGGCGGCCGCGGCCAGGGCCACGTGCAGGGCCTGGGTCAGGAAGAAGGGCGACTTCAGGTTGAGGTTCATCACCTTGTCCCAGCCGCTCTCGGGAAAGTCGTCGAAGGTCGCGCCCCAAGCGGCGCCGGCGTTGTTCACCAGGATGTCCAGCCCGGGCTCCAGTTCGGTCAGGCGCGCCGCCAGGGCGCCGCAGCCCTCGACCGTGGAGACGTCCTGCGGCAGCGACAAACAGGGGGCGCCGTCCCGCGAGAGCGCCGCCGCCGCCGCATCGCAGGCCTGGGCCTTGCGCGAGGAGATGTAGACCTTGGCCCCGTGCGCCAGGAACCCCTCGGCGATCATCCGGCCGATACCTCGCGACCCGCCGGTGACCAGCGCCACGCGCCCTTCAAGGGTGAATAAGTCCCGGCGCATGATGCTCCCCACGGTTCGATATCTGTCGTGGCGTGGCGTGACCCATGCATCACCATGCCGTCAAGCGCCTTGTGATCGACGTTCAGGTGGAGGGTCGTTTCCTCCCTCCCCCGAAAACCCTAGGGTCGCGTCTCCAAGCGGGGCAATCCGGACGAAAGGTCGACCATGGCGTGGGATCGAGGGCTATGGATCAGGCTCGCCGCGCTGTCGGGGCTGATCGCCGTCGCCGCCGGCGCCTTCGCCGCCCACGGCGTCGCCGAGCCGGCGGCCAAGGAATGGCTGCGCACCGGGGCCAACTCCGAAGCCCTGCACGCCCTGGCCGTCCTGGCGGTCGCGGCGCTGTTCCACGCCGGCGCGCGGCGCGCGCGCTGGCCGCCGGCCCTGTTTCTGCTCGGCTCGCTGGTCTTCAGCGGCTCGCTTTACGTGATGGCGTTGGGAGGGCCGCGCTGGCTCGGGGCCGTGACGCCCCTGGGGGGCCTGCTCTTGCTCGCCGGCTGGGCCGCGCTCGCCTGGGCCGCGGGCGAGCGGCCCCGACCCTGACGGACAGCTGGACGCGTCAACGCCCTTGCCGCGCGCGCCCTTCCTGGGCACTCTCGGGAACCTACCCCGAAAAGTCCGCCGCCCGCCGCCCCGGAGCCTCCATGCCTGCGCTCGATTCCCAGATGCCGAAGGTGGCCTATGCCAACCTTCCGGACGTGCGCCTGGCCTATTACGAGGTGGGTCCGCGCAAGGGCGTGCCGGTAATCCTCTGTCACGGCTTTCCGGAACTGGCGTTCTCCTGGCGCCACCAGCTGCGCGCCTTGGAAGCCGCCGGGCGCTGGGCCATCGCCCCCGACCAGAGAGGCTACGGGCTCACCTCGCGCCCCGAGGCGGTGGAAGCCTATGACATCGAGGCCCTGACCGGTGACATGGTGGGGCTGCTCGACCATCTCGGAGTCGAGAAGGCGGTGTTCTGCGGCCACGACTGGGGGGGCATCGTGGTCTGGCAGACGCCCCTGCGCCATCCCGGGCGCGTGGCGGGGGTGATCGGGGTGAACACGCCCTTCATGCCGCGGGCGCCGGCCGACCCGATCGCGATCATGCGCAAGCGCTTCGGCGACGATATGTACATCGTCAACTTCCAGAAGCCGGGCGAGGCCGACGCCGTGCTGGCCGCCGACGTAGAGAAGGCGATGAGCTTCTTCATGCGGCGCCCTCTCCCCGGGACGCCTCCGGCCAGCGGCGGCCTCTCCGGGGACGGTCAAAGGGAAGGCCAAGGCGATGGGGCCCCCGCCCCCACCTTCGCCCTGCTGAAGATGCTCCAGGCCTGGGACCCCGCGGCCGATCCGCGCGAGGCCTTGCTCAAGCCCGAGGAGATGGCCTTCTTCGTCGACACCTTCCGGCGCACCGGGTTCACGGGCGGGATCAACTGGTACCGCAACTTCACCCGCAACTGGGAGCGCTCGGCGGGGATCGTCGAACGCGTGGACGTCCCCTCGCTGATGATCATGGCCGAGCTCGACGCCGTCCTGCCGCCGTCGGCCGCCGACGGCATGGAGGCCTTCGTCCCCCAGCTGGAGAAGGTGCTGATCAAGGGCAGCGGCCACTGGACCCAGCAGGAAAAACCCGACGAGGTGAATGCAACCATCGTTGACTGGATGGACCGCCGCTTTCCGACGTAGAAGGCTCCATGGACCGCAACCCTGCCGTGACCGTTCCCCAGCCGATGTCCGCCAGCGGACGTCGAGGGCTCTTCGTGGAGACCGAGCCTGTGGGGTCGGGCTGGCTGAGCGTGGGCGGGCCTCACGAGATCTATTACGAGGAATGCGGTGCGCGGGCGGGCAGGCCGGTGGTGGTGCTGCACGGCGGCCCCGGCGGGGCGATCAACCCGACCATGCGGCGCTTCTTCGATCCCGCCCGCTGGCGCATCGCCCTGTTCGACCAGCGCGGCTGCGGCCGCAGCCGTCCCAACGCCTCGCTGGAAGACAACACCACCTGGGACCTCGTGGACGACATCGAACGCCTCCGCCGCCACCTGGGCGTCGAGAAGTGGACGGTGTTCGGCGGGTCCTGGGGCTCGACCCTCGCCCTCGCCTACGCCATCCGCCATCCCGAGCGGGTGAGCGGGTTGATCCTGCGCGGCGTCTTCCTGCTCACCGAGCGCGAACTCCGCTGGTTCTACCAGGACGGCGCCTCGATGCTGTTCCCGGACGCCTGGGCGCGCTTCGTGGCCCCGATCCCAGCGGCGGAGCGCCATGACCTGATGGCCGCCTATCACCGCCGCCTGACCCACCCCGACCGGCGGGTGCAGGCCCAGGCGGCGTCGGCCTGGAGCCAGTGGGAGGGCGACACCCTGTCGTTGCGTGGTCCCCAGGCGCGGCCGGCCAAGTTCAGCGAGGTCGATTTCGCCATCGCCTTCGCCCGCATCGAATGCCACTTCTTTGTGAACCGCGGCTTCTTCCCCGAAGACGGCTGGCTGCTCAAGAACATCGCCGCCGTCCGCGACATTCCGGGCTGGATCGTCCAGGGACGCTTCGACGTGGTGACGCCCCTGGAAAGCGCCTGGACCCTCAAGCAGGCCTGGCCCGAGGCCCACTTCGAGATCATCTGGGACGCCGGCCACGCCTCCACCGAGCCGGGCGTCGTCGACGCCCTGGTCCGCGCGACCGACCAGGCGCTGCTTTAGCGGACCAAAGAAAGCAAGAAGGATTCACCACAGAGGACACGGAGAAACAAGCAAGGAAGAGAAACGTTTGCGCTTCGCGCGAAGCGCAAGATTTCTTTCTTCCCTGTGTCCTCTGTGTCCTCTGTGGTGAACCTTTCTTTCTTTTTGCCCAACCTCATACGAACGGCCCGCCGCGGGTGACTTCGCTATAGCGGTGGACGCGCACGGAGAGGACCAGGGCGAAGCCGGCCATCATGGTGATCATCACCGTGCCGCCGAACGAGAGCAGCGGCATCGGCACGCCGACCACCGGCGCCAGGCCCATGACCATCGCGCCGTTGATCAGGACGCAGAGCGCGAAGGTGACCGTGACGCCGGCCGCAGCCAGGCGGCCGAAATGGCTGTGGGCGATGGCGGCGGCGCGCAGGGTGACGAAGATCACCGCCGCATAGAGCGCCAGCACGGTGACGCAGCCCAGGAACCCAAGCTCCTCGGCCATGGAGGAGAAGATGAAGTCGGTGGACTTCTCCGGCAGGAAGTTCAGCTGGCTTTGGGTGCCAAGCCCCAGGCCCTTGCCCAGCAGCCCCCCCGAGCCGAGGGCGATCTCCGACTGGATGATGTGGTAGCCGGCCCCCGACCGGTCCGCCTCGGGGTGGAGGAAGGTCAGCAGGCGCGCCTTCTGATAGGCCTTGAGCACGAAGGCGAAAGCCAGGGGCACGGCCACGCCCAGGCCGAGAATCCCGACGCCGACCGCGCGCAGGCTTAGGCCGGCCAGGATCATCATGGCCCCGCCAGTGGCCGCGATCAGCACCGCGGTCCCCAGGTCGGGCTGGTGCGCCACCAGGGCGGCCGGCGCGCCGATCAGGGCGGCGGGGATGAGAAGCCACCATGACCACCGCGCGCGGGCCGCCGAGAGGCCGTGGTAGAACCGCGCCAGGGCCATGACGACGCCGATCTTGATCACCTCCGAGGGCTGGATGCGGATCGGCCCGATATCCAGCCAGCGCTGGGCGCCCATGGTGGAATGGCCGACCACGGCCACCGCGAGCAGCATCAGCAGGCCCAGGCCATAGACCGGATAGGCCAGGGCGAACCACAGCCGAAGGTCTGCCGTGCCCAGGGCGATCATGGCGACGAAGCAGACACCATAGAGCGCCAGGTGACGCGCGGCCCAGGGCGACCACGAACCCCCGGCGATCGAATAGAGCATCACCGCCCCGATGCCGGCGATGATGGTGAGCAGCAGGCAGAGCGTCCAGTCGATCTGGCTCAGCTTGACGATCAGGCGATCGCGCTCGCCCGGGCGGCTGATGGCGCTGACGGTCACGTGGGCGTCGCCGGCGTGACGCCTGGGACAGGCGCGTCGGCGGCGGCCGGTGGCGCACTGTCCGCGGGCGGCGGCTGGACGATGCGCGCGCGCACCTGGGGATCCTTCAGGAGGGCTACACGCATGAGCTCGACGGCCTTGGGCGCGGCGGCGTCCGCGCCGAACCCGCCGTGCTCCACCAACACGCTCATGGCGTAGCGCGGGTCGTCATAGGGCGCGAAGCAGATGAACCAGGCATGGTCTCGCGTCGCCCAGGCGCCACGCGCGCCGTGCTGGCCGGCCGCGCCGGCGGTGTAGCTGTGCGACTGGGCCGTACCGGTCTTTCCGGCAAGCTTGATCGGCCCGAGGTTGAGCTTGGCGGCCTGGGCTGCCGTGCCGTACTCCACCACCGCGGCCATCGCCGAGCGGACGAAGTCCAGATGCTCGCGGGCGAAGGGCAGCGGCGGCGCCGCCGCGCCCGACGGCTGCTCGACATCGCCGATGGCGTGGATCAGCCGCGGCCGCACGGCCGTCGCGCCGTTGGCCAGCCGCGAAGCCTGGACGCACAGCTGCAGGGCGTTGACGCTCACATAGCCCTGGCCGATCCCCATGCTCGGCGTCTCGCCCGGGTGCCAGACCGGGTCCCTGGGAAAGGCGCGGCGCTTGTAGGCGATATCGGGGATCAGTCCCGGCTTCTGCCCCGGTATGCCGATGTCGTGGATCTCGCCCAGGCCGAACTTGCGCGCGGTGGCGGCGATGGCGTCGGGGCCGATGGCAAGGGCCGCCTGATAGAAATAGATGTCGCAGGACTGGGCGATGGCGCCGCGCAGGTCCAGGGCGCCGTGCGACTTGTCGCAACCCCACGACCGCCCCCCCCAATACCAGTGATGGTTGCACACGTGGACCGTGGCCGGATCGTAGCCGCGTTCGAGGCCGGCCAGGGCGACCAGGGTCTTGAAGGTGGAGCCGGGGGGGTAGGTGGCGGTGAGCGCCTTGTTGAACAGGGGCTTGCGGTCGTACCCGGACAGCGCCCGGTACTCCGGCCCGGTCAGCCCCTTGACGAAGCGGTTGGCGTCGAAGCTGGGGGCCGAGAACATGCACAGCACATCGCCGCTGCGGCAGTCCATCATCACCGCAGCGCCACTGTCCTCTCCGAACACCTCCATGGCCCGGTTCTGGATGTCGGCGTCCAGGGTAAGGCGGATCGGCGCGCCGGGGGTGGCCGGAATGTCGCCGCCCGGATCCTGGCGCACCACCCTGCCCTTGACGTCCACTTCGACCTTACGGGCCCCGGCCTTGCCCCGCAGAGGCAGATCGAAGGCCTTCTCCACCCCCTGCTTGCCGATCCGGAAGCCCGGATTGAGCAGGATCGGATCGGCGTTAGGCCCGGTCTTGGTGACGTCCTTGCCGCTGACCTTCGCGACATAGCCGATCACGTGGGCGAAGGCGCCGGAGAAGGGATAGACGCGCACCTCGCCCATGTCGGCGGTCACCCCGGGCAGTTCCGGCGCCCTGACGTTGACGCGCGAGAACTCCTCCCAGGTCATGTCCTCGACGATCGCCACCGGCGCCTTGCGGGGCGCGTCGGCGATCTCTTCCTTCAGGCGGTTCAGGTGGGCCTCGTCGAGGGAGACCAGCTGGGCGAGGCGGGCCAGGATCGCATCGACGTCGGTGGTCTCGTCGCGGGCCAGCAGCAGGCGGAAGTCCGGGCGGTTGGAGGCCAGCACCACCCCTTCGCGGTCCAGGATCAGGCCGCGCGGCGGTGGCGACAGCTGGAACTCGAACTCATTGTGCTCGGAGAGCAGCCGGTAGCGCCCGGACTCGATGACCTGCAGCTGGGTCAGCCGGGCGCCGAGGGCCACGAGGCCCAGCCCCGACAGCGCCCCCAGTACGAAGGCGCGCCGCTGGAAGAGGCTCTGCCGCTCGTTCACCTCGTCGAGGAAGATGGAGGAGTCCATCAGCGGAACCTCACGTCGGCGTCCTCGTAGCGTTCGATCAGCAGCCACGACATCGGGTACAGCGCCACGGTGACCGCGAGCTGCAGGGCGACGCCGATGAGGCTGGGCGCCTCACCGCTTATCAGGCTGACGAGGAACAACCCCATACCGAACCCCAGGCCGCAGACCGCGCCGTACCAGGCTCCCTGGGCCCAGAAGCCTTCTCCCGCAAGGACGCGGCGGACCGTGAAGCCGAGGGCGTAGACGGTGAGAAGACACAGCGGCCACAGGCCCGCCGGTCCCCCCCACAGGGCGTCCTGATAGAGGCCCAGGCCAATGAGGGCGAACGGCGGCAGCACCGACGGCCGGATGGCCGCCCAGGCGAAGGCGGGCGCCATGGCGAACACCGGCTCGGGCGGCTGCAGGCCGAAGATCTTCACCGGCAGCGCCAGGAGGAGCGAACCGACGACGCAGTAGAGCGCCGGCTTGACCAGCCAGTTGACCGGGTTCGGGGGCTGGACCGTGATCGAAGCCATCAGGGCGCCTTTGCCCCATGGAGCGATTTCCGGGGGACCGGCGTCGTGGCGGGCGAAGGCGCCGGCCCCGATGGGGCCGTTTTCCCGCCAGCGGGCGTGGTCGCCCCGGCCGCAGGCGGCAG
>JAQGIW010000083.1 GCA_028290905.1 Caulobacteraceae bacterium | reverse complement strand
CGAGCCGCAACTGGCTCCGCT
Organism: Caulobacteraceae bacterium; assembly: GCA_028290905.1. Lineage (GTDB taxonomy): Bacteria > Pseudomonadota > Alphaproteobacteria > Caulobacterales > Caulobacteraceae > Acaudatibacter. The sequence continues at coordinate 28,159 of JAQGIW010000083.1, read as the reverse complement.
GCTGGCGGCGCTAAGAACCTAGTGTGGCGATTCAGAAATTCGCCGCTGTTTGTGGCGCCTCCGGAGCGAATTTCTGAATCTCCAGCCACACTAGAAACTATTGAATCCTAGTGTGCTTTTTGGATTTGAAGTTCGCACCCAGCCCGACCCCACACAACGGCGAACTTCAAATCCAGCACACTAGAGCGGGTCGGCGATCTGATGGAATCAGATCGCCGACCTAGCCTGGCCCGCGGGGTAACCCGACCGTCAGCGGCGGCGCTCTCCACGCCAGCCCTCGTGCCAACCCCCGCGCCAGCCGCCATGCCAGTGCTCGCGCCACTCCGGCCGCCAGTAGACGTCGTGACGGTAGTACCAGGTCCGGTAGGGTCGATAGACCCAGACGCCGCCCTCCCACGCCCAGGGATTGTACCAGCCAGGCGCCCAGAACACGCCGGTGGCGGGCGCGGCATAGTAGAATGTGGGTGCGTCGGCGCGGATCACGTAGCCGGGCGGGCAGCCGCCGGGGGCGCTGCTGCTGGAGCCGATCAGGGCCCCGGCGCCGGCGCCGAGCGCGCCGCCGGCCAGGATGCCCGCGCCGCGGTCGTAGCGACCGGCCAGGCCTCCGCCGATCACCGCGCCCAGGACTCCGCCGATCACGGCGCCCGCGGCGGTGTTCTCGTTGCGGCGCTCGATGCAGTAGTGGGCAGCCCAGTCCGAATAGCGGCGGGCGTAGTCATAGTCGTAACGCTGGGCCCGATCGTCATAAGGCGTGCCGGGGCTCTCATACCCCGGCGGCGCCGGAGCGTACTCTCCGCTCGGCGGAGCCATGTTGTCGGTCGGGGGCGGATAGCCCTGCGAGGGATAGCCGTAGCCGTTCGACGGCGGCGAACCGTAGCGGTCCTGCGGAGGATACTGCCCCGATGGCTGGCTGTAGGGCTGATTGTACTGAGTCGGCGGCGGATAGGACCCGTAAGGCGCGCCGTACTGGTCGGTCTGGGCCATGGCGGCGGTCGCCTCGACGATCAGGGCCAGGGCCGATGCGGCGGCGAGCAGCTTCGCCGCTTGGTGGCGAAGGGGTTTGTTCATGGATCGACCCTTTTTCCTGTCCGGTGAAGCTCGTCTAGATCCTTCGGGCTGAATGGATCGTGAACGGTCCCGCGTCCGAAAGGATGCTAGTCCAGCGGGACGACCCGGCCGTCCCTGACGGTCAGGACCCGGTCCATGTGGCGGGTCATGGCGAGGTTGTGGGTGGCGATCAGGGCGGCGACGCCGGTCTGGCGCACCAGGTCGCGCACGTTCTCGAACACGGCCTCCGAGGTGGCCGGGTCGAGGTTGCCGGTGGGCTCGTCGGCCAGCAGCAGGCGCGGGGCGTTGATCAGGGCGCGGGCGACGGCCACCCGCTGCTGCTCGCCCCCGGAGAGTTGGGCCGGCTGGTGGTCGAGGCGGGCCGCGAGGCCGAGCTGACTGAGCAGGGCCTCGGCCCGCCCCTGCGCGTCGCGACGCCTGCTGCCGGCGATCAGGGCGGGCAGGGCGACGTTGTCGCGGGCGCTGAACTCGGGCAGCAGGTGGTGGAACTGATAGACGAAGCCGATGGTGGAGAGGCGGATGCGGGTGCGGGCGCGGTCGTCGAGGCTGCCGCAGTCCTGGCCATCGATGACGATCTTGCCGGCGGTGGGGTGCTCGAGCAGGCCGGCGGCATGGAGCAGCGAGGACTTCCCCGAGCCCGAGGGGCCGACCAGGCCGACGATCTCCCCTGCCGAGACGGTGAGGTCGGCGCCCTTGAGCACCTCAAGCGGGCCCTGCCCCGTGGCGTAGACCCGGCGCAGTCCGGCGACGGCCAGCACCGGCTCACTCATAGCGAAGGGCCTCCACCGGATCGAGGCGAGAGGCGCGCCAGGCCGGAAGCAGGGTGAACAGGAACGCGGCGGCCAGCGCCCAGACCGAGACTCCCGCCACCTCCATCCAGTCCACCTTGGCGGGCACGTGCGAGAGGAAGTAGACGTCGGCGTTGAAGATCTGGACCCCTGTGACCCATTCGATGAAGCGCTGGATGGCCTCGATGTTGAGGCAGAACACCAGGCCGAAGATCAGCCCGCTGAGCGTGCCCAGGAGGCCGATCGTCGCCCCCGACATGAAGAAGATTCGCAGGATAGAGCCGCGCGAGGCGCCCATGGTGCGCAGGATGGCGATGTCGCGCCCCTTGTTCTTCACCAGCATGACCAGGCCCGAGATGATGTTGAGGGCGGCCAGGGCGACGATGAACATGAAGATCAGGCGCATGACGTTGCGCTCGACGTTCAGGGCGCCGAAGTAGGCGCGGTTGCGTTCGGTCCAGTCGGTGACCACCGACCCCGGCCCCGCCGCCGCGGCCAGGGCGGCCTTGAGGCCGGGCGCCTTGTCGGGATCGTCGAGCTTGACCTCGATGAAATCCACCGCCTGGTCGCGGCCGAACAGCAGCTGGGCCTGCGTCAGCGGCATGTAGATGAAGGTCTGGTCGTATTCGCTCATGCCGACCGAGAACAGGCCGCCGATCGTATAGCTCTTGGAGGGCGGCAGGGTGCCGAAGGCGGTGGCGCCGCCGGTGGGTGAGATGACGCCGATCGGATCGCCGACGTTGAGTCCGAGGTTCTCGGCCAGCTTCTGGCCGACCAGGACGACGTCGCCGCCGTCCTCGCCCAGGCCGAAGCCCTTAGCGGAGCCGGCTTTGATGTTGCGGGAAATGATCGGGGTGGCGCGCAGGTCGGCGGGATCGATCCCACGCACCACCGCCCCGGCCGCCGCGGCCGGGCCTTGGACCAGGGCCTGGGATTCAATGAGCGGAATAGCCTGGACCACGCCCGGAACGGCGCGGATACGCCGGACCATGGCCTCGCGGTCCTGGGCCGACATGGCGCCCCCCACCACGTAGGCGTGGCCGTTGAAGCCGAGGATCTTGGCCGAGAGCTCGCTGCGGAAGCCGTTCATCACCGACATGGTGATGACCAGCGCCCCCACCGCCAGGGCGATGGCGGCGAAGGAAATGACCGAGATCAGCGCCACCCCGCCGTGGCTGCGCTTGGTGAGCAGGTAACGGATGGCGATCGCCCGCTCCCAGGCGCCGAACGGGATCGCCCTCACCGCCTCACGCACTGATGGCCGCCAGCGCCTCGTCCAGGGGCAGAGTGCGTCGCTCGCCGGTTCTCCGCCGCTTGAGCTCCACCACGCCGTCGGCGAGGCCGCGCGGACCGATGATCAGCTGCCAGGGAAGGCCGATCAGGTCCATGGTGGCGAACTTGCCGCCGGGACGCTCGTCGGTGTCGTCGAGCAGCGGCTCCTTGCCGGTGGCGGTCAGGGCGGCGTAGGCGCGCTCGCAGGCGGCGTCGACCGCGGCGTCGCCCGGCCTCAGGCTGACGATGCCCACGCCGAAGGGCGCGACCGCGTCGGGCCAGATGATCCCCGCCTCGTCGTGGCTGGCCTCGATGATCGCGCCGGCCAGGCGGGAGACCCCGACGCCGTAGCTGCCCATCTGCACCGGCCGCTCGACGCCGTCCGGCCCGCTGACGTTGGCCTTCATCGGCCTGGAGTACTTGTCGCCGAAGTAGAAGGTCTGGCCGACCTCGATCCCCCGCGCGGTCAGCCGGTCGGCCTCCGCGGTCTCGCGCTCGTAGCGCGCCGGGTCGTGGACGTCCTCGGTGGCGGCGTAGAGGCGCGTCCAGTCGGCGACGATCCCAGACAGGTCGCCCTCATAGTCCACGTCCTCGCCGGGGACCGGCAGGTCGAGCATGCGGCGGTCGAGGAAGACCGCCGACTCGCCGGTCTGGGCCAGGACGATAAACTCGTGGGAGAGGTCGCCGCCGATCGGGCCGGTCTCGGCCCGCATCGGCGCCGCCTGCAGGCCCATGCGCTGGAAGGTGCGCAGATAGGCCACGAACATGCGGTTGTACGACTGCTGGCCGCGCTCGTCGTCGACGTCGAATGAATAGGCGTCTTTCATCAGGAACTCGCGTCCACGCATCACGCCGAAGCGGGGGCGCTGCTCGTCGCGGAACTTCCATTGGATATGGTAAAGATTCTTCGGCAACTCCTTGTAACTCTTGACGTAAGCGCGGAAGATCTCGGTGATCATCTCCTCGTTTGTCGGCCCGTAGAGCAGTTCGCGCTCGTGGCGGTCGGTGATGCGGAGCATCTCCGCGCCATAGTCGTCGTAGCGTCCGCTCTCCCGCCACAGGTCGGCGAGCTGCAGGGTGGGCATCAGCACCTCGATGGCCCCGGCCCGGTCCATCTCCTCACGGACTATCTGCTCGATCTTGCGCAGCACCCGGTAGCCCAGCGGCAGCCAGGCGTAGATGCCGGCCGCCTCCTGCCGCAGCATGCCGGCCCGCAGCATCAGGCGGTGCGAGGCGATCTGGGCCTCGGCGGGGTTCTGTTTGAGCACAGGCAGGAAGTAGCGCGACAGGCGCATGGGCGGCGGGGTCCTTTAGAAGATTCAAAATCCGAGCAACGTACCAGAACGATCTGCAATATCCCGCTCATCCCCGCGAAAGCGGGGACCCAGCGGTTTCCAGCCAGGCGATCCTCGTCGTGACGGCGTCTACCCCCGAGGACGTGGACCTCTGGACAACACTGGGTCCCCGCTTTCGCCGGGATGAGCGGAAGTGGGGTCAGCCGGAGCCGGCCGGGAGGTTCGGCAAATGGACCATGTTGAAATGCAGCACCGCCCACAAGATAGCGAACACGATCGCCGAGACCCAGGTGGTGGTGATGAACTTGCGCTTGAGGTTCGGATTGACCGGCGAGGAGGGATCGCCGCCGCCGGGCACGGGCTTGCCCTCCTCCCAGTAGCTGCGCACGCCGAGCGGCAGGACGGCGAACAGGGTCACCCACCAGATGGTGAGGTAGATGGCGATGCCTTCCTCGACGCCCATCAGTGGGCGGCTCCCGCCCCGTGAGAGATGGCTCCATGGACGGCTGCGTAGGCGACCGGTTCGGCCATCAGCTCGATCAGCACCCCGCCCATGTCCTTGGGATGGAGGAAGATCACCGGCACACCGTGGGCGCCGATGCGCGGCTCCCCCGTCCCCAGCACCGTCGCCCCCTTGGCGCGCATATCGTCGCGGGCGGCGATGATGTCGGGCACCTCGAAGCAGACGTGATGCTGACCGCCCCTGGGGTTCTTGGCCAGGAAGCCGTGGATCGGCGAGGCCTCGCCATAGGGTTCGATCAGCTCGATCTGGGCGTTGGGCAGTTCGACGAACGACACCCACACGCCCTGCTCCGGCAGCGCCTTCTTGGGCGTGACCGAGGTCGCGCCGAGGACGTCGACATAAAGCTTCCACGACTCTTCGATGGAGGGCGTAGCCACGCCCACGTGATTGAGCTTTCCGATCATGGGCTTTCTCTCCAGGCCTTGCCTGCGGCTATCGATGCGCGAGGCTTATAGGCGCAGAACGGTGGTCTCGACCACAGGGCGGCGCTTCCAGATGCGAAAGGCCGCCTTCTTGAGGGCGCGCGACAGGGCGGCCTCAACCGCGTGGTCGTCGTCGCGATCGTCGGCGGAGAGGCGGACGAGGGCGTCCTTGGCCTCCATCGCCAGGTCGTCCATGGCCTCGTCGAGGGGATAGTCCTCGTCGCCGGGCAGGCCGAGGGCGCGCACCTGGGGACCGGAGGCCAGCCGGCTGCGGCCATCGAGGGCGATGCTGACGGCGAGTACGCCATTGTAGGCCGCGTGGCGCCGCTCGCGCAGGGCGTCGCCGTTTTCGGGTGTGACCATGTCGGCGTCCACGTAGAGGCGGCCGGACGGCACCTCGTCGATGACGCCAGGGGCGCCGGGCGCCAGGCGCACCATTTCGCCGTTGCGGGGGGCGATGGCGTGGGCGACCTGCAGGTCCTTGGCCAGCGCCGCGTGCTCCAGCAGGTGCCGCCGCTCGCCGTGGGTCGGGACGGCGATGTGGGGGCGGGCCCACTGGTACATCCGCTTGAGCTCGTCGCGGCAGGGGTGGCCGGAGACGTGGATGCCCGGATGGTCGCGCTCGGTATAGAGCCGCACGCCCAGGTCGGCGAGCTTGTTCTGCATGTTGCGGATCGGGATCTCGTTGCCCGGAATGATCCGCGAGGAGAAGACGCAGGAATCGCCCCGCCCGAGCTTCACGTGCGGGTGGGTCCCGTCGGCGACGCGGGCCAGGGCGGCCCTCGGCTCGCCCTGGCTGCCGGTGCACAGGTAGAGAATCCGGTCGTCCGGAAAGCGCCCGGCCTCGATGTCGGAGACGAACGGCCCGACGCCCTCCAGCAGCCCCACGGAACGGGCGGCGGCGGCCATGCGGATCATCGAGCGGCCGACGAGGCAGACCGTCCGGCCGGCGGACTCGGCGGCGCGGATGATGGTGTCCATGCGCGCCACGTTGGAAGCGAAGCAGGCGGCGGCGACCTTGCCCTTCAACTGGGCGATCAGCCCGTTGAGGGTCCGGCGCACGTCGGCTTCCGAGCCGGCCTCGCCATCAACAAAGACGTTGGTGCTGTCGCAGACCATGGCCAGCACGCCCTCGTCGCCCAGGCGGCGGATGGCCGCCTCGTCGGTGACCGGGCCGGTCAAGGGGTCGGGGTCGATCTTCCAATCGCCGGTGTGAAGCACGGTGCCGAGCGGCGTCCTGATGGCGACGCCATTCGGCTCGGGAATGGAGTGGGTAAGCGTCAGGAGGGTGAGCTCGAACGGGCCCAGGGAAAAGGAGCCGTCGAGGGGGATCTCGGTGATGTGCGCCCGATCGAGCAGGCCCTTCTCACGCAGCTTCTCGCGCAGGAGGAAGGCCGTGAAGGGGGTGGCGTAGAGAGGGGCCTTCAGGCGTGGCCAGAGCCAGCCCACCGCCCCGATATGGTCCTCGTGGGCGTGGGTGAGGACGATACCGAGGATGTCCTTCGCGTGTTCCTCGATGAACGTCGGGTCGGGGAGGATGATCTCCACCCCGGGCGTAGTCTGGTCGCCGAAGGTCACTCCGAGGTCGACGACGATCCACTTGCGCGCATGTGGCGGACCATAGCCGTAGAGGTTGAAGTTCATCCCGATTTCATTGGACCCGCCCAGGGGCAGGAAGACCAGCTCGTCGCCGGTGCGTGCATTGGATTTTGTCATTGACCCCGCACATAGGGATTGCGGCGGAAGATTTCGAGCAGGCCGAGAATGGTGAGGTCGTGGTCGAAGTGGTCGATCGCCTGGGTGGCGCCGTCGAACAGCGAGGCGACGCCGCCGGTGCCGATCACCGTCATCGGGGCGTGGTACTCGGCCTTCATCCGCGCGATCAGCCCCTCTATGAGGCCGACGTAGCCCCAGAAGACGCCGGACTGCATGGCCTCGACGGTGTCCTTGCCGATGGCGACGCGCGGCTTCTGGATGGCGACGCGCGGCAAGCGGGCTGCGGCTTCGTGCAGGGCCTGCATCGAGAGATTGATCCCCGGCGCGATCGCCCCGCCCTCGAAGGCGCCGTCAGCGCCGACCACATCGAAGGTGGTGGCCGTGCCCGAATCGACGATCAGCAGCGCGCCCGGATAGGCAGTGTGCGCCCCCACGGCGTTGACCAGGCGGTCGGCCCCGGCCTCCGACGGCTTCTGGATGTGGATCGCTATGCCGAGGTCGACGTTCTCGCCAACGATCAGCGGTTCGACGTGGAGATAGCGGCGGGCGAGGTTGCGCAGGTTGAAGACCGACTGCGGCACGACGCTGGAGATGATGCAGGCGTCGAGATCCTTCAGCGACAGGGCGGCCATGGAGAGCAGCTGCGAGAGCCACACCGCGTATTCGTCGGCGGTGCGCGTGGCGTCCGTGCCCGCCCGCCACTGAGCGATCCAGCTCGTCCCGTCGTGGACGGCGAAGAGGGTGTTGGTGTTGCCTTGCTCGATGGCCAGCAGCATCGGGATCCTCTAGCGGAGCTCTAGAGCGCCGATCTGAAGGAATCAGATCGGCGCTCTAGTTCTTTGTTTTGACGCGCGTTTTATCCGGAAACCGGTTCCCGCTTTTCGGAACGCACTTAAAGCGGAACGCGGCGCTATACACGCGCTTTCGCGGGGCGTCGTGTCAGAAGAACACGTCCCCGGCCGTTATCCGCCGCACCGCGCCGTTCTCCAGGCGAAGGCGCAGGGCGCCGTCGGTATCGAGCCCCTCGGCGACGCCGCTCACGGTCTCGTTCGAGAGGTGGGCGACGCAGGGGCCGCCAAGCCCATGGGCGCGGCGGGTCCAGGCCTCGGCGATCGGGGCGAACCCCGAGGCTTCCCAAATCCCCCGCCAAGATTCCATGGCCGCAGCCAGCCGCAGCACGGCCTCGCGGGGCGGGGGCGGCGGTCCGTCCATGTGGTCGGCCAGGGCGGCGGTCGGACGTTCGGACTCGGCGGGCGTGCGGGCGAGGTTCACGCCGCAGCCGACAGCCAGCCAGATCCGCCCATCGCCCAGCGCCCCGGACTCGACCAAGATGCCGGCAGCCTTCCGCCCGGCGATCAGGGGATCGTTGGGCCATTTGAGGCTGGCGCGATCGCGGGAAAAGGCGTCGATCAGGTCAGCCACCGCCAGGGCGGCGACGAAGGACACCTGGGCCGCCTCCGCCGGATGCAGGGCGGTGGTGAAGAGGTGGGTGGCCGCGAGGTTGCCCTCCCCGGTCTCCCATGCCCGGCCTCGCCGGCCGCGCCCGGCGTGCTGGCGCAGGGCGGTGATCCACAGCGGACCCGTCTCGCCCGCCTCCGCCAGGCGGCGCGCCTCGGCGTTGGTGGAATCGATGTCGTCGAAGTAGAGGATGCGGGGCGTTTCAGGCATTGGTGCGATAGGGTGCAGGCCCCCCCTCGGCGATGAAGCGTTCGATCCGCGCCGTGAGGACCGGCATGGGGACGCACCCCAGCTGCAGCACGGTGTCGTGGAAGGCGCGGATGTCGAACTTCCGCCCCAGGGCGACCTCGGCTTTCCGCCGCGCCGCCAGGATGGTCATCTGGCCGAGATAGTACGACAGCGCCTGGCCGGGCCAGGCGATGTAGCGGTCGACCTCGGTGCCGATCTCGTGCTCCGAGAGGGCGGTGTTGTCGGCGAGATAGGCCAACGCCCGCTCGCGCGACCAGCCCTGGGTGTGGATGCCGGTGTCCACCACCAGGCGGGCGGCCCGCCAAGCCTGGTAGCTGAGCATGCCGAAGCGGTCGTAGGGGGTCTCGTACATCCCCATCTCCTCCCCAAGCCGTTCGCAGTAGAGCGCCCAGCCCTCTCCGAAGGCGGACACGTAGGTCTCGCGGCGAAAGGCCGGCAGGGTCGTATTCTCGGCCGCCAGGGGCATCTGGAAGGCGTGGCCGGGCGCCGATTCATGCAGGGTGAGCGCAGTCAGGGCGTAGAGCGGCCGCGAGGCGAGATCATAGGTGTTGACGATGTAGACTCCCGGACCCCCGCGGCCGGCGGTGTAGAATGGCGCGATGTCGTCGGGCGCCGGGACAATGGCGAAGCGCCGGCGCGGCAGCCGGCCGAACCAGTCGCCGGCCTTGCCGTCGAAGGTCTTGGCGATCCAGGCCGTCCGGTCGAGCAGGGCCTGGGGCGTCGTCACATAGAATTTCGGATCGGCCCGCAGGTGAGTGAGAAAGGCGGCGAGGTCGCCCTCGAACTTCACCTCCGCCATCACCGCCGCCATTCGTCCGCGGATCTGCCCCATCTCGGAGAGGCCGAGGGCGTGGATGCGATCGGGCGGCCAGTCCAGGGTGGTGAACTCCAGGATCTTGGACTGGTAGTAGTCCCGCCCGCCGGGCAGGGAGAGGGCGTCCAGCGCCGTCCGGGCGCCGGGAATGTATTCACGACGCAGGAAGACCAGAAGCTCGCGGTGGGCGGGGATCACGGCCTCCCCGATCGCGGCGGCGGCCTCGGCGCGCAAGCTGGCCGCCAGCCCGGGCGGGAAGCTCGCCGGCAGGGTCTTCAACGGCCCGTAGTAGACTGTGGCCTCGGGCGAGGCGGCCTCGGCTACCGAGGCGACCGACAGATCCCTCCCCTTCAGCGTCACCTTCGGCGGGGTGAAGCCGCGCGCCAGGCCGGCCCGCACGTTGGCGATCTGGTCCTCGAAGTGGCGCGGGTACTGGCGAAGGTGGGTGATGTAGCGTCGATAGTCGGCCTCGGTGTGGAAGGTTCGTCGCGAGAGGACGGTGAGGTCGCTCCAGAAGGCGCTGTCGCTGTTGAGCGGCTTCTCCCAGTCGCGCCACACCTGGGCGGCGACGAGGGTGTCGATCTGGGCGACATAGACCGCCAGGTCGATCTTTTCGTCGGGATCGAGGTCGGCCGGGTCGATGGCGCGCAGGCGGGACTGCACGTCCCGCCAATAGGCCAGCCGCCGCGCCTGGGCCGCCGCCGAGACATCCGGCAGGTGGTCGGGGATCGGCTTGTCCGGATCCTCGTCGTCGGGGAACTCGGCGGCCCGCCAGGCCCACTCGGCCTTGTGGATCGCCTCGAAGTTCCTGGAGGCGTTCGCGGCACTGACCGACGCCGGAGCCGCGGCCGCGATCAGGGCGGCGGCCGGCAGCTTGCCGGCGAACACCCGTCTGGTGACCAGGGCCAAGACGCGTCGCTCCTCACCAACCGAGCGGCCGGATGGCCGCCTCGCCCTCCCTGATACCCTCACTTCCCTCGCACTCGCCAGCGCCCTCGGTCGGACCGCGACCCCAAAAAACTGCGGAATGTCAGGGCGGGGCGGCCCGTCCGCGCTAGCCTGGGGCTATGCTGCGCGTCGATATCCCGACCCTGGACGAGTTCAAGGCGCTCGCCGCGCTGCGGCGGGAGGCCTGCGTCTCCATCTACGAACCCACCTCGCCCCTGCCCGACCAGGCGAAAGCCAATCGCACCCTGTTCAAGGACATGGTCAAGGAAGCGCTCAGGCAGCTGCGCGAAGCCGGCGTCGACAAGCGCGAGATCGAGGCCCTGACGGACAGGTTCGACGCCCTGCTCGGAAAGCCCAAGGAAAGCCTGGACGACAACAAGTACCGAGTGCGCGGCGTCGAGGAGTGGCCGGCGAACGAGATGTTCTGGGAACACCAGGCCCGGGGCCTCGGCGTGCTGGCGACGTCGCAGTCCCTGGACGCCTTCCGCCTGTCGGTGTCGCCAAAGCCGCTGGCGGAGGTCGCCGACCGCTTCCACCTCGTGCCGCTTGTCCGAGTCTTGAGCGAGCGCAGCGACCTCTATGTGCTGGCCCTCTCGGCGCACGAGGCCCGGCTGCTCCACGTCTACGAGAACATGCCGCCGGTCCGGGTCCCTGTCCCCGATTCGCCGGGGCGCGTCGAGGAGCAGTGGGGCGCCGTCCACCACGACCCGGACCTCAGGTTGCGGCTTCGCCAGTACGCCCGGGCGCTCGACAAGGCGCTGCACGGGGCGCTCGCGGGGCGGACCACGCCTCTGGTCCTGGCGGCGGCCGAGCCGATGGCCGCACTCTTCCGGGAGGTCAACAGCTACCCCCACCTGGTCGAAGACGTCATTCCGGGCGCGCCCGACCACCTCAGCGATCGGCAACTCGAGGACGCCGCGATCCCGATCATGGACCGGCTGTACCAGCGGGAGCTGCAGGCCACCCTCGCGCTGTACGACGAGCTGAGGCCGCGCCGGGCCACCACCGACGTTTCCTACGCCGCCCATGCGGCGACGGCGGGTGGCGTGAGCGAGCTCGTGGTCGATCTCGATGTCGTCATCCCCGGCGTGGTGAGCGAGATCGACGGCAGCGTGTCATACGCCTCCGCCGACAACGCCGGGACCTACAGCGTTGTCGACGAGATCGCTCGCCGCGCACTGATCACGGACGCCAAGGTGCTCGCGGCGCGCCAGGGCGACCTGCCCGGCGGCGCGGCCCTGGTGGCGATCCTCCGCTACGAGTACGGCGTCATTCAGGACTTCCCGCAGAAGGACCAGGCGTCGGCCTAAGAGTGGCCCCTCGATCAGAGCGGCGTCGGATAGCCTGCCGGCGAACACCCCTCCGGTGGCCAGGGCCAAGGCGCGAAGTTCCTCCCGATCAGGAGGCCAGACGGTCCCTTCGCCTGTCCTGACAGCCCCACCTGGAACGCGTCATCGCGCCGCCGGGACGCGAGTTGACGGAGGTTGAACATGTGGGCCGGAAACCGGTGGACAGGGCGCCCGTCCCGCAGATCGGCGAGGGCGCGGAGGGCCGCCGGGACGTCCCGGATCGCGTAGGGCTTCGGAAGGCACGCCAAGGCGCCGGTAGCCGCCAGGCTCTCGAATTCGGCGCTGTGGGCCGTGGCCATGAGTACGGCCGTATCGTATCCGTGAACCAGTTCTCGCGCGACGACACGACCGTCTCCAGGGGATAGCTGCACGTCGACAATCGCCAACGACGGCCTGGTGGCGTCCCCCAGCCTGAGAGCCTCCGATTGCGAGCCCGCCACCCCGCAGATTTCGTAGCCGGCGTCCGAAAGGACGTCCTCCAGACTCATCGCGATGAAGGGGTCGTCTTCCACTATGAGGACCGAAAACGTTTTCATACTTGAAACAACCACGCCCCAAGCGATTCGATCCCGAATGTTCAGATATATTACTTACAATTTATCAGATTTGCCCCCTTGGTTCTGAGAGCGTCAAGAGAAGTCACAGAGACAAAATCAGGTGAGCCGAAAAATACGGTGGCGCCGAGAATGTCCGAGGACAGGGCCAACATGCTCCGTCGCATGAAGGCGACGCCGGAAGGTTGCCCATTGCGCGACAGGGCTCGGACAGACTAGGCGGGGGCGGGCGCATGGCCAACCCTGGAGACGACGGCAGAGATGAAGGTTTCGCGGCGGTGGGTTGTCGCTGGGCTGCTGACGGTCGGGGCGGCGGGGGCGGCTTGCGGCCAGGCCCAATCTCCCCTCACGTTCGGGCCGCAGCGGGCGTTCTCCTGGGCGGCGCTGCAGGCGCGGGCGAAGGCCTCGGCCCTTCGGCCCTATCGGCCGCGCCGGAACGCGGGGGCGGAACGGCTGAGCGCGCTGGACTTCGACGCCGTCGGGCAGATCCGCTACCGGCCGGAGGCGGCCCTATGGCCGGGCGACGATCGGATCGGGCCGATCGAGTTCTTCCACCTGGGCCGGTACGTGCAGACCCCGACAGCCATCCATGCGCTCGAACGCGGCGTCGCCCGCGAGGTCGTCTACGCCAGGGACCTGTTCGACATCCCGGCCGGCAGCCCGGCGGGGCGCCTGCCGGGCGACCTCGGCTTCGCCGGCTTCCGGGTGCTCGACCCGGGCGCCCCCACCGATTGGATCGCCTATCAGGGCGCCGCCTACTTCCGCTCGGCCGATCCCTTCAACCAGTACGGCCTGTCGGCGCGCGGCCTGGCGATCGACACTGCCGCGGCGGGACCGGAGGAGTTTCCGGCCTTCACCAGCTTCTGGCTCGAGCGCGGCGCCGAGGGCCTCGTCGTCTACGCCATGCTGGAGGGGCCGAGCGTCGCCGGCGCCTATCGCATCGTCCACCGGCGGGGGCCCGCCGGCCTGGTCCAGGATATCGAGGTCAGCCTGACCTTCCGCAACGACGTCCAGCGGCTGGGGATCGCCCCCCTGACGAGCATGTTCTGGTACGGCCCCGGCGACCGCGCCCGGGCCGGGGACTGGCGGCCGCAGATCCACGATTCCGACGGCCTGTCGCTGTGGACCGGCAAGGGCGAGCGGCTGTGGCGGCCACTCGCCAATCCGCCCCGGGTGGCCACCCATGCCTTCGTGGACGACGACCCCCAGGGGTTCGGTTTGATGCAGCGCGATCGGGCCTTCGACGACTACCAGGACGATGGCGCTTTCTATAACCGCCGGCCCAGCGCCTGGATCGAGCCTGCAGGGGCGTGGGGGGACGGCTCCGTCCAACTGGTGGAACTCCCCACCCGCTCGGAGACCGAGGACAACATCGTCGCCTTCTGGACCCCGGCGAAGCCGGTCAGGGCCGGGGACCAAATGGCCGTGCGCTACCGCCTCCACTGGACGGCGCGGGAGCCGGCGGCGCCGGGCGTCGCCCAGGCCGTGGCCACCTGGACGGGCTCGGGCGGCCGGCCCGGCTTTCCCCCCTCGCCCGGGGTCAGGAAGTATGTCGTGGATTTCGAGGGCGGACGCCTCGGAGGCCTCGACCGCCAGAGCGGCGTGGTCCCCGTGGTCAGCGCCAGCCCGGGCCAGCCCAAAAATGCGGTCGCCTATCCGGTGGTGGGGACGCATCGGTGGCGTCTTATGTTCGATATTGCATCGCCGGAAGGCAAAGAGCTGGATTTACGTGCGTTTTTGCGGCTTGGCGAAGACGCCCTGACCGAGACCTGGATCGACACGGGGTATGGATGAAGACCCAATGAACGCGTCGTGCGTTGTGACGGCGATCGCCGCGGCGATCGCCCCGCCGACCTGGATCTCTGGAGGACCCGAGTGGCGCCTCGCGACATGATTGCCGCCGAGTATTCGGAGCCGGAACCGTCCTACTTGTCAGACCTGCCGCCCGAGGCGCCCCTCGACATGCCCATCCAGTCGCTGTCGGAGGGGCCGGACGGGGGGCTGACCCGGCCCGCGCCCGGCTACAGAGCCCTGGGCCTGATCGGTGTCTCGCTGGCCCTCACCGGTCTGGCGACATCCGCCTTCTATGGGGTTCTGGCTGCGGACACCCTGAGCGGGCTGGACGTGGTGATCCTGGCGGTGTTCGCGCCTCTGTTCGCCTGGACGGCGTTCTCGTTCGCGAGCGCCGCCGCGGGGCTGTGGGCCATGGCGAGGCGGTGGGATCCGCTCGGGATCGACTCTCGGGACCCCCTGCCCATACTCGCAAGCCGCACGGCGATCCTGGCCCCGGTCTACAACGAGGCGCCAGGCCCCCTGTGCGCGCGGCTCGAGGCCATGTGGCGGTCGCTTCTGGCCACCGGCCTTTCGGCCCACTTCGACGTCTTCGTGCTCAGCGACAGCACCAGGGACGAGATCCAACACGAGGAGCACCGGCAGCTCCAGGGCCTGCGCCGACGGCTCGGCTCCGAGGCGCGGCTCTACTATCGCCACCGGCGGCCGAACACGGACCGCAAGGCCGGCAATATGGCCGACTGGATCCGCCGGTTCGGCGGCGCCTACGACTTCATGGTCGTCCTCGACGCCGACAGTCTGATGGAAGGCGACACCCTGGCGCGGCTGGCGGGGGCCATGGAACGGCTGCCAGGGGTTGGGCTGATCCAGACCACGCCCGTGGTGATCAACCGCCACAGCCTGTTCGGGCGCATCGAGCAGTTCGCCAGCCGGATGTACGGCCCCTTGCTGGCGCGGGGGGCCGCCTGGTGGTCAGGCGCGGAAGGCAACTACTGGGGTCACAACGCCATCCTGCGGGTGAAGGCCATGGCGGCCAACGCCGGCCTTCCCCACCTGCCCGGCCGCAAGCCGTTCGGCGGAGATATCCTCAGCCACGATTTCGTCGAGGCCGCGCTGCTGCGGCGGGGCGGCTGGGAGGTGCGGATGGCCCCGACGCTGGGCGGCAGCTACGAAGAGAGCCCGCCGACGCTGGCCGATACGATCGCGCGCGACCGGCGCTGGTGCCAGGGCAACCTGCAGCACCTGGGCGTCCTGCGCGCCAAGGGCCTGGCCTGGGTGAGCCGCCTGCACCTCGTCCGGGGCGTCGCCGCCTATCTGACGGCGCCCCTGTGGCTGGCGCTCCTGGTCCTCAGCGCGGTGCTGCCGCTGAAGCCCGAGTGGGGCGTTTCCGACGCGGTGCTGGCCGACCAGATGGCGGCGGCGCGCCCGCACACGGTGGTGTCGATCGCCCTCATATTCGCAATGTCCATGGGGTTCCTTGTGGCCCCCAAGCTGATGGCCCTGGGGGCCGCACTAGCCAGCCGAGAGCAGCGGCGGGCGTTCGGCGGCGCGGGACGGGCGATGGCGAGCGTCGCGGCGGAGGTCGTCCTCTCGGCGCTGATCGCCCCCGTCCTGATGCTGAACCAGCTGTGGGCCCTGATCTCCATCCTGGCCGGGCGCGACGCCGGCTGGAACGCCCAGGCCCGGGAGGAAGGCCAGGTCAGCTTCGAGGACATCGCCAACCGACACCTGGGGGATACGGCGGTCGGGGTGTTCCTCGGCGTCGCCACCTGGAGCGCCGCCCCCAACGTCTTCCTGTGGATGCTGCCGGTGATCGCCGGCCTGGTCGGATGCATTCCCGTCGCCGGCCTGACGGCCACCCGCGCCCTGGGCGAGGCGGCGCGGCGAGTGGGACTGCTGGTGATCCCCGAGGAGATCGCTCCGCCGACGGTGGTGGCGGCCTTCAACCGTCTCGCGGCGCGGTGGGCGCAGGATGCGCCGACGGCGGACGTCCAACTCCCGGCGCCTCCCCGTCCCGTGGCGCTAGCCGGGGCCCTGAGGCTCGAACTCGACGAGGTTGCGTAGGCTCTGGGCGGCCCCAAGGCTACGCCTGTCACCAGGCCCCACGGCGCGGTCGACACCACCTTCACCCAGTTCTACCCCACCGCGACGCCGATCGCGGTGACGGCGGGGACGTATCCGGAGCGGTAGATCGCATCACGGATGCGCGGGCTTCCAGCCCGCTCTTTTTGTAAAGGAAGTTGCGGGCTGGGAAGCCCGCGCTCCGGGAGGCTACCGCAGCGCCAGGGAAGTGGCGGCGGTCTGGGCGGCGGGGTCGAGGACGATGAGGGCGATCAGGACCGCGGGGAAGGCGAACAGGGCGGTGGCGTAGGTGATGGCGACCGCCTCCGCGGGCGGGGCATCGGTGGCGCCGGGGCTGGGGTCCAGCCACATGACCTTGATCAGCTTGAGGTAGTAGTAGGCGGCCACCACGCTGCCGACCAGGGCGGCGACGGCGACCCACACCAGGCCGGCGCCGGCGGCCGCCTTGAACACATAGTACTTGCCCCACAGGCCGCTCATTGGCGGCAGGCCGAGAGCGGAGAGGGAGAAGACGGTCATGGCGAGCGCGATCGCCGGCCGCTCGCGCGCCAGGCCGGCGAAGTCGGCCATGGTCTCCATGGCCTTGCCGCCGCGCGACAGGGCGGCCAGGCAGGCGAAGAAGCCGGTGACGTCGACTACATAGAGCACCATGTAGACCAGCATCGACTGGATGCCCGCCGCGCCCCCGGCGGCTAAGCCCACCAGGGCGTAGCCGATGCTGGCGATGGAGGAATAGGCCCACAGACGCTTGAGATTGCTCTGGGCGAGCCCGGCGAAGGCTCCCACGGCCACCGACAGCAAGGCCATCACCACCAGGACCTGGCGCCATTGGTCGACGGCGCCGCCGAAGCTCTGGGTCAGGATGCGCGCCAGCAGCACCATGGCGGCGAGCTTGGGCGCTCCGGCGAAGAAGCCGACCACCGGGGTGGGCGCGCCTTCGTAGACGTCCGGCGTCCACATGTGGAAGGGCGCGGCGGAAACCTTGAAGCCGATGCCGCAGACCACGAAGATCAGGCCGAACAGGGCGCCGACGCCGGCCCCGTGGGTCATGGACTGGGCGATCACCTCGAAGCGGGTCGAGCCGGCGAAGCCGTAGACCAGCGACGTCCCGTAGAGGAGGATGCCCGAGGAGAGGGCGCCGAGGACGAAATACTTCAGGCCGGCCTCGGAGGATTTCTCGTCGTCCCTCTGGAAGGCGGCCAGGATGTAGAGCGCCAGCGACTGCAGTTCGATGGAGATGTAGAGACTGATCAGGTCGCCGGCCGAGACCATCATGCCCATGCCGAGCGCCGCCAGCATGACCAGCACCGGATATTCGAAGCGGGCCATGCCGCGCCGCGCGAACCAGCGCTCACCCAGGGGGACGGCCAGGGCGCTGGCCAGGTAGATGACCACCTTGGAGAACACGGCGCCCGAGTCGACGATCAGGCCGCCCGAGAAGGCGCGTCCCATCGGTCCGATGGCCGAGGCGACCGCGGCGGCGACCAGGGCGGCCATGGCGGCGATTGTGAAGGCCACCGAGGCGCGGCTCTGGAAGGCGCCCCAGACCAGCAGGGCCAGGGCCGAGACGATCAGGATCAGTTCCGGCCTCGCCAGGGCCGCGGCGCTCTGAAAGGTCATGGGCTAGCGTCCCGTCGCGGCGCGGAAGGCGTCGACCAGATGGACGGCCGAGGCGTTGGTCAGGTTGAACACCAGGCCGGGCTGCAGGCCCAGGGCCAGGGTGGCGATGATGAGCGGAACGAAGATCCCGATTTCGCGGCCGTTCATGTCGCCGAGGGCGGCCACGGCGGGATTGGTGATCCGGCCGAACACCACCCGGCGATAGAGCGTCAGGGCGTAGACGGCCGAGAGGATCACCCCGGAGACGGCGATGATCGCCGGCCAGGTGTTGGCGCCGTAGATGCCGGTGAGCGTGAGGATCTCGCCTACGAAGCCGCTGGTGCCGGGCAGGCCGACATTGCCCATGGTGAAGAGCATGAACACCGCGGCGTAGATGGGCATGCGGTCCACCACCCCGCCGTAAAAGGCGATCTCGCGGGTGTGGGTGCGGTCGTAGACCACCCCCACGCAAAGGAAGAGGGCCCCGGAGATCACCCCGTGGCTGAGCATCTGGAACAGGGCCCCCTGCTCCCCCTGCAGATTGAAGGAGAAGATGCCCAGGGTGACGAAGCCCATGTGGGCGACCGAGGAATAGGCGATCAGCTTCTTCATGTCGGTCTGCCGGAAGGCGACCAGGGAGGTGTAGACAATGGCGATCACCGACAGGGCGTAGATCAGCGGCGCGAACTGCACGCTCGCGTCGGGGAACATGGGCAGGGAGAAGCGCATGAAGCCGTAGCCGCCCATCTTCAAGAGGATGCCGGCCAGGATCACCGATCCGGCCGTCGGCGCCTCGACGTGGGCGTCGGGAAGCCAGGTGTGGACCGGCCACATCGGCATCTTCACCGCGAAGGAGGCGAAGAAGGCCAGCCACAGCCAGGCCTGGACCCCGGCCGGGAAGTGGTGGGTCATCAGCACCGGTATGCTGGAGGTGTGGGCCATGGCGATCATCGCCAGGATGGCCGCCAGCATCAGCACCGAGCCGAGCAGGGTGTAGAGGAAGAACTTGAACGCCGCATAGACGCGGTTCGAGCCGCCCCAGATGCCGATGATCAGGAACATCGGGATCAGCTGGAACTCGAAGAAGACGTAGAAAACCAGCAGGTCGAGGGCGCAGAAGACGCCGATGACCAGGCTCTCGAGGATCAGGAAGGCGATCATGTATTCGATCACCCGGTTGGTGATCGAGCGCCAGCTGGCGACGATGCAGAGCGGCATCAGGAAGGCGGTCAGCAGGACGAACAGCACCGAAATGCCATCGATCCCCATGCGGTAGTGCAGGCCGGCGAACCAGGCAGAGTCCTCGACGAACTGAAAGCCCGTCTGGGAACGGTCGAAGCCGGCCACCACCAGGACCGACAGGGCCAGGGTGGCCAGGGTGGTTGCGAGCGCGATCCACCGCGCGGCGGAATCGGCGCGGGGATTTTCGCCGTTGCCGAACGCGCGCAGCACCAGGATGGCGGCGACGCCGACCAGCGGCAGGAAGGTGGTGAGGGAGAGAATGCCGGTCATCGCGAGAAGGCCCAGAGCGCAAAGGACAGCAGGCCGGCTATCCCCAGCAGCATGACGAAGGCGTAGTGGTACACGTAGCCGGTCTGTAGCCGGCCGGTCGCCTTGCCCACGATCAGGGAGACGGCCGAGACACCGTCCGGGCCCAGCCCGTCGATAACCGCCTTGTCGCCGCCCTTCCAGAACAGATCGCCGAGCGCCTTGGCCCCGCGCACGAAGATGAAGTCGTAGATCTCGTCGAAGTACCACTTGTTATAGAGGAACGCCCACAGCGGCCCGCGGGCGAGCCGCGCGCCCAGGCCCTCGCGCAGGACATAGACGTACCAGGCGACGGCGAAACCGAGAGCCGTCACCACCAGGGGAGCCCAGACCACCGCCGGCGGCACGCTCTTCAGCGCATCGAGGATATGGGCGCCGGACAGCTCGAGGATGGCCCCGCGCCAGAAGGCGGCGCGCTCGGGACCGATGAACGCCTCGGCGAACACGCCGCCGGCGGCGACCGCCCCCAGCGCCAGCAGCAGCAGCGGCCCGCGCATGTTCCACGGCGCCTCGTGCGGCGGCTCGTCGTGGCCATGCCTGTGGTCGTCGTGCGCATGAGCATCGTCCAGTGGCTCGTCGTGCGTCTCGATCTGGGCCGGGCTGACGTGGTCTTCGTGGGCGTCGTGCGCCACCGCCTCCCGCCACTTCGGCTTGCCGTGGAAGGTCATGAAGATCAGGCGCCAGGAGTAGAAGGAGGTGAGGCCGGCGGCGATCAGGCCGGAGAAGAAGGCGAAGTTGGAGATGCCGTCGGTGCGTCCGGCGACGTAGGCGGCGTCGATGATTGCGTCCTTGGAGTAGAAGCCGGAGAAGCCGAGGTCGATCCCCGGGATGCCGACGCCGGTGATCGAGAGGGTGCCGATCACCATCACCGCGTAGGTGATCGGCAGGTATTTGTAGAGACCGCCCATCTTGCGCATGTCCTGCTCGTGGTGGACGGCGTTGATCACCGCCCCGGCCCCCAGGAACAGCAGGGCCTTGAAGAAGGCGTGCGTGAAGAGGTGGAACATGGCGGCTGGATAGGCCCCCACCCCTGCGGCGAAGAACATGTAGCCGAGCTGCGAGCAGGTGGAATAGGCCACCACGCGCTTGATGTCGTTCTGGGCGAGGCCGATCGTGGCGGCGAAGAGCGCGGTGACCGCGCCGATGACCGTAACCACCGCCTTGGCCACGGGGGCGTATTCGAACATCGGCGAGAGCAGGCAGACCATGTAGACGCCGGCGGTCACCATGGTGGCGGCGTGGATGAGGGCCGAGACCGGGGTCGGGCCCTCCATGGCGTCGGGCAACCAGGTGTGCAGCAGGAACTGGGCCGACTTGCCCATGGCCCCGATGAACAGCAGGACGCACGCCAGGTCCATCAGCTGGAAGTCGTGGCCGGCGAAGCGCCAGAGCGCGTGGGCGTGGGCGGCGACCTGAGGGAAGATGTCGGCGAAGCGGATAGAGCCGAAGGCCCAGAACACCGTCATGATGCCGAGCGCGAAGCCGGCGTCGCCCACCCGGTTGACCACGAAGGCCTTGATGGCGGCGGCGTTGGCCGTCTCCTTCTGGTACCAGAAGCCGATCAGCAGGTAGCTGGCGAGCCCCACCCCTTCCCAGCCGAAGAACAGCTGCATGAAGTCCGCCGCCGTCACCAGGGCGAGCATGGAGAAGGTGAACAGCGACAGGTAGGCGAAGAACCGCGGCCGGTGCGGATCGTCGGCCATGTAGCCCCAGCTGTAGAGGTGGACGAGGGCCGAGACGGTGGTGACCACGACCAGCATCACCGCGGAGAGCGAATCGACGCGGACCGACCAGGTCGAGCGGAAGGCGCCGACATCGATGAACGGGGCGAGCTCGACGGTGAAGTGCGCCGGCCAGCCGCCCCAGATCACCTGGATGAAGGTCATCCAGCCCAGGGCGCAGGCGAAGAAGAGCAGGCCCGTGGTCACCGCCATGGCGGCGACGTCGCCGATGCGGCGCCCACCCAGGCCGGCGATCGCCGCCCCCAGCAGCGGGGCGAAAACCAGCAGTGTGACGAGAATCTGCGGGTTCATGCGCGCCTCGGAGCGCCGGCGTCCCGCCGGCTCTTGCTTCGAAGAGAAGTGGCCGGCGAGACGCCGGCGCTACGAACAATCATCGTCAGCCCCTCATAACCGAGGCGTCGTCGACGGCGATCGAGCCGCGCCAGCGGAAGAAGGTGACGAGGATGGCTAGGCCCACGGCCGCCTCGGCGGCGGCCACGGTGAGGACGACCAGGGCGTAGACCTGGCCGACGACGTCGTGGAGGAAGACCGAGAACGACACCAGGTTGATGTTCACCGCCAGCAGGATGAGCTCGATCGACATCAGGATGACGATGACGTTGCGGCGGTTCACGAAGATGCCGAGCACCCCGATGGTGAACAGGATGGCCGCGACGGTGAGATAGTGGCTGAGACCGATGATCATGCGTCGATCCCTTCGCCCGACTTGATGGAAACGATCCGCATGCCGGTGGCGGGCGTGCGGGCGGTCTGGCGGCCGACGTCCTGGCGCTTGATCCCGACGCGGTGCTTGAGGGTGAGGACGATGGCGCCGATCATGGCGATCAGCAGGACCACGCCGGCGGCCTGGAAGACGTAGACGTAGTCGGTGTAGAGCACCCGGCCGATCGCTTCGGCGTTGGTCACCGAACCCTGCTGTAGGCCCGGCCCGGTCGAATGGGCGGCGGCGCCGTTGGCGGCGACGCTGACGGCGACGAAGATCATCTCGATGGTGAGGAGGCCGGCCACCGCGAGGCCGATCGGCAGGTAGCGAGCCGATCCCCGACGCAGTTCGGCGAAGTCGACGTCCAGCATCATGACCACGAACAGGAACAGCACCGCCACCGCGCCGACGTAGACGACGACCAGGATCATGGCCAGGAACTCGGCCCCCAGCAGCACGAACAGCCCGGCTGCGGAGAAGAAGGCGGTGATCAGGAACAGCACCGAATGCACCGGGTTCCTGGCCGAGATCACGGCCAGGCCGGCGGCCACGGTGGTGGCGGCGAGCAGATAGAAGGCGATCGCCTGCAGGATCATTTAGCCGTCGATTCTCCGTCGGAGCGCTTCAACGTTTCGGGCGCCGTGGACGTGAGAACGACCCGCCGAATTCAAGCGCAGGTGTCTTAGCGATAGGGGGCGTCCAGTTCCAGGTTCTTTGCGATCTCGCGCTCCCACCGATCGCCGTTCTCCAGGAGCCGCTGCTTGTCGTAGTAGAGCTCCTCGCGGGTTTCGACCGCGAACTCGATATTGGGGCCCTCGACGATGGCGTCCACCGGGCAGGCCTCCTGGCACAGGCCGCAGTAGATGCACTTGACCATGTCGATGTCGTAGCGGGTCGTGCGGCGCGAGCCGTCCTCGCGAGGCTCGGCTTCGATGGTGATGGCCTGGGCCGGGCAGATCGCCTCGCACAGCTTGCAGGCGATGCAGCGCTCCTCGCCGTTGGGATAGCGGCGCAGGGCGTGCTCGCCGCGGAAGCGGGGCGACTGCGGGTTGCGCTCGTTGGGATAGAGCACGGTGGCCTTGGGCTTGGTCAGATACTTCAGCCCGAGGCCGAAGGCGCCGGCGATATCCATGAGGGCGGCGCCGCGGATGGCCTGGCCTATGCGCTGGAACATGCCTCTACCTCGCCTTGCCGATCGCGCATTCATAGTCCGAGAGATTGCGCCCCTCGCCGCCGCGCAGGCGGATCGCGCCCCCCTTGGCCTGGCACGTCGCCGTCGCCGACCTGAGCGTGTCGTAGTTGGCGTCACCGGACTCGAGACCATAGGAGGCGTCCGACAGGCCGCCGCAGCCGGCGAGCGCCACCGCGCCGAGGATCGCCAGGCGCGCCATCACGAGACCGGCCCGAACACGCGCCAGGCGCCGATCGCGGCGACCGCCACCAGGGAGGTCGGCAGGAACACCTTCCACCCCAGCCGCATCAGCTGGTCGTAGCGGTAGCGCGGCACGATCGCCTTCACCATGGCGAACAGGAAGAAGAAGAAGATGATCTTCGCGAACAGCCACATGAAGGCGAAGAAGCTGGCGGCGGTCGGGTTCCACGAGGTGGTGAACGGGGTCGGGAACGGCGCCTGCCAGCCTCCGAAGAAGAGGATGCTGATCAGGGCGCACATCAGGACGATATTGGCGTACTCGCCGATCATGAACAGTAGATAGGGCGTGGAGGAGTATTCCACCTGATAGCCGGCCACGAGCTCGGACTCGGCTTCCGGCAGGTCGAAGGGCGGACGGTTGGTCTCGGCCAGGGCCGAGACGAAGAAGATCACCGACATCGGGATCATGATGAGCGCCGCCGGCAGGCCCTTGAGCCCCGCCCCGCCCAGGACGTTCCAGTTCCAGAAGCCGCCGGCCTGCTTCTCGACGATGGTCTGCAGGTTGAGCGAGCCCGACAGCAGGATGACGGTGATGATCACGAAACCGATGGAGACCTCGTAGGAGACCATCTGGGCGGCGGAGCGCAGACCGCCGAGGAAGGGGTACTTCGAGTTGGAGGCCCACCCGCCCATGATGATGCCGTAGACGCCCAGGGACGAGATGGCGAAGATGTAGAGGATCCCGACGTTGATGTTCGAGACCACCCAGCCGGGCGCCAGCGGGATCACCGCCCAGGCGCCGAAGGCCAGGGTGAAGCTGATCAGGGGGGCGAGGAGAAAAACCGCCTTGTCCGCGCCGGACGGGATGATGACCTCCTTGAGCACGAACTTCAGGAAGTCGGCGAAGGACTGCAGCAGGCCGAAGGGGCCGACCACATTGGGGCCCTTGCGCAGCATCACGCCCGCCCAGACCTTGCGGTCGCCCCACAGCATGAAGGCTAGCGAGATCAGGATCCACACCAGGATGGCCAGGATCTGACCCACGGTGAGCAAGGTCCAGCCGGCCGGCGTCCCCCAGAAGGAATTCACGCCCATGGTCCTACTCCGCCGCCAGCTTCAGGCCCGAAGCCAGCGCCGCGCATTCGGACATGGTCACGCTCGCCCGGGCTATGGGATTGGTCAGGTGGAAGGCCTTCACCGGGCTGGCGAAGGGAGCCGGTGAGACCTCGCCAGCCACACCCAGGGACGACAGATCGAGCTTCGTCGGGATCGAGCCGGGCGCGAAATCGATGCGGCCGAAGGTCGGGTGGTCGGCGAACAGCCGCTCGCGCAGCTGGTCGAGGGTGTCGTATCCGAGACGGACGCCGAGGCGCTCGGCGAGGGCGCGCAGGATGGCCCAGTCCTCCCGGGCATCGCCCTTGGGGAAGACAGCGCGTTCGCCGCGCTGCACCCGCCCCTCGGTGTTGACGTAGAGGCCGTTCTTCTCGGTGTAGGCGGCGCCCGGCAGGATGACGTCGGCCCGGTGCGCTCCCGCGTCGCCGTGGGTCCCGAGATAGACCACGAAGGCGTCGGTGGCCGACAAGTCGATCTCGTCGGCGCCCAGCAGGACCAGCATGTCGAGCGCGCCCTCCGCCGTCATCTCGCGGGCGGTCTTGCCGCCGGGGCGGGGGACGAAGCCGAGATCGAGGCCGCCGACACGGGCCGCGGCGGTGTGCAGCACGTTCCAGCCGTTCCAGCCTTCGCGCACCACGCCGATGGCGGCCCCGAGTGTGGCGACGGCGGCGAGCACCGCGGCGCTGTCGGGGCGGGTCAGGGCCCCCTGCCCCAGGATGATCGCCGGGCGCTGGGCGCCCTTGAAGGCCCTGGCGAAAGCCGAATCACTATCGGCGAGGCCGGCGACGCCGAACGGGCCGCCCCCGAGATAGTCGTAGTCGTAGGTCAGGTCGGCCCGCTCGCCGATCACCCCGATGCGGGCCTTGCCGGCCAGCCAGAGCCTGCGCAGGCGGGCGTTGAAGACCGGCGCTTCCAGGCGCGGATTTGTCCCTACCAGGAGGATGGCGTCGGCCTGCTCGATCCCCTCCAGGGTAGAGTTGAAGAGCCAACTCTCGCGCGGGGCGCCGCCCAGCACCACGCCGTCCTGGCGGCAATCCAGCGAGGTCACCCCCAGGCCGCCGAACAGGTCGAGCGCCGCCTTCATCGATTCGGCATCCTGGAGGTCGCCGGCGACGACGCCCACGCGCTCAGGAGCGGCGCCCCGCAGGCGCTCGATCACCGCCCCGAAGGCGTCGGTCCAGGAGGCGGGCCTCAGCCGGCCGCCGTCGCGGAGCATGGGACGGTCCAGGCGCTGGCGGGAGAGGCCGTCGCAGGCGTAGCGGGTCTTGTCGCTGATCCATTCCTCGTTCACTGCATCGTTGACGCGGGGCAGCACGCGCAGGACGGCGGGACCGCGGGCGTCCACCCGGATGGCGCTGCCGAGCGCATCCATGACATCGACGCTCTGGGTCTTGGTGAGCTCCCAGGAGCGCGCGTTGAAGGCGTAGGGCTTGGAGGTCAGGGCGCCGACGGGGCAGAGGTCGATGACGTTGGCCGACAGCTCGCTGACCACCGCCTGGTCGAGGTAGGTGGTGATCTCGACGTCCTCGCCGCGGGAGATCAGGCCGATCTCCGAGACCCCCGCCACCTCGGTGACGAAGCGCACGCAGCGGGTGCACTGGATGCAGCGGGTCATGGCCGTCTTGATCAGCGGCCCCATGTACTTCTCTTCGACGGCGCGCTTGTTCTCGGCGTACCGCGTCGCGTCGCGGCCATAGCCCATGGCCTGGTCCTGCAGGTCGCACTCGCCGCCCTGGTCGCAGATCGGGCAGTCGAGGGGGTGGTTGATCAGCAGGAACTCCATCACCCCCTTGCGGGCCTTCTCGACCATGGCTGAGTTGGTGACGATCTCCTGGCCGTCGGCGGCCGGCAGGGCGCAGGAGGCCTGGGGCTTGGGCGGCCCGGGCTTCACCTCCACCAGGCACATCCGGCAGTTGCCGGCGATGGAGAGGCGCTCATGGTAGCAGAAGCGGGGAATCTCCTCCCCGGCGAGCTCGGCGACCTGCAGCACGGTCATGCCGCTCTCGAACTCGACCTCGACGCCGTTCACCTTGGCTTTGGGCATCGCTCAGAGTCCCCGCAGCCAGAGAGCGATGCTCGGGCCGATGCGGCGCAACGGCTCCATCACGAGCGGATAGGGTTCACGAGGCATGGCGTGGGGCGATAGCCCCCTACTCCGCCGCGATCAAGGTGGCGCCGGGGTGATTGGCGCGGCGGGTCCGGTATTGGGCGATGCGCTGCTCGATCTCGGGACGGAAGTGCATGAAGAGGCCCTGGATCGGCCAGGCGGCGGCGTCGCCGAGGCCGCAGATGGTGTGGCCCTCGACCTGGCTGGCGACGTCGAGGAGGAGGTCGATCTCCTTCGGCTCGGCCTCGCCGGTGACCATCCGTTCCATCACGCGCCACATCCAGCCGGTGCCCTCGCGGCAGGGCGTGCACTGGCCGCAGCTCTCGTGCTTGTAGAAATAGGAGAGCCTGGCGACGGCGGCGACGATATCGCACTCCTTGTCCATGACGATCATGGCGGCGGTGCCGAGGCCGGACTTGCGCGCCACGAGGTCGTCGAAGTCCATCAGGGCGACCTCGCACTCCTCGGCGGGGATCATGCGCACGGACGAACCGCCGGGGATGATCGCCTTGAGGTTTCCCCAGCCGCCGCGCACGCCGCCGAAGTGGTCGTCGATGAGTTGGCGGATCGGGATCGACATCGCCTCCTCGACCACGCAGGGCTTGTTCACGTGGCCGGAGGCGCTCATCAGCTTTGTGCCCGAATTCTTCGGACGCCCGAATTTGGTGAACCATTCGGCGCCGCGGCGCAGGATCTCCGGCGTGACGGCGATCGATTCGACGTTATTCACCGTGGTCGGGCAGCCGTAGACCCCCGCGCCGGCGGGGAACGGCGGCTTGAGGCGCGGCTGGCCCTTCTTGCCCTCCAGGCTCTCCAGCAGGGCCATCTCGTCGCCGCAGATGTAGGCCCCGGCGCCGTGCGTGACGCGGATATCGCAGTCCCAGCCGTGGATGTTGTCCTTGCCGATCAGCCGCGCCACAACGGCTTCGACTAGGGCCGCCTCCAGGTGTTCGCGCTCAAGCACGTACTCGCCGCGGATGTAGATGATGCAGTCGTGCGCGCGGATCGCGTAAGAGGCGACCAGGCAGCCCTCGATCAGTCGGTGCGGATCGAAGCGCATGATCTCCCGGTCCTTGCAGGTGCCGGGCTCGGACTCGTCGGCGTTGACCACCAGGAAGTGCGGGCGCTCGCCGATCTGTTTGGGCATGAAGGTCCACTTCAGGCCGGTGGCGAAGCCGGCCCCGCCGCGGCCGCGCAGGCCCGAAGCCTTGATCTGGTCGCACACCCACTCCGGCGTCTGGGAGAGCATGTCGGCCGTGCCGTTCCACACGCCCCGCGCCCGGGCGCCCTCCAGACGCCAGTCGTGAAGGCCGTAGAGGTTGGTGAAGATGCGGTCCTTGTCTTCGAGAATACCGACCATGCTCATCCCTTGGAAATCGTGGAATCGCCCTGGCCGCGGCGAAGGCGCGCCTGGGCGGCGGCCCGGACCATCGAGAGGCCGAGGAGTCCCCATCCGAACACGATCCCCGCCAGGCCCACATAGACGAGCCAGACCGGCGCGCCTTGCATGAATCGGCCGGAGATCATCACCAGCGTCCCGATCAGGCAGGCGACGTAGCCCGCGTTGCGAATGGCGCGGATCGGCGGAGCCTCAAGCGCTCTCTTCCCCCTCTGGGGGAAGTCCCCCCGAAGGGGGGGAAGGGGGC
>JAQGIW010000053.1 GCA_028290905.1 Caulobacteraceae bacterium | reverse complement strand
CTGACACTCGTAGGAAGCGAGTTCTCCGTCCATGGCGCAGCCATGCCCACCAGCGACGGTTAACAAGTCCAGTTTCCACCCCCTGCCGCGGTTGGGAATGTCCGGAGTCGGCCCGGAGGCTGGTGCCCTTGTTCGACCCTTAGGAGACCTAGAACCCCAGACCGCGGAAGTGGTCCACCACGAGCACACTGATCCAGATCGCCGCGACTACGATGATGCTGGGGACCGGCCACACCACACCATTCCGCCGCCGCTCTTGCGAGGCGAACGCGAACCAGATTGCGTTGGCGACGGCCGAGAAGGCCAGCACCGGGAACGCGCCAAACCCCCAGACCAGCGCATCTCCTGCCCGTGCAACATTCTCTCCCCTGAGGTTTGGCTCGAGCCACGTCCATGACGCCAGGTGAACGAAGCCGGCGGATGCGAGGACGTTGGGCAGCATCCAACCTGTGAGGCCCTTGTTGGTAAGCAGCATAGCCGCAATCGTGCCTCCTGGCGGATAGGTCTGCAATCCACCCTCATGCCCGTTCGCCGCGTCCGCTTCCGGGCTGAACCTGGGGCCGCGGCGTGGATGTCCGGTTCCGGGCGCGGGGCTAGAGACCGCACGCGACCCTAAGCGGCCCTCTGGAGAGTCTGTTCGCCGGCAGGATGCAAACGGTTAAGTTCGACCCAAGGGCGGCGGGCCCCAGCCGCGCCGCGCCGGCGCCGCAGCACTTGCTCGTACGCCCACTCCACGCAATGCTTGGCAATGCCAAGCTGCGTGCTTCCTGGGTTACTCGCCTCGATCTGCGCGACGATTGCGCTGAGCGCGTCCGCCGCTGAGCCTTTCACCGCGGGAGAGCGGCGCCTAGCGACCACCTCGCCTACCGCCGCCGCGCGCCATCCCGGCGACGGCGCCCTGCGACTCATCGTGTGGTATCCGGCCTCGGCGCCGGAGGCCCGGGTGGTCGTCGGCCCGCCCGGGTCTCCGATATTCATCGCCGGCGCGGTGACGAAGGACGCCCCGTTCGCCGATATGGCGCGCCATCCCCTGGTCCTACTCTCGCACGGCTTCGGCGGTTCCGCCCGGCAGATGACCTGGCTGGGCGCCGCCCTTGCGCGCCACGGCTACGTGGCCGTCGCCGTCGACCATCCCGGGGCGAACAGCATCGATGGCGTTTCAGACGCCGGCGCCTACGCCCCGTGGGTTCAGGCCACGGACCTGCGCGTCGCTCTGGATTTCGCGCTCAATCAGCCCGAGCTCGCCCAGCACATCGATAACGACCGCGTCGGCGTCGCCGGCTTCGCCTTGGGCGGATACGCCTCGCTTCTGGCCGTGGGGGCGCGCAGCGACTTCAGCCATTTCGTCGCTTTTTGTGAGGGCCCCGACAGAGACGCCATGTGCGACAAGCATTTCGAGTATCCGCTGGACTACCATCGCCGTGCCGAAGTCCTCGCGCGGCCGGGCCTGGAAGCCCTCGCGGCGGAAGAATCGTCTGACCTCAGCGATCCGCGGATCAAGGCGCTGTTCCTGATCGCCCCGGCCTTCGTGGAAGCGCTGGACCCCGCGAGCCTCTCGCGAGTCCGGGCGCCCGTCGGTATCGTGCTCGGCGCCGCCGATCCGATCGCCCCGGCCGCCACCAACGGCCAACTCGCCGCCCACCTCATCCCCGGCGCGAAGCTTAGGGTGCTGCCCGGCGTCGGCCACTACGAGTTCTTGTCAGAGTGCGGCCCCGGGGGCTTCAAGGCCGTCGCGCCGCTGTGCGCCGATGGTACGGGTGCGACGCGCGCTCAGACCCACGCGGTGACGGAGGCCGCAGGAATCGCATTTTTCGACACTGCGCTGGGCGGCGGCTGAATCGCCGAGGCCATCAGTTCGGCGGCCAGTTCAATTTTGCGTTCGCGGGCCAAGGACCGCTTCCCACCCCCGAGCAGCGGTTCGGAACGGCAGCCTTGGCGGCCGAAACCCCGGGACCCGAGACGGGGAGAATGCGCCAGCTGCCGACATTGCCCTTGGTGCCGAAACTCTCCGTTCAGGCGGGCTGCCCAACGGGAAACTTCGACCCATAGCAGATCTTGATCGCCGTTTGCTCGACCCAGGGCTGGGGTTAGCTCAAGCTTGCCCTTTGGCACAGGTCGGCGCCGAGTCGGCTTAGTTTGAACCTCGAAACGGGCGTAGACATGACGAAGGCGTCCGGTCGTTGAAGATCGAGCAATCTCCCGGCGACCACATCATTTCGTAGCCTCGCGCCTTGATGCAGGCGAGAGCGCGGCCATAGTCTTGGTTGGGCTTGCCTCCAATAAAACATTGGGCGAGGGCTTGGTCGACTGTCGCCGGTTCTACGCGGTTAAGCCTTTCCGCTGGCACGCCAGCCTGTTTAAGAACGAGGGTGTCGCCTTCGAACCTACCTACGAAATTGAGCGTGAGGGAATTAGCAGGCTTCCCGTTCCGATCCGTCAGCTTCTCCACGACTGAGAAGCTGATCTGGCGACCGGTGATCACCGCGCGCCAGGCCTTCCCACCCCAACATTCGCCTTCACAAATCGTGACGACCGCAGCCGGCTGGGGCTTCGTAATGACCTGGACTTCCATGCCGATGTCATCAGCCGCCTCCTCGACATATCGGATGCTGCTGTAGACGCCGCTTAGGTCCGTTGACGCTGCGGCGGGCACGACACGCCCGGCACACAAGACCGCCGCGGCGAAAGTCGCGCATACCCATCCATTCCGACTGATCATTGGCCCCGTCCAACGTAAGCCCGCCAACGTCTATCGGGACATTCGGGCTATGTCTCCTTCCCACCCCTGAGCAGCGGTTCGGAACGGCAGCCTTGGCGGCCGGAACCCCGGGACCCGAGACGGGGAGAATGCGCCAGGAGCGGAAATTGGGTGGGCCCCGGATTCTGGACGCTCAGCGCCTCTGGCGCATCGGCCCTCCACGGTGAGTTTTGGCGCGCGCTTTCGGTACTCGACGCTGAGCGATCCGCCGAACTACGTTTCCTCGTTGCCGAACCAACCCTTTGTCCGGCACCTGGGCGACCAACATAAACGGAGAGTTCCTCATTAAGCCCCCCGTCTGGGAGGATTATTTCCGAGATTACCGCTAGAAAGTTTCTTGCTCAGTTCGGCAGCTGGAGCGACTGCTGCAAATACGCGATTTTTGATCGACTCAAGCCGATCTCCCGTCGCCAAACTTAATTCATATTCAATAATCCTCCCTTCGAACGTTGCCGTGTAGTTCCTGCCGATGAGATCGCTCATCGTCATGTCAGCGACATTCGCTGCAGAAAATCCGTCTACCTTGTAGGTTCCAGAAAACGAATTCTTATTGTGACTCTCCGGATTAGCAGAGAGTTCAGCAGCATGCGCTACAGCGTGTCTCATGGCTTCAAAGTCAGGAAAAGCGCCTTTAAAGCTATTCTTGGCGAGTCGCATTTGCGACGTATCTACGGCCGAATTTATAGACGGGCATCTGTTCAGCGCTGTTTCTGTTGCCGCCAGAGCTTTTCCGAAGTGGTAAATAGTCATAGCGCCATCGCGAGCAGCAATGTGCATCCAACTTAGGTATGACCGCCTCAAATTTACATCATTGGTGATGCTATGTGCTTTTTCATAGCAGAAGTCGAATAGGGACACGGCGGCTCGAAAGTAGCCAGTTTGAGAATCTAGCTCTTGAATCATGCGGCTTGTAGTGAGCGCTTGGTCGCGTTCGTCGGCGGTTACTCCGCTAGCGCGGATGCGCGGTGGAATTTGAGGATGGCCCATAGTGAGCGATCTTATCCCGTGGATGACGAATGCGACCAGCGCCGCGACGTCGAATTCAGTGGGGAAGAAACCGCTCGAGACCAAATTGTGCGCCGGCGTGCGTGACGGTGACAGGATAGGGATCCGCGCACTCTGTGCCACGCGGAGGGACGGCTTGGCGCCAAGAGGGGAAGTTAGCCTTGGCGCCGAAACTCAACGTTCTCGCCTGTGTTCCAAGTTCAAGCCGGGGGGCGATTGCGACGAGGTGCCGTAGGCTAGCGATAGTCGGGGCGCGCTTCGCGCAAATGATTGTAGTTTTCCGCTCTCAATCCGTCTCTGGTGGCGACCAAGTACAAATCCAAATCGTCGGTAAATAGGACGGCACCGGTTTTTGCAAGTGTCAGCAACACGGCATCGGTTATTCCTAATTTTGTATAGTGTTGGTGACGAGAAGCTTCGGCGCTCGAAATATAACTCTCTTCCGCTCGACCCAAAAGATCACTAAATTTATCTGATATGAAATCTTTAAGCGGATTGTGGATGTAGCGAAGCAGATTGGACGTCTCGGACGTCACGTTCGGGCAGAAAACCAAGCCCGCCGAATCTGCGATAAGGCCCCTTACGATTTGGTGGTCTCGTTTATCGAAAACCTGCAACCGCTTGTGTTTCGCAATGTAATCCGGATTAGTTTCACCAACTACAAAAAGGAGGAGCAGATTCGTGTCGAGTAATAGGGGTTTGGGCATCAATCCTCTGTCGGGTTCCTTCGTTTCATTGATATAACTTCGCCGTTGTCAGTGATCGATACTATTCGATATGCCCGCTTTGGAGCGGGTTCGCCACTGAGCGCAGTCAGGGCATTGCGAACAGAATTCCATGGACGAGAGAAACCAACGGTGACCAACCAAAGACCTGCTTGGTCGTCGTGGTCAATCTCCTCCAGGCCGACATTGTCGGGATGTTCGTCGCTGAGGACGTCCAATATAAACGCTTTCGCCCGCGCGACAGCTTCCTTGACTTCCATCATTCAGCTCATAGCTTCCAGGTATAATACAGTTCACGTTGTGTCGTGGCCGCCCCTGGGCGCCGGCGAGGAACCTAGCGGCCATTTGCCGACAGCGCCACTAGAACATAGCGGTCCGCGGATAGGCTTCCGGCTCCGCGCGCCGTGCACCCTGCTTGGTGCCCCAAAGCGGACCTTCCCAGCGGCCGCGATGAGCCACCTTTCGACTCTCCCGCCGGCGGCCCCCGCCCGGGCCCCGCGCCGGGGAGTCCGGACCTTCATCGGCCGGCTGTCCTGAAGCCGGAGCCGCGGTGGCGGGCGTTGCAGGCGTCGCGGCCGGCTTCGGAGAGGCGGCCCTCGATCTGGCGGCATGGGGCGATCAGGTCGGCACGCTGTCTCGTGCCCCCGGCGCCGGGCATTAAATCCCTTGCGCCGGGCGCGGCGCCAAGGTTTGCTCGTGGGGAAGCGCCCGGTGAAGCGGCGCGGCGTCTGAAACACCT
Organism: Caulobacteraceae bacterium; assembly: GCA_028290905.1. Taxonomy (GTDB): domain Bacteria; phylum Pseudomonadota; class Alphaproteobacteria; order Caulobacterales; family Caulobacteraceae; genus Acaudatibacter. The sequence goes on along the minus strand of JAQGIW010000053.1, from coordinate 10,395 downwards.
CGCCCCAGGAAACCCCGTCGCATGGCGTCCGCCAACAGTACCCCCAGTTCTCATCACCGCCTTTCGATGCCAGCCCTGCTCGGCTTTTCCCTGCCCGGGCTCGCGCTGGGCGCCCTGGCGGTCTCGGTGAGCGTCTATCTGCCCCACTACTACGCCTCCCATGTGGGCATCAGCCTGGCGGCGGTGGGCGGCGCGTTCGGGATCGTGCGCCTGTTCGATGGCGGGCTCGACCCGATCCTGGGCGTTACCATGGACCAGTCCCGCACGCGTTTCGGCCGCTACCGGCCATGGCTGATCGCCAGCGCGCCGGTGCTGATGCTGGGCGTCTATCTGCTCTTCGAACCGCCGCCGACGGCGGGCATGGGATATCTGTTCGCGGCCCTGGCGGTCTACTACGTCGGCATTTCGCTGATGACCCTGTCGCACGTCTCCTGGGCGTCGGTGATCGCCGGTCAGTATCACGAGCGTTCGCGGGTGTTCGGCGTCTTCCAGATGGTCGGGGTCACCGGCGCGACGGTGATCCTGATCCTGCCCATCCTGCTGGCCAGGAAAGGCGCCTCCGGCGCCGGGGTCTCGGCCATGGGGTGGTTCATCGTCGCCCTGGCCCCGCTGGGGGTGCTTCTGGCGACCCTGCGCACGCCCGAGCCGATCGCCAAACAGACCCACGAGGACCACCTCGACTGGCGTGACTATTGGGCCATCATCTCCCGACCGGACGTACTGCGCATCTTCGCCGCCGACATCTGCCTGACGCTGGGACCCGGGTGGATGTCGGCGCTTTACCTTTTCTATTTCCACGACTCGCGCGGTTTCGGGGCCGGCGAGGCCAGCCGCCTGCTGCTGGTCTATATCGCCGCCGGGGTGGCGGGGGCCTTGACGATCAGCCGGCTGGCCATGCGCATCGGCAAGCATCGCGCCCAGATGGCCGCCAGCACCGGCTATTCGCTGGGCCTGCTCCTGCTGACCCTCACGCCGAAGGGCGCGTTCTGGCCCGCCGCGGCGGTGATGTTCGGGCTTGGCCTGCTGGCCGGCAGCTTCCCGATGCTCGACCGCGCGATGATGGGCGACGTGGCCGACGCGATCCGCCTGGAGCAGGGCAAGCGGCGCATCGGCCTGCTGTTCGCGATGATCACCACCGCGCAGAAGATGGCGGTGGGCCTCAGCGTCCTGCTGTCGTTCGCGATGCTGGGCTGGATCGGCTACCAGGCCAAGGACGGAGCGACCAATACGCCCCAGGCGATCCACGGCCTGGAGCTGGTCTATCTGATCGGACCGGTGGCGTTCGTGATGCTGGGCGGCGCCTGCTACATCGGCTACAGCCTCGACGCCAAGCGCCACGGCGACATCCGCGCCCAGCTCGAGGAACGCGACGCCATGGGCGCGACGGCCCCGATCCTGGAGGGGTTCGGCGGCGAGCCGACCGTTCCGACGCAGGCGGCTGGAACCGCGTGACGTCTCTTCCCCCCCTGGGGGAAGTACCGGCGAAGCCGGGGATGGGGGCGGCTTGGCGAGGCCTGAGAGATCAGCGCAGCGTCGCCCCCTCCACCCCTTCGGGGTCCCCCTCCCCCAATGGGGGAGGAGAAGAGGTGGGCGTCACGCCGCAGACCGCCTGAATCTCAGACTGCCGCCTCCGCGGCCGTCCCGTGTGAACCGCGGCTCAGCCTGGTGCTCAGGCGATCCAGGTAGAAGTAGATCACCGGGGTGGTGAACAGGGTGAGGGCCTGCGACACCACCAGGCCGCCGAGGATGGCGTAGCCGAGGGGGTGGCGGAATTCCGAGCCTGTCCCCGACGACAGGATCATCGGGATGCCGCCCAGGGCGGCGCAGGCGGTGGTCATCAGGATCGGGCGCAGCCGCTGGTGCGAAGCCTGCCTCGCCGCCTCCTCCGCCGAAAGTCCCTGATTCCTTTCCAGGTGAAGGGCGACGTCGACAATCATGATCCCGTTCTTCTTGACGATGCCGATCAAGAGGATGATGGCGATGATGCCGATCACGTTGAGGTCCTGCCCCACGGCCCTCAGCGCAAGCAACGCCCCGACGCCGGCCGACGGCAGGGTCGAGAGGATGGTCAGGGGGTGGATGTAGCTCTCATAGAGCACGCCCAGGATGACGTAGACGGCCAGAAGGGCGGCGACGATGAGCACCGGCTCGTCCTTGAGTGACTGCTGGAAGGCCTGAGCGGTGCCCTGGAACGCGCCCTGGAGCGTCGCAGGCGCGCCCAGCCGGTCGCGGGCGGCCTGCACCAGCTTGGTCGCCTGACCCAGGGAAACGCCCGGCGCGAGGTTGAACGCCAGGGTGGCGGCGGGGAACTCGCTCTGGTGACTGACCGTCAGGTTGGCGGTGGCGTTCGGGTCGATCTTGACGAACATCGACAGCGGCACGGCCTTCCCGGTGATCGGCGACAGCAGATAGATGGAGTTGAAGATCGCCGGCGTGTACTGCTGGGTGGGCGGCGCTTCGACGACCACATGGTAGGCGTTGAGCTGGGTGAAATACTGCGTCACCTGGCGTTGGCCGATCAGGTTGTAGATCGCCGCGTCGATGTCGGCGGCGGCGATGCCGAAGCGAGCCGCCGTCACGCGATCGATGGTCATGTTGACCGCCGCGCCCTGCGACTGCTGATCCGAGCTGACGTCCGCGATCTGGGGGATCTTCTGGAGTTCCGCGAGCAGTCGCGGCGTCCAGTCGTTCAGTTCGGTGAGGCTGGGGTCGGACAGGGTGTACTGATACTGCGCCCGTCCGGCCCGGCCGCCGACATTGATGTCCTGATTGGCCTGCAGAAAGGTCTGGGCCCCGACCACATTGGCGAGTTTGGGCCTCAGGCGGTTGATGATCTCGTCGGCGCTGGCTTTGCGCCCGCTCTCCCGCGGCTTGAGGCTGATGGTCATGTTGGCCTGGTTCGACCCGCCGTTGCCCACGAAGAAGCCCATATTGGCGATGTCGGGATCGGCGGCGATCACCTGGGAGACGGCCTGGATCTTGGTTTTCAGCTTGGCGAACGAGGAGTCCTGGGAGGTGACGACGACGCCGCTCAGGAAGCCGGTGTCCTGTTGGGGAAAGAAGCCGGTCGGCGTGGTGGCGTAAAGGAAGACGGCCAGCGCCATGGTGAGGAAGAACACCGCCAGCGTCACGAGCTTGTGGCGAAGGACGACGTCCAACCCCTGCGCATAGCCGCGCTCCAGGCGCGTGAAGCCCGCCTCCAGGGCGCGCGTGAACGGATTGCGCGCAGGTTCGGGGCGTCGCAGGAAACGGCTCGCCAGCATCGGGGTCACCGTCAGGGAGAAGCCGATCGACAGCACCACGGCGGCGCTGACCGTGAAGGCGAACTCCTGCATCAACCGCCCGACCACGCCGCCCATGAACATCAGGGGGGTGAACACGGCGATCAGCGAAATGGAGATGCTGAGAATGGTGAAGCCGATCTCGCCCGCCCCCGCCAGGGCGGCTTCGAACGGCGCCATGCCCTGTTCGACCTTCTGCCAGATCACCTCCTCCATGACGATCGCGTCGTCGACGACAAACCCCACCGCGATCGTCAGGGCCATCAAGGACAGGTTGTCGAGCGAGAACTTCAGCACCAGCATGGCCGCGGCGGTGGCCAGCAGCGCGAGCGGGATCACCACGCTGGGAATCATCGTCGCCCGTACGTTGCGCAGGAACAGATAGATGACGATCACCACCAGGACGATCGTGATGAGCAGGGTCATCTCAACGTCCTTGACCGAAGCGTTGATCGTCTGCGTGCGGTCGGCGAGCACGTGGACGGCGATGCCGGGCGGGATGTCGGCCTGGAGTCTCGGCAGCGCCTCGCGAATCCGCTTCACCGTCTGCAGGACATTGGCGCCCGGGATCTTGAAGATGACCAGCAGGATGGATTGGCCGCCCGTCAGCGTCGGGTCGGTGTTGGCCTTGCCGCCGTAGGCGAAGGCGCCGATCTGGTTGTTTTCCACGCTTGCCACCGCCGAGCCGATGTCCCTGATGCGGATCGGCGCCCCGCGGGCGGCGTTGTAGCCGACCACGACGTCGTTCCATGTGGCGGCGTCCAGGATCTGGTCGTTGGCGTAGACCGTGCGGTTCTTGATCAACCCGTTCAACGAGCCCTTGGGCGCGTTGACGGTGCTGTTGAAGATGGCCGTGCGGATCGTATCGAGCTGCAGGCCCAGGTTGGCGATCTTGTGAGGATCCAGGCGGATGCGCATGGCCGGCTTCTGCTGGCCGCCGATGTTCACCAGGCCGACCCCGTTTATCTGGGAGATCTGCTGGGAAAGGATGTTGTCCGCGGCGTCGTTGACGGCCTGAATCGGCAAGGTGTCCGAGGTCAGCGAGAGCACCATGATCGGCGCGTCGGCCGGGTTGACCTTGCGGAAAAACGGCGGCGCGGGCAGGTTGGTGGGCAGCTGCCCGCTGGCGGCGTTGATCGCCGCCTGCACGTCCTGGGCCGCAGCGTCGATGTTCCGGGACAGATCGAACTGCAGCGTGATGCTCGTCGTTCCCAGGGAGCTGACCGAGGTCATCTGAGTGATGCCCTGAACAGTGGCGAACTGACGCTCGAGCGGGGTCGCCACATTGGACGCCATGGTCTCGGGGCTGGCGCCCGGCAGCGACGCGCTGACCTGGATGGTGGGGAAATCGACGTTGGGCAGGGCCGCCACCGGCAGCAGGAAATAGGCGACGATCCCCAGCGCCAGGAAGGCGATGGCGAGCAGCGAGGTCGCGACCGGCCGGCGGATGAACGGGGCGGATATGCTCATCGGGCCGCCGTCACGGCCGGAGGCGACGGCCTCAGCCTGACCCGGGAACCCGGCTTCAGGGTCATCTGCCCATCGACCACAACGGTCTCACCCGGTTGGACGCCGGAGGCGATCACGGTCACCGGCCCCTGTGTCAGCGCGACCTTCAGCGGCCGCATGACCGCCCTGCCGTCGGGAGCGACGACGAACGCGAAGAGGCCGTTCGGTCCCTGGTTGACGGCGCCGCCTGGGATCGTGGTGACGTGGGGGAGCGTCTGCAGCGTCAGCCTCACGTTGACGAACTGGCCCGGCCACAGATGATGGTCCTTGTTTTCGAAGCGCGCCTTGAGCTCCACGGTCCCGGTGGCGGGGTCTACCTTGTTATCGGCGATACTGAGCGTCCCCGTCCCCAGGACAGCGCCAGTGTCCTGGCTCAGCGCCTCGGTCGCCAATGGCCTGCGGAACCCCTCGGAGACGTCCGAGAGCCGTTGGAAGTCACCCTGGGGAACCGTGAAGGTCACGGCGATCGGTTCGATCTGGTTGATGGTGACGATGCCGGTGGCCGTGCTCGCCGACGAGCTGGCGCCGCTGATGCCGCTGGCGCCCCCGGTGACCGTGGTGGTGGGGACCTGTGAGGCCGCGCCACCGTTGACGATGTTGCCAGGATCAACCATCCGCACTCCCGCCCGTCCCGAGATCGGGGCGACGATGCGGGTGAAGCGCAGATTGGTCTGAGCGGCGGCGACCGCCCCCTGGTCGGCCAAGACGATGCCCTCGTCCTGCTTGACCAGGGCGGCCTGGGTGTCGAGGATCTGGCGCGCGATCGAATCCTGCGCGGACAGGGTCCGGTACCGGGCGAGGTCGACGCGCGCCTCCGCCAGAAGGGCCTGGTCCCGCTTCAGCGCCCCTTGCGCCTGCATCAGGACCGCCTGATAGGGGGCGGGGTCCACCTGGGCGAGCAGATCGCCCGCCTTGACGTCCCCGCCTTCGCGGAAGGGTACGCTGAGCAGCTTGCCGCTCACCTGGGCGAGGATGATGTCGCTCTGCCACGCCTGCGCCGCCCCGATGGCGGTGATCGACACCGGCAAATCCTGGACCGTGACCTTGGCGACGATCACGGGGACGGCGGGAGGCCGCTGGGGTTTTGCCGGCTTCTTGTGAAACACCACCCAGAGCACGAGCGCGACCGCAAGCCCGCCAAGAGCCACGAAGACCCATCGGAACCGACGACGCGCCGCCATGCAGAGATGCCTCGTGTTGCGCGCCGGATCCCGGCCGCTGCGGAAGAGAGCCTTGCGTCAAGACGGTTCCGCCAGCGCAGCCACGGCGGCTGCTAATAGCTACCCGGAGGCGCGGTCCTGTGTCAGCCCCGAAATACGCAGGGGGATTTTTGTGTCGTGTACGGAACAGGACGCCCCGAAGGGGCCTCAGGCGCCGTCGCGAAGCCGGCGGGCGATCCCCATGAACAACCTGGCCGTGGCGCTTTCCGGGGCCGTGGCGACCACGGGCCGGCCCTCGTCGGCGCCCTCGCGCAACGCAATGTCGATGGGAACTTCGCCGAGAAAGGGCACAGCCAGCCGAGCTGCTTCGGTCCGCGCGCCGCCCTGACCGAAGATCGGAATCGGGGCGCCGGTGGCCGGATCGGGGAAGAACGCCATGTTCTCCACCACCCCCAGGATCGCCACCGGCGGGTTCATCTTGTTGAACATGGCCGAAGCGCGCCGCGCGTCGATCAAGGCGATCTCCTGCGGCGTGGAGACGATCACCACGCCGTCGACGGCCAGTTTCTGGACCAGGGTCAGGTGGATGTCGCCGGTGCCGGGCGGCAGGTCCACCACCAGCAGGTCCAGCGGATCGGCGTCGGTTCCCCAGCGGACGTCCTGGATCATCTGGCGCATGGCCGAGGAGGCCATGGGGCCGCGCCAGATCATCGGCGCGCCCTCGTCGACCAGGAAGCCGATGGACATCACCTTCACCCCCCAGGCCTGCAGAGGGTTGAGCTTGCCGTCCTCGAATTCGGGCTGGGCGTCCAGGCCCATCATGCGCGGGGCCGAGGGACCATAGATGTCGGCGTCCAGCAGCCCGGTCCTCAGGCCGAGCCGCGCGAAGGCGCAGGCGAGGTTGGCGGCCACCGTCGATTTTCCCACCCCGCCCTTGCCACTGGCCACCGCGATCACGCGGTGGACGTGCTGGAGCCGTTCGGCCGGCGGCATCCCGGCGGTGTCCGCCTTGGCGTCGGGGGCGACCGAAGCCCCGCGGCGCACCCGGGTCACCCCCGCGGCCGGGGCCGGCGTCGCGGTCGTCAGCACCACCTGCGCCTTCTGCACGCCGCCGATCGTCAGCAGCGCCTTTTCGGCCGCCTCGCGCACCGGCGCATAGAGCGCGGCGTCGGCGGCGGGGACCTCCAGCATGAAGCCCACGCGGCCCTCGGCGAGGCTGAGGCCCTGGACCAGGCCCGCCTCGGCCAGCCCCTTGCCGCTTTTGGGATCGCGCACCCGATCCAGGGCGGCGAGGACGGCGGTGCGGGAAGGCTGGACGGCGGGGTTCATCGCTTCGTATTGCTTTGCGGCTCGGAGGCTCTCATATCCGGTTCCGGGAGCCGCTTTACAACCGCCGCGCCTGTTGATTGACACCATCGCGCGCCTGGCCCCGGAAAAGAAAGAGACGACTCCACCCATCATGCCGTGGAACGACAACGCCAATCCGGGCCCCTGGGGAACGCCGCCCTCCGGGGATGAGGGCAAGAGGAAATCCGATACGCCACCCCCCCGCCGGGAGCCGCCGCGCCGGCCGACCCCGCCGGGCGGTCCCGACGTCGAGGCCCTGCTGAGGCGCCTCGCCGACCAGGCGAACCGTCTGTTCCGCGGCTCCAGCGGCCGGGGGCTGCGCCCGCCGGCGATCGGCGCCATCGCGGCCTTCGCGGCCTTCGCCTGGATCCTGACCGGGCTCTATATCGTCCAGGCCAATGAGGAAGCGGTGATCACTCGCTTCGGCGGCTATGCCCGCTCGGTCGGTCCCGGCCTGCATTTCCACCTGCCGATTCCCATCGAAAGGGCCGAGCTGGTGCCGGTGACCAACCAGAACAAGACGGTGATCGGCGGCTCCGCCGGAGCCGCCGCCCCCGACGAAAGCCTGATGCTCACGGGCGACGAGAACATCGTCGACCTGTCGTTCACGGTGCAGTGGCACGTCTCCGACGCCGCGAACTACCTCTTCAAGGTGCGCGACCCGGACGATGCGGTGAAGGCCGTGGCCGAGAGCGCCATGCGCGAAGTGGTCGGCCGCAGCGCCCTGAAGTCCATCCTGACCAATGGCCGGGGCGACGTGCAGGCCCAGACCGCCGCCCTGATGCAGAAGATCCTGGATCACTACCAGACCGGGATCAGCGTCGACGCGGTGCAGATCCAAAACGCCAACCCGCCCCAGGAAGTCGTGCCCGCCTATCAGGACATTGCCCGCGCCGGCCAGGATGCCCAGTCGGCGATCAATGACGCCAACACCTACCGCAACCGGGTGGTCAACGAAGCCAAGGGTGAGGCCGCCAAGATCATCCAGGCTGCCGAGGGCTACAAGGTGCAGGTGGTTCGCGAGGCCCAGGGCCAGGCCGCCCGGTTCGACCAGCTGTACGCGCAGTACAAGCATGCGCCGGCGGTGACGCGGCAGCGGCTTTATATCGAGACCATGCAGGAGGTGCTGTCGCACACCCGCAAGGTGATCGTGGACGCCAAGGGCGCCACGGCGCCGATTATCCTGCCGCCGGACGCCTTCAGGGCCGGCCAACCCCCGGACGGCGCCGCCCCACCGCCGGCGGCGCCCGCGCCCGCCCCCCAACCCGTCCAGCCCCAGGCGCAACCGGACGCGGGGACCCGATGAACCGGCGACTGCTCATCATGATCGGCCTGGCGGCGCTCATCGCCGTCGTGCTGGCCAACACCTTTTTCATCGTCGACCAGCGCCAGCAGGTGGTGGTGGTGAATCTCGGCGAGCCGGTGCGCGTGATCAATCCCCCCGACGGCGCCGACCAGCCCGGCCTGTACATGAAGGCGCCCTTCGTCGAGTCCCTGGTCGTCCTGGACAAGCGCAACCAGCCCATCGAGGCGCACCAGGAGGAAGTGATCTCCGCCGACCAGCAGCGGCTGGTGGTGGACGCGTTCGTCCGCTACCGCATCGCGGACCCGCTGAAGTTCTACCGCACCCTGCGCAACGAGGCGAACGCCGGAACCCTGATCGAGCCGCTGATCAACTCGTCCCTGCGCCAGGTCCTGGGCGCGGCCACCGCCTCCGACATTATCTCGGGGCGGCGCGACGCTCTGATGGCCCAGACCCTGGCGGACATTCGTTCTCGGGCCGCCAAGTCCCGGTTCGGCATCGAGGTGATCGATCTTCGTATCAAGCGCGCCGACCTGCCCACCGCCAACCAGCAGGCGGTCTACGCGCGGATGAAGTCCAACCTGCAGCAGCAGGCGGCGCAGATCCGCGCCGTGGGCGAACAGCAGCGCCGCGAGGTGGTCGCCGACGCAGACAAGCAGGTGACCATCACGCTGGCCACGGCGACGGAACAGGCCTTCACCACGCGGGGCGCGGGCGATGCCGAGAGCACGCGCATCTTCGCCGCCAGCTTCGGCAAGGACCCCAAGTTCGCCGCCTTCTTCCGCTCGATGCAGGCCTACCAGGGTGTGTTCGCGGGCGGCGACACCACCATGGTGCTGGCCCCTGACTCCAATTTCCTGAAGTATTTCAACAAAGGCCCCGACGCCCGCTGACCGGGCGTTGAAGTCTGGCGAGAGGGGGGCAACATCGCGCCATGCCACGCGGCGGGCCCCTCGCACCCCTACGCCGAGAGGGCGCGAGCGAGCCGGTCGTCGGTCTCACGCCGCTGGGCGAGAGACTTCTCGAACGGTCCCCCGCAGCCTGAACCCGCCTAGAGCAAACCACGTTCACATGGAATCATGTGAACGTGGATAATTTGCTCTAGAATCAAGAGTGTAGAGCAGGAGTCAGGCATTAGTCGGTTCCGACTAATGCCATCCTGCTCTAGGGCGCCTTGGTCGCGGCGCCGGGCGCTTCGCCGGCCTTGACCACCAGCTTCCAGGCCTTCTCATCCTTGAACCAGTCGCGCGCCGCCGCCTGGATGTCGGCGAGGTCGATAGCCTCGTAGTCCGGGAAGGTGGAGCGGATCAGGTCGAGCCGGCGCGGGTCCGCCAGCGAGCCCGTGAGATCGGCAAGCCAGTATTCGTTGGTCAGCTGCGCCTTCTTCAGGCCGGCTATGCGCGGGTTGCGGGCGCGGTCGAGTTCGTCGGCGCTGACGCCTTTCTCGCTCATGTCGCGGGCCGTGGTGGCGACAGTGTCGAAGAAGCCCGGGATCAGCGGCGGCGGCATCTCCACCTCGTTGAGGGTGTAGCCATAGCCGGGGAACACCTGGGACAGGTCCACGCGGGTCTGCGGGCTGTAGGTCGCGCCCTGGGCGATGCGGACCTTGTCGATCAACCGGTTCTCCAGCACGTCGCCGGCCAGCATGATGGCCCGCGAGCGCTTCATGTCGGCGAAGAAGTCGGGCGCCGGCCATGCGACGGCCGCCACCGCCTGGTCCGGGCGGCCGGTGTCGAGGCGCATGACCGGCGTCGCCGTGGGGCCCGGGAAGCGGACGACGCGCGCCGCGGGCGTG
>JAQGIW010000045.1 GCA_028290905.1 Caulobacteraceae bacterium | reverse complement strand
CCCCGACGAAGGATTGGCGCAAGGCGCGGGAGGACCTCGAGGCCTTCGGCTACGCCCTCGTCGAGGGCGCGCTCTCGCCCGAAGAGCTGAACGCCATCCGAACCCGTATCGTCGAACAGGCGCGGGGCGAGGTCGACGCCGGGGTCGCCACGCGAGGGCAGGCCACGCAGACGGTGTGGGCGCTCCTGAACAAGGGCCGCGTCTTCCACGACATCCTGCTGCACCCGCTGATCGAGGCGTTCGTCCCGGAACTCCTCGGCGAGCACTTCATCCTGACCGGCGTCGTCTCGCAGATCGCCATGCCGGGGAACTCGTCCTCGACCATGCACCTGGACCAGAGCCAGGTTCAGCCGGCCGTCCCGCAGTTTCCGATCGGCCTCAACATCCTCTGGTTCCTGGACGACGTCAGCGAGGCCAACGGCGGCACGCGGGTGATGCCCGGCAGTCACAAGGGCGGCGTCGCCCCGGCCGATCCCTATGACATCGAGGGCACCGTCGCCGCGCAGGGCCCCGCCGGGACCGCCCTGCTGCTGGACAGCCGGGTCTGGCACTCGGTCGGGCACAACGTGACAGACGCAAGCCGGCATCTGCTCGTCACCTACTTCAATCGCGCCTTCATGCGGGCCCAGGAGAACTACTTCCTCTCCCTGCGGCCCGGGCTGATCGAGACGTTCGACGAGCGGGTGAAGATCATGCTGGGGTATCGCTGCACCGGCAGCCTGGGGGCGGTCGAGGGCCCCATCGAAGGCAAGATGAACAGCCGGCCGGCCAACCCCGTGGGCGAGCTGCGGCCGAGCACGCCGGTCTCGGGCTAGGGTCGCAATCAGCCATGAGGAAGGTGCAAGCATGGACACGATGAGCGACGTGCGCGCGGTCACCGAATCCGCGGTGATCAAGCGGGCCGCCTACAAGGCCCGGACCGTCGACGCGGCGGCGCGGGATGCGGTCATCTCCGAACTGCAGGCGGTGATGGCGCAGCGCGAGCCGTTCGCCTCGAGGGTCGACATCCGTCTTGACGACGAGCAGGGATTCGTCGTCGACGGCCCGAACCGCGAGGTGGTCCCCCTGGGCGCGCCGGCCGAGTGCCGGTTTCACATCAATCCGCTGAACCTGTCGCACATGGCCGAAGGCAAGCTCGACCCCCGAATGGCGATCCTGTTCAGCCAGCTGCAGATGCAGGACGGCGCGATGCGGACGGCGGTCGCCTTCGGTGACTGGCTGGCGGATCGGAAGGTCGTCATAGGGTCGCTGACCAACCAGGCGCTACCGACGCCGACTCGCGACCGCGAGCGCCTGCGCCATGACCTGGAAGCGTTCGGCTATGCCCTGGTCGAGGGGGCGTTGACGCCGGAAGAAGTGAGGGTGCTTCGCCAGCGGGTGATAGAGCAGGCTGCCGGCGAACGGGAAGCCGGCGTCGCCAGCGTCAGCGAGGGCGCCCAGGTCGTCTGGGCCCTGCTGAACAAGGGCCGCGCCTTCCACGACCTGCTGCTGAATCCGTTGATCGACGAGTTCGTGCCCGAGGTGTTGGGCGAACACCCGATTCTCACCGGCATCGTCTCCATCATTGCGACGCCCGGCGGCAAGTCCACCACGATGCACCTCGACCAGAGCTTCGTGCAGCCGGCGATCCCCCAGTTCCAGACCGGCCTCAACATCCTCTGGTTCCTGGACGATGTGAGCGAGGCCAACGGCGGCACCCGGATCATGCCTGCGAGCCATCTCGGCGGCGTCGCGCCGGCGGACCCGAGCAGCCCCGAGGGCACGGTCGCCGCCGAGGGACCGGCGGGAACCGCGCTGTTGCTGGACAGCCGCGTCTGGCACGCCACGGGCAACAACCGCACCGACAAGGCCCGGCACCTGGTGGTCTCCTACCTCAGCCGGGCGTTCATGCGCGCCCAGGAGAACTACTTCCTCTCGCTGCGGCCGGAACTGGAGGACACCCTGGACGAGAAGGTGCGGATCATGCTGGGTTATCGGTGCACCGCCAGTCTGGGCGCGGTGGAGGGGCCGATCGAGGGCAAGATGAACCGCAGGCCGGCCGAGCCGGTGGGGGAGCTCAAGCCCGTGTCACGCCCGGGGCATTGACGAACGTTCGAGCGGGCGCGAGATAGCGAGACCGTCTAAGCTTAACACGGAAGTCGTTCCAGGTGACCAAAGCTCGCTCAGCGCCAGAACCAAAGATGTCGCTGCGGGAGCGAAAGAAACTTGCGACGCGCAAGGCGTTGATCGAAACGGCGCGTCATATGTTCGCCGAGAGAGGCTATGACAACGTCACGCTGGAAGACATTTGTGAGACGGTTCCTGTACATACGACAACCTTCTTCTCCTATTTCGGCAGCAAGGAAGAGCTGGCCTTCTCCTATCAGCTGGACGCGCTGGCGGCGTTCCGCGTCCTTCTGAAGGAGCGGCCGCCGGGATCGGACGTCGTCTCCCTGTGGTGGAGCTTCCGGGACAATTTCGGCCAGCAGGAGCGGGGCGAGGAAAGCCGGGTGCTGACCCAGATGGACCACGTGCCGGCTCTGCGGAACCGACAAGCCGACATCGTCCGACAGTACGTCGAGGAGATTTCCCAGGCCCTGGCGGAGGGGGAGGGCGGCGGGGCGGCGGACGAACTCTATTCCACGCTCTACGCCTCGGCGATGATGGCGGTCTATCTTGCTGCGGCGCGCTGGTTCGCCGGCAAGTTCGGTCGGGAGATCGAGAGCTCCGACACCTCGGTGTTCACCAAGCTGATCATGTCGAAGTTCCCGTCCCTGGACGAGATAGAAGCCGAATTCAAGCGTCTGCGTCGAGCCGCCTAGCCAGGTCGGATGACCGCGCGGCGATTCTCCGCTATCGCGGCGCGATGACAGAGCCCCGCCACGACCGCGTGCTGATCGTCGATTTCGGCAGCCAGGTCACCCAGCTGATCGCCCGGCGCCTGCGCGAGAGCGGCGTCTATTGCGAGATCCACCCCTACGACAAGGCGGGGGACGTGCTGGAGGGCTTCGCGCCCAAGGCCGTGATCCTCTCGGGCGGCCCGGCCAGCGCCGGACTGCCGGACAGCCCGGCGGCGCCGGCGGCCCTGTTCGAACGCGACGTGCCGGTGCTGGGCATCTGCTACGGCGAGATGACCCTGTGCGCCCAACTGGGTGGGGTGGTGGAGGGCGGCCGGGAGCGGGAGTTCGGCCGCGCCGAGATCCGCATCGCTGAGGAGAGCCCGCTGCTCGCCGGCCTGGGCGATATCGGAGACAGCGAGCCGGTGTGGATGAGCCACGGCGACAAGATCACCGCCATCCCCCCCGGCTTCCACGTCGTCGCCACCTCGGAGGGCTCTCCTTTCGCGGCCATCGCCGACGAGGCGCGGCGGCTCTATGGCGTGCAGTTCCACCCCGAGGTCGCCCACACGCCGCGCGGCGCGCTGATCCTGCGCAACTTCACCCACCGCATCGCCGGCCTGACCGGCGACTGGACCATGGCCTCCTACCGCCAGGAGGCGGTCGCGCGCATCCGCGCCCAGGTGGGGACGGGGAGGGTGATCTGCGGCCTCTCCGGCGGGGTCGACAGCTCGGTCGCTGCGGTGTTGATCCACGAGGCGATTGGCGACCAGCTGACCTGCGTCTTCGTCGACACCGGTCTGCTGCGCCTGAACGAAGCCCAGCAGGTCGTCAGCCTGTTCCGCGACCACTACAACATCCCCTTGATCCACGTGGATGCGAGCGATGAGTTCCTGGGCGCCCTGGCGGGCGTCTCCGACCCGGAGGCCAAGCGCAAGACCATCGGCCGCGTCTTCATCGACCTCTTCGACCGCGAGGCCGGCAAGATCGAGGGCGCGACGTTCCTGGCCCAGGGGACGCTCTATCCCGACGTGATCGAGAGCGTCTCGGCCACCGGCGGCCCCTCGGTGGTGATCAAGAGCCACCACAACGTCGGCGGCCTGCCCGAACACATGAAGCTGAAGTTGCTGGAGCCGCTGCGGGAGCTGTTCAAGGACGAGGTGCGGGCGCTGGGCGTCGAGCTGGGTCTCCCTCCCGCCTTCGTCGGCCGCCATCCGTTCCCCGGCCCGGGTCTGGCCATCCGCATCCCCGGCGAGATCACCCGCGAAAAGGTCGCCACCCTGCAGCAGGCCGACGCCCTGTTCCTGGACGAGATCCGCAAGGCGGGGCTCTACGACGCCATCTGGCAGGCGTTCGCCGTGCTGCTGCCGGTGAAGAGCGTGGGGGTGATGGGCGACGCGCGCACCTATGAGAACGTCCTGGCGCTGCGGGCCGTGACCAGCACGGACGGGATGACGGCCGACGTCTTCGAGTTTCCGTGGGAGGTGCTGACCCGGGCGGCGACCCGGATCGTCAACGAGGTGCGGGGGGTGAACCGGGTGGTCTACGATGTGACGAGCAAGCCGCCGGGGACAATCGAGTGGGAGTGAGGGGGGAGGTGACACTTGCTTAGGTAATTGCATCATAGATCTGTTTAAATCCGTCATTATATTCTTCTCTAAAGTCAGCGTATTTGACGTCTTGCAATATTGACGGTATTTCACAATTTTCCACCAGCGCGGGGAGAATCTGTAACGTCTTTCCCGAGAGTTTCCTTGCCAAGAAAGATTGCCACTCCTTGCTTGTCCACAAAGATTTAACTGAAATCTCAGAGAGGAATACGATCATGGTCGGTGCCAATTGTAGAGCCTCATCAATCTTGGCGACGATGGAATCACCCACCTTGATCTGATTTTCGTCTAGCCAGGGCGATGCCCCAAGCGTCGCTAGGTCGTCGTGAACTCTACGAACCAACCATTTATCAGCTGAGCTGTGGCATAAGAACACATCGGACTTATGGCCCATCCTCGGTAGCGATCCGATCATACGCCGCTCCTCCAATGCTGAGTAAACCATGGTCCTCTCTGACCAGAGCTGGTGAATATAGGTAGGATGCACGTTCCAATTATCCCTTATTGCATGGGAGTTAAGTGTTCGCCATATAGCTTCTCGCCGGCGGAGCAAATCGTCGACAGTTGGGTAGCGCATTAGGCTTTTTCTCACTAAGACATTTCCCACGAAATCTAGTGGGTGTCCGGCGTAGCAAATTGCAGTCTTTTTATTATCGTCATCATCGTAATATAATATTCTTCCTTTGTTTCGTCCGCCGATGATTAGTACCGGGCCGTATTCAAGTTCTTCAGATCGTTCCTTAGGCATTGAGAAACCCTTGCTTTGCCTGACTGGCCGGTCCCGATCGGTGTCGTGCCCAGCGCGGCCAACCAACCCCTGCGCCGCGATTGTCAAAAATTGATGGAAGACGTCAGTTTGTGGAAGCCCCATTCATCGTTCGGGCGCCGAACAATGAGACGCGACTCCGGCATGGCGCGTCGCCTCTGTTTGCACCGGCGCGTTCTTGCTCGCGGCAGAAATTGAGTTTCGGGCGCCGGATTCTTGAATCCTGAGTTATATCCGTAAACCTGCGGTTGCTGGACGTTGTCAGGCGTCGGGTGACGCCGTGTGGATAGCGTACAAACCAACATCAAGGGAGAATTCCAATGCGTTCAGGATTGGCTATCGCCGCCGCCGTGCTGTCGCTTTCGCTGGTCGGCGTCGCCGACGCGGCGACCCTTCACTTCGCCACCAGTCTGAAAGGCTCGGACGAAGTGCCACCCAACACCACGACCGGCACGGGCGAAGTCAAGGCCAAGCTCGACACGACCAGCAAGGTCTTCAGCTACGTCGTGACCTACTCCGGCCTGACCGGCCCGGCGACAATGGCCCATTTCCATGGTCCGGCCGCGGCCGGCGTCAATGCGCCGCCGATCATCACGATGAAGACCTTGCCCAGCCCGATCAAGGGAACCGCGACGCTCACGGACGCCCAGATCGCCGACCTGAAAGCGGGCAACTGGTATTTCAACGTCCACACCGCCGCTCATCCGCCGGGCGAGATCCGCGGTCAGATCGCCGCGGCGCCCTGATCCACAAGGCGGGACTGGACGACGCGATCTGGCAGGCCTTCGCGGTGTAGCTGCCGGTGAGGAGCGCGGGTGATGGTGTTGGGAGAAGATCGGTTGGCGTAGCTCGGCGCCAAGGCAGGTATCAGGCAGGCGGCGGGCAGGATTTGGCAGGGCGGGCGCAGAATCCAGGCAGGACTGGAGCGCCGAGTGGCAGCCGCACGACAGCTCTCCGGCTGCTTCCGGGCAGGCGCCTGGCAGGTCTTGGCAGGTTTCTGGCAGGTCGACGAACGACCGCACCGGATGGAAGTGATGTAAATACAATAGGTTAAGACTATCCGAACCAGCGGCGGGTGATTCCCGCGGCCGAGACCGGCCGACCGCCATCGCGGACAGCAAGGTCCCGCCGCCTCCCACGCGCATCTGCGCGGGAGGCGTTCGGGGGAGGGGGCGCCGGTCACTGCGACGCCCGGTTCACGATGAGAAAGAGCGGGCTGAAGATTGCATTATGAGATATTCTTCTCTGCGTTGTCAAGCGTGTTGCGCTTTAGACATTGCGATTTGTGAATGACACCCGCGTGGCTGAACCGCCCCGGCCGCAACTTGTCAGGCCTCGAACACCGCCTTGGGGATATGCGTGATGCGGCAGGCCAGATCGGCCTCGCCGGACGCGACAACATAATGATCGCCGCCATCGGCGATGCCGGTCGTGAACACCACGTCGCGGATATACATCTGATGGTCGATGGGCTGCGTGAGCGCGGGATTGGCCTCCAGCAGCGGCGCATGGCTGGCTCGCACCTCCTTGCTCGGATCGTCACGATCCAGGATCGACCAGTATGTGCGATAGACGCCCACGATCTCCTTGGGCTCGACGCCGTGCCACAGGCTGAGCCAGCCTTGGTCCGTGAGGATCGGCGGCGCGCCGCCGCCCATCCTGGCCGTTGCGATCGTGCCCGCACGCGGGCGAATCCCGGGCTCGCGATACGGCTTCCAGAAATGCCCGTCGGGCGACAGCGCGAGATTTATCGACGGCCCGGCGCGCCATTCGCTACCCGGCGGATAGGCGAAGTACAGGTCGCCGAGCGGCCGGGTCTGCGCCCAATAGTGATCGTCGATCAGCCCCTCGAAGATCAACATGTCCTTGTTCTGGTGATCGAGCACGATGTCCTCGAACGTCCAGTCGAGGCCGTTGGCCGAGCTGTACAAGGTGGTGCAATGCCTCTCGGGGCTCACCGAGCAGGTGGTCATCAGGTAGCGCCCACCGACCTTGCTGATGCGCGCATCCTCGATGCCGTAACATTGCGAGCTGTCCCGCGGCGCGATCACGCGGTCGTAGTGCATCGCGACAATGGCGAGCCCGTCAGGCGTCAACTCGACCGGCAGCAGCCAGGACAAGGAGGTCAACGCCATGATCCTCCACTCGCCGCCCCGCAGCATGAACTTGCGCGGATCGGCCGTGTCGGCGTAGTCGAGCGGCCAGGCATCGAGGACGTAGCGGCCGTTGTCGCCGTCGTCCGCTTCCCAGCGGATCGAATGGACATGGCCGTCCGTT
>JAQGIW010000041.1 GCA_028290905.1 Caulobacteraceae bacterium | reverse complement strand
GCGCGGGTCGAGGGCGACCGGGCGCAGGTGCTTGAGATCCTCGAGGCCAGCCCGGAGCGGGTGACGCCGCCGTGCCCGCACTTCGGCGACTGCGGCGGCTGCGCCCTGCAGCACTGGGCGAGCGGATCTTACCTGGCGTGGAAGGTCGAGCAGATCCGCCTGGCGCTGGCATGGGTGCGGCTGGAGACCGATATCCTCGCGCCTTTCGCCGCCGCGCCCGGGACGCGCCGGCGCCTGGCCCTGCACGCGCGGCGGGAGGGGAAGCGAGCGGTGGTCGGCTTCAAGGCCCGGCGGTCGTGGCGGCTGGCGGCCATCGAGACCTGCGTGATCGCCGACCCCAGGTTGGTCGCGGCCCTGCCTGCGCTGCGGCGGATTGCCGAGCCGTTCCTGGAGCACCCCAAGTCGGCCCCGACCCTGCACGTGACCGTGACCCTGACGGGCCTCGACATCGACGTCACCGGCGTGGAGCGGCGCAGCGGGGGCTGGTCCGCCGACGCGCGCCTCCGCGCCGCCGAGGCCGCCGCCGAGGCCGACGTCGCGCGTGTCACCCTGGCCGGAGAAACCGTCTATGCGGCGCGGCCTGCGACGGTCGCCATAGGGGCGGCGACCGTGGACCTGCCGCCGGGCGCGTTCCTGCAGGCGACGCCCCAGGCCGAGGCGGCGATGACCGACTTCGCCGTGCATGCTGCGGCGGGCGCGCGGCGGATCGCCGACCTCTATTGCGGGGTCGGCGCCTTCACCTTTCCCCTGGCGACGCTCGCCCCGGTGCTGGCCGCCGACGCCGCCGCCCCCGTGGTCGCCGCGCTGATGTCGGCTGTCGCCAGCGCGCCGGGGCTGAAGCCGATCACCGCGCAGGCCCGCGACCTCGACCGCCGGCCGATCCTGGCGCAGGAACTGAAAGGGGTGGACGTGGTGCTGTTCGACCCGCCGCGGGCCGGCGCCGCCGCGCAGTGCGCGGAGATCGGCCGCTCGGCCGCCCCCCGAGTGATCGGGGTCTCGTGCAATCCCGCCACCTTTGCCCGCGACGCGCGCACGCTCGCCGACGCCGGGTTTCGGCTCGAACGGGTCTTGCCGGTGGACCAGTTCCTGTGGTCGCCTCACATCGAACTGGTGGGCGTGTTTACCCGGTGAATCCCTTGTCCCAGTCTGCGACGCATGAGCCCGATAGCCCCGAAGCCTCGACGCCGAAGCCGGCCGGGGGGCGCGGCGCCTTTGCGTTCGACCGTTCGGCGCAGCAGGCGCGGGCCGCTGTGAAAGCGGCGTGGTGGGGCGCCGCCGGCATGGCCGCCCGGGCGATCGCCAAGCCCTCGGGCGCGACACCGCCCGACTTCACGCCCTCCGCGCCGCCGGCCCCGCCGGGATTCCTTCGCCACGCCTGGGCGGAGGCCTTCCAGAAGGACGCGGCCGATGTGGCGCGGGGGCTCTATCCGGCTATGGACGACGCGCCGGAAAACCCGCTGGCCGCCTGGCGCGCGGCGGCGGACTTCCTGGCCGACGCCCGGCGCGTCGAGGCGCGTCGGCGCCGGGGCGGCGGGGTGGAGGCCCGGGCCGACGCCCCTGACGGCCGCGCCTATCCCGCCTACTACCGGCAGAATTTCCACTACCAGACGGGCGGCTGGTTCACCGCCGACAGCGCCCGGCGCTACGAGACGCAGGTGGAGACGCTGTTCGCCGGCACGGCCGGTGCGATGCGCCGCCGCGCGCTCTCGCTCCTCGCCGCTGCCTGGATGGACAAGGACCAGCGGGGGCTGAGGCTTCTCGACCTCGCCTGCGGGGCCGGCGCCTTTCTGCGCGACCTTGGCCAGGCATTCCCCCGCGCCCGGATCGCCGGCCTCGACCTCTCCCTGCCCTACCTCGAGGAGGCGCGCCGCCGGTCGGGGAACCGGGCCCTGGTTCAGGCCAAGGCCGAGCGGCTGCCGTTCGCCGACGCCAGTCTGGATGCGGTGACCTGCGTCTACCTCTTCCACGAACTGCCGCCGCGCTACCGGCCGGTGGTGGCGGGGGAGATCGCCCGGGTGCTGAAGCCCGGCGGCTTGCTGGCCTTCGCCGATTCCGTGCAGCCGATCGACGAGCCGCGCCTGACGCGTCTGCTGGAGGTGTTTCCGGCCTACTTCCACGAGCCCTACTACGCCGACTACAGCCGCACCGACCTCACCGCCCTGTTCGGCGATGCGGGCCTGCTCGAACGCGCCCGCGACAGGGCCTTCCTGACCAAGGCGGTGCTGTACGAGAAAGCGGGTTGAGGCGAGAGAAGCAAGCAAGAAAGCAAGCAAGCAAGAAATTTACCACAGAAGACACAGAGGACACCGAGAAGAAAGTAAGAGAACGATTCTTGCGCTTCGCGCGAAGCGCAATCCTGATGTCCTTCTTCTTTTCTTGTTTCTCCGTGTCCTCTGTGTCCTCTGTGGTGAACTTTTCTTCCTTTACGCTCCGAACAGGTCGAGTTGGTCGCCGGCGCGGGGTGGAACGCGGAACTGGCTAAGGTCGAGGGGCGACAGGATGCGGTCGAGGCCGTGGCGGCGGCGAGCGACCTTGAAGCGCTGGGCGATCATCTCCGCGATCGGACCCTCGCCCTTCATGCGCTTGCCCCACTCCGCGTCGTAGTCCTTGCCGCCGCGCATCTGACGCACCAGGCTCATCACCCGCGCGGCGCGGTCGGGACGCTGTGAGGCCAGCCACTCGGCGAACAGGTCCTTGATCTCCAGCGGCAGGCGCAGGGCGACGTAGCCGGCGCCGAGCGCCCCGGCCGCCGCCGCCCGCTCCAGCACCGCCTCCAGCTCGTGGTCGTTGAGGCCGGGGATGGCCGGGGCGAACATCACCACGGTGGGGACGCCGGCGTCGGCGAGGCGCCGCACCGTCTCCAGCCGCCGCTCCGGCGTCGCGGCCCTGGGCTCCATGGCCCGGGCCAGGGACCGGTCGAGGGTGGTGATCGACACGGCGGCGTGGACGAGCCCGGCCTTCCCCATCGTTCCCAGGATATCGAGGTCGCGGCCGATCAGGGCCGATTTGGTGATGATGGACAGGGGATGGTTGAACCGCGCCATCACCTCCAGCACCTGGCGGGTGACCCTCAGGCGCCGCTCCTGGGGCTGGTATGGATCGGTGTTGCCGCCGATGTGGATGACGCCGGGCTTGTAGGATGGCTTGCTCAGCTCGCTCTCGAGGAGTTGGGCGGCGCCGGGCTTGAAGAACAGCTTGCTCTCGAAATCCAGGCCCGGCGAGAGGCCCATGTAGGCGTGGGCGGGCCGGGCGTAACAGTAGATGCAGCCGTGCTCGCAGCCGCGGTAGGGATTGATCGAACGGTCGAAGCCGACGTCGGGGCTGTCGTTGCGTGTGATGATCACTCGCGCCTTCTCGGCCGTGACCGTGGTGCGCAAGGGCGTCGGCACCTCGTCGCCCTCGTTCCAGC
>JAQGIW010000036.1 GCA_028290905.1 Caulobacteraceae bacterium | reverse complement strand
CGGCTGGAGGCGTAGTGCGCAGTGATGAAGATCGCGCTGGAGAAGCCGATCAGCAGGAACACCCATTCGGGCAGGGTGCGGAAGAACGGTCCCGACCACAGGTGCGGATGGTGGCCCCGCACCGGGTCGCCGACCACCGTCTGGGCGACATAGGGCATGAAGATGTAGATGGTGATCAGGATCACATAGGGGTTGCGGGCGCCCTCGAAAAGCGACCAGCAGGCCGCGCCCAGCGTCAGCCTCGCGCGGGGGTCACGGGCGGCCGGCGGCGTCACGCCCAGGTCGGCTTCCGAAATCGCCTCACTCAAACGCGCGTCTCCCGACATCGGGAGATCTGGAGTCGCCCCGAGCCGCGCAACCTAGCGGCGTTCCGGCGTTTGTCAGCCGAAAGTTCGCCAGGGCCGACGGACCGTCAGAGGCCCGGCAGCTTGACCTTGGAGCTGGGGTTGCGGGCGATCACCACCGGCTGGTTGCCGGTCAGACCGGTTATGCGCTTGGCCTCGGTCGCGGCGTCCACAGGAGTGGCGGTCTCGGCGTCGATCGCCGCAGGCGCGGTGGCGGGCTTGCCCCGCTTCCAGAAAATCACCCAGTCGGCGAAGCTCTTGTCCTTGTGGGCGATGGCGCCGAACTCGTCGTCGACCACGTAGCGGATCAGGGGGTCGGCCTTGTCGCCACCGGCCTTGGTCACCAGCAGCTTCTCGCCGTCGGAGCGCACCTCCGCCTGGCGCTGGCCAAGCATGGCGGTGCGCGCCGCGCTCTCGGGCTGCAGTTCCTGCGGGCGGGGCTCGCCGGGGGCAGGCGGCCGCAGGGAATAATCTGGCGGCAGGACCAGGGGGGCCTTGGTCACCACGCGAAACTCGTCCGGGGTCACCTTGCTGAGACCCAGGGCGTGGGAGGTGGCCTGGCACCCGCCCAGGCTGGCAGCCCCCAGCAGAGAGGCCGCCATCAGCACTCGGGTGAAATTCATCGATAGGTCTTCCCAAAAAGTGGCCGGCCTCGCCGGCGGCGACATCGATAGCTCATTCGCCGCTCCGGCGCCAACCGGCCGTTCAAGCCCCGACCAGACGACCGCGGTCGTCTGGTCCAGTCGCAAAGTGCAGGGCCTGGTTCAGGCGTTTCGGAGAAATGTCGTCAAGCCCTGGCCCGGCGCGCCTGCAGCAAGTTTTCCGCCAGCAGGATGATGACGCCGACGGTGATCCCGCTGTCGGCGATGTTGAAGATCCACGGGAACACCAGGGGGTGGACGTCGACGAAGTCCACCACGGCGCCGAGGCGGATCCGGTCGATCAGATTGCCCAGCGCCCCGCCCAGGATGAGGCCGCCCGCGAGCCCGGTGACCGGACGGTCGGCGCGCCGCACCCAGGCGACCAGGGCGACGCTCACCGCCAGGGCGAACCCGGCCAGGGCCCAGCGCGTCCAGGGGGCATGGGTCTGGAAGAAGCCGAAGCTGATTCCGTCGTTGCGGACCAAGGTGAAGGACAGCGGCCAGAAGAGCGGTCGCGATTCGCCGACGGCGAGGCCCATGCCCGCCACCACCCACTGCTTGAGCGCCTGGTCGAGGACGATGACCAGGGCCGCCAGGGCGAACGCCAGCCAGCCGGAGCGGGTGACGCCGAAGCTCGCGCGGGAGGTCATGAGTGGCGGGCGTCCCACCAGGCGACCGCGTCGGCGTCGCGGAGCGAAAGGTCGGGATAGCGTGGATCTTCGCCCACCTCGGGCAGGATGCGCCACGAGCGGGCGCACTTGCGGCCCGGCGCCTTCCGCGGCTCGACGGCGACGCCGGGGACGCCCTCCAGCCGAAAGGCGTCGTCGGGCCCAGGTCCCTCGACCAGCGTCGCCTGGCTGGTGCGAAACACCTCGGCCGCGTCGAGGCCGTCGAAGGCGGCCAGGAGGGCCGGATCGGCCACGTGGACGCGGGGGGCGGCCTCCAGGGCCGCCCCAAGCCGCTTTTCCCGGCGCTCGACCTCGAGCGCGCCGGTCACCACCCGCGTCACCCGCTCCACGCGCTCCCAGCGCTCGGCCTCGGCGTCGTTGCGCCAGGCCTCCGGCGTCGTCGGCATCACCCGCAGGCCGTTGGGGCCGGTGTTGGGGAAGCGTGTTGTCCAGGCTTCCTCCATGGTGAAGGCGAGAATCGGGGCCAGCCAGATCGTCAGGCGCTCGAACACCAGGTCCATCACCGTTCGACAGGCGCGGCGTCGCGGCGAATCTGGCCGGTCGCAATAGAGGGCGTCGCGGCGCACGTCGAAGAACAGGGCCGAGAGGTCGTTGGAGCAGAAGTCGGCCAGGGGGCGGACCACCTCGGCGAAGTCGAAGCGGCCGTAGGCGTCGCGCACCCCCGCGTCGAGCGCCCACAGCCTGTGCAGGATGAAGCGCTCCAGCGGCGGCATGGACTCGAGCCCCAGGCGCTCGGCCTCGTCGAACCCCTCCAGCGCTCCCAGCAGATAGCGCACGGTGTTGCGGAGCTTGCGGTAGGCGTCGACCGTGGTCTGAAGGATCGTCGGGCCGATCCGCTGGTCTTCCGAATAGTCGGAGAGCGCCGCCCACAGACGCAGGATTTCGGCCCCGCTCCTGGCTGCGATCTCCTGCGGCTCGACGCTGTTGCCCACCGACTTGGACATCTTCTCCCCTTTCTCGTCGAGGGTGAAGCCGTGGGTCATGACCGACCGGTAGGGCGCCCGGCCGCGCGTGCCACAGGCCTCCAGCAGCGAGGACTGGAACCAGCCCCGGTGCTGGTCCGATCCCTCGGAATAGAGGTCCGCCGGCCAGCGGCTGTCGGGACGGCCCTCCAGGGTGAAGGCGTGGGTCGAGCCGGAGTCGAACCAGACGTCGAGGATGTCCTCGATTTTTTCATAGGCGGCGGGATCGCGGTTGCCGAGGAAGTCGGCGGCCGGCCGGGTGAACCAGGCGTCGGCTCCCTCCTCGGCGATCAGCCCGACGATGCGGGCGTTGACGTCCGCATCGACCAGGGGCCGTCCGGTGGCCTTGTCGACGAACATCGCCAGGGGCGAGCCCCAGGCGCGCTGGCGGCTGATCAGCCAGTCCGGCCGGTTCTCGACCATCGAGCGGATGCGGTTTCGCCCGCTCTCGGGATAGAAGGCCGTCTCGTCGATGGCGTCCAGGGCGGTCCGGCGCAGGGTGCGCCCGCCATGAACCGCGCCGTTCAGCGGTTCGTCCAGCCGGATGAACCACTGCGGCGTGTTGCGGAAGATCACGGGCGCCTTGGAGCGCCAGGAATGGGGATAGCTGTGCTCCAGCCGTCCGCGGGCCAGCAGGGTCCCGGCCTCGATGAGCTTTTCGGTCACCGCGGCGTTCGCCGGACCGAACTTGCCGGCCTTCTTGCCTTCGGTCTCCAGCACCTTGAGGCCGCCGAACAAGGGAACGTGCGGATAGTAGGCGCCGTCCTCGTCGACAGTCTCGGGGATTTCCCGATGGCCGCTGGCGATCCACACCGCATAGTCGTCGGCACCGTGGCCGGGAGCGGTGTGGACGAAGCCCGTACCGGCGTCCTCGGTGACGTGGTCGCCCGCCAGGAGGGGAACGGGGAAGCCGTAGCCCGGGTCGAGCGCCGCCAGCGGATGGGCCGCGGTCACGCCCGCCGGATCGAAGGCGCCCACCTTCCTCCATTTCGCGATCTTGGCCGCCGCGAACACCGGCTCGGCCAGGGCCTCGGCCAGGATCAGCCGGTCGCCGGGTTTCGCCCAGGGCTCGAAGGGCAGGTCCTGCTCCAGGGCCTCCACCTCATAGACCGCGTAGGCGATCTTCGGGTTGTAGGCGATGGCGCGGTTGGCGGGGATGGTCCAGGGGGTGGTGGTCCAGATCACCACGGCGGCGCCCGGCGAGCCGGCGGGGCCGGCGGCGACCGGGAATCTCACCCACACGGTGGGTGAGATGTGGTCGTGGTACTCGACCTCGGCGTCGGCCAGGGCGGTGCGCTCGACCGGGCTCCACATCACCGGCATTGAGCCGCGATAGACCTGACCGCTGGCCACGAACTTGTGGAACTCCGCGACGATGGCCGCCTCGGAGGTAAAGTCCATGGTGGCGTAGCGGTGGGCCCAGTCGCCCAGCACGCCCAGGCGCTGGAACTCCTTCATCTGCGCCTCGATCCAGCCCGCGGCGTACTCGCGGCAGCGGGCGCGGAACTCCGCCTTGGAGACCTCGTCCTTGCGGCGGCCCCGGGCGCGGAACTCCTCCTCGATCTTCCACTCGATCGGCAGGCCATGGCAGTCCCAACCGGGCACGTAGTCGACGTCGAATCCCAGCGCGAAGCGGGAGCGGACGACGAAGTCCTTGAGCAGCTTGTCGAGGGCATGGCCGATGTGGATCGCGCCGTTGGCGTAAGGCGGCCCATCGTGCAGCACGAAGAGCGGGGCGGCCGACGCCTGGCGGGCGGCGCGGATGCGGGCGTAGAGGTCGCCCGTCTCCTCCAGGATACGCGGCTCGAGCTGCGGCAGGCCGCCGCGCATCGGAAACGGGGTCTGGGGCAGGAAGATCGTCTCCCGGTAGTCCCGGGTATGGACTTCGGCGTCGTCTGACATGGGATTCCAGCAGCTGCGGTGAGGACGGAGTTGGCGTCGGACCCGGCGCGCGACAAGCCGCTCACGCGGCGGCGTCACGCCGGGCGGATAATTCGCCGATCCGAGGGAGCCCTCATCATGGCCGGGTCCTTAGCAGAGCCCGCTCCACGTTGCCAGCGCGCGACCCGGAACGATTGTCCCGGAGCGCGGGCTTCCAGCCCGGCCTCCTCGCCGTCTTCCGGGGCGGAAAGCACGTAGGAGCGGGCTGGAAAGCCCGCGCTCCGGGCAGATCACTCCGGCGCGCCCAGGATGTGCTTGGCGTCGCGGGCGTCCTGGTGGATCTGCGCGACCATTTCCTCGACGCCGCCGGCGAACTTCACTTCCGGTCGCAGGAAGGCGATCAGGTCGGTCTCGATGGTTTCGCCGTAGATGTCCTCGTCGAAGTCGAAAAGCCACACCTCCAGGCGGGGCGACACCTCGCCGGTGGTGGGGTTGACGCCGATGTTGGCGACACCGGCCAGATCGCGGCCGTCATGGAGGCGGGTGCGCGTGGCGTAGACGCCGAACCGGGGCGCCACATAGTCGCCGAGCGGCACGTTGGCGGTGGGAAAGCCGAGCTGACGGCCGAGCTGCCGCCCCTTCTGGACCACGCCCTCGATGGCGAACGGCCGTCCCATGACCGCCGCGGCGACGTCCGGGCGGCCCTCGCGAAGGGCGTCGCGGGCGGTGGTCGAGGAGACCTTGCCGGCGGCGTTCTGCACCGCCTCGGCCACAGAGACGGAAAAGCCGAATTCGGCGCCGTAGCGGCGCATGGCGTCCGGGCTGCCGGTGCGGCCCTTGCCGAATGTGGTGTCGAAGCCGACGGCCACATGCCGGACGCCCAGGCCCTGCACGAGCACCTCGCCGACGAAGTCGTGGTCGGTGAAGTTGGCCATCTCCACCCCGAACGGCAGCAGGTAGAAGAGGTCCGCCCCAAGCGTCTCGACCGTGCGCGCCAGCTGGTTGGGGTTCATCAGCCGGAAGGGCGGCGCCTCGGGATGGAAGTGCATCCGCGCGTGGGGCTCGAAGCTGATCACCCCCAGGGGGGCGCCGAGCCTCCGCGCCGCGGCCCGCGCGTCATCGATCACCCGCCGGTGGCCAAGGTGCACGCCGTCGAAATTGCCCAGGGCCACCGCCGCGCCGCGATCTGCCGGCGCCAGCCCCTTCCAGCCGTGGATGATCTTCATGGTCCGCTCAGCCACCCTTTCGACTCACCATGCCAGATCAGCCATGGCGAAGTCAGCGGTCAGCTCGGCGTCGGCCAGGAGGTCGTCGACCGCCTCGGCCGAGAGACGGCCGTCGGCGCCGAGCACCTCCGCGCCGTGGATGCCGGCGGCGATGAACAGGCGGTCCAGGCCCTGCGCCTGGGCGCCGGCTATGTCGGTGGCGAGGCCGTCGCCGATCGCCAGGACCCGCGAGCGGTCCAGGGGGCGGCCGAGCGTCTGATCGGAGAGGGAAAGGGCGAGGTCGTAGATCGGCGCGAAGGGCTTGCCCGCCATCGCCACCCGGCCGCCCAGGTGCTCGTAGAGGTCCGCCAGGGCGCCGCCGCAGAAGATCAGCCGGTCGCCCCGCTGCACCACCCGGTCGGGATTGGCGCAGACCATCTCCAGGTCCCGCGCCGCCGCCCGGGTGAGGATGGCGCGATAGTCCTCCGGCGTCTCCACCTCGTCGTCGTTGGGGCCGGTGCAGGCGATGAAGCGCGCCGCCTCGAGGTCGGAAAAGGCGAGCCCCAGGCCCTCGTAGAGCGGATCGTCGCGGGAGGGGCCGATCCGCCAGGCAGGGCCGGGCGCGCGCTCCCGAAGCAGGCCGCGGGTGGCGTCGCCGGAGGTGACGATGGTGGTCCAGGAGTCTCGCGGGACCGTCAGGCCGTCCAGCTGCGCCGCCACCTCGGGGCCGGGCCGGGGGGAATTGGAGATCAGCAGCACCGGTCCGCGCTCCGCCCGCCAGCGGGTCAGCGCCGCGCAGGCGGTTGGGAAGGACTCGCGGCCGTTGTGGATCACGCCCCAGACGTCGCAGAGCAGGACGTCATAGTCGCTGGCGACGCATGCCAAGCCGTCGATCAACCGGGTCATGATCGCCCCGAGGGCTCGTTTTCAGCGGGTGGGGATCGGGCGTTCGCCGCGATAGTCGTAGAAGCCGCGTCCCGCCTTGCGGCCGAGCCAGCCGGCCTCGACGTACTTCACCAGCAGCGGGCAGGGGCGGTACTTCGAGTCGGCCAGTCCGTCGTGCAATACGTTCATGATCGAGAGCACGGTGTCGAGGCCGATGAAGTCTCCCAGCTCGAGCGGTCCCATGGGGTGGTTGGCGCCCAGCTTCATGGCGGTGTCGATGGCGTCGACCGTGCCGACGCCTTCGTAAAGGGTGTAGATCGCCTCGTTGATCATCGGCACCAGCACGCGGTTGACGATGAAGGCGGGGAAATCCTCGGCGTTGGCGGTGGTCTTGCCGAGCGACTTGGCGAAGGCGACGGCGATCTCATAGGTGCCGGCGTCGGTGGCGATCCCGCGAATGATCTCCACCAGCTTCATCAGCGGCACGGGGTTCATGAAGTGCAGGCCGATGAACCGCTCCGGCCGGTCGGTGGCCGAGGCCAGCCGCGTGATCGAGATCGAGGAGGTATTCGAC
Organism: Caulobacteraceae bacterium; assembly: GCA_028290905.1. Taxonomy (GTDB): domain Bacteria; phylum Pseudomonadota; class Alphaproteobacteria; order Caulobacterales; family Caulobacteraceae; genus Acaudatibacter. Next base: position 11,493 of record JAQGIW010000036.1, on the reverse strand, counting down.
GCGAGCAGGGTGGTGTCGGCGAGATGCGGCTGGAGGGCCCGGAAGATCTGTTTCTTGACCTCCTCGTTCTCGGTCGCCGCCTCGATGGCCAAGTCTGCCGCGCCGATCTCCGCGAGGCTCTCCGCCGGCCGGATGCGGGCCAGGGCGGCATCCATATCGGCGTCGGCGATGATGCCCCGGTGAACCTGGCGGGTCATGTTGTAGCTGATCAGCTTGATGCTGGCGTCGATGCGCTCCGGCGCGACGTCGTTCAGGAAGACCTCATACCCCGCGAGGGCGCAGACGTGGGCGATGCCGCTGCCCATCTGGCCCGCGCCGATCACCCCGATCGTCCGGATATCCGCCATCACCACCGCCTCGCGCCTGAATATCCGGCGCCCGCACCGTTATGCGCCTAGACTTGTGACATTCTTCTTACACACGCGGCGGCCCCCCCGCCAAGCCTTTGCTGCGATGCAGCGCGGCGCGCGCTGACGGTCAGAGGCCGGCGTCGGAGAGGGCGGTCATCAATTCAGGTACGGCGGTCTTGTAGTCGGCGACCAACCCATAGTCCGCCACCTGGAAGATCGGTGCGTCGGCGTCCTTGTTGATGGCGACGATCACCTTGGAATCCTTCATCCCGGCCAAATGCTGGATGGCGCCGGAGATGCCGACGGCGATGTAAAGCTGGGGCGCGACCACCTTGCCGGTCTGGCCCACCTGATAGTCGTTGGGGGCGTAGCCGGCGTCCACCGCCGCCCGCGAGGCGCCCACCGCCGCCCCAAGCTTGTCGGCCAGCGGCTCTATGACGCGGTGGAATTCCTCCGCCGAACCCATGGCGCGGCCGCCGGAGACGACGATCCTGGCCCCTGCCAGTTCCGGACGGTCCGACTTCACCAGTTCGTCGGAGACGAAGCGGGTCTTGGGAGCGCCCGGGCCGGGATCGACCGCCTCGATGGCGGCCGAGCCGCCTTCGCCGGCCGGCTTGAAGGCGGTGGCCCGGACCGTGATCACCTTCTTGGGGTCGTTCGACTCGACAGTCTCCAGGGCGTTGCCGGCGTAGATCGGGCGCACGAAGGTCGAGGGGTTCACCACCTCGACGATCTCCGAAATCGGCGCCACGTCGAGGAGGGCCGCCACCCGCGGCGCGAAGTTCTTGCCGGCCGCCGTGGCCGGGATCAGCACGGCGTCGTAGCCCGCCATCAGGGGAACGATGGCGCCCGCGACCGCCTCGGCGATCTGCTTGCCAAGGGCGTCGCTCTCGGCGGTGAGGATCTTGCGCACGCCGGCGATCTTGGCCGCCTCCGCGGCCACGGCCCCCACCCCCTGGCCGGCGACCAGCACGTCGACGTCCGGCGAGAGAGCCAGGGCGGCCGTGACGGTCTTGTGGGTGTTGTCCTTCAGCGATTGATTGTCGTGATCGGCGACGACGAGAACGGCCATCTAGATAACCCCTGCTTCGGTCTTGAGTTTGGCGACCAGCTCGGCGGCGGTCTCCACCTTGACGCCGGCCACCCGCTTGGGCGGCTCGGTGACTTTGAGGACCTTGAGGTGACCGCCGGTCAGGCCGCCGTATTCGTCCGGGGTCTTGATGTCGATGGTCTTCTTCTTGGCCTTCATGATGTTGGGCAGCGAGGCGTAGCGCGGCTCGTTGAGACGCAGGTCGGCGGTCACCACGGCCGGCAGGTCCAGCTCCAGGGTCTGGAGGCCGCCGTCGACCTCGCGCGCCACCCGCACCGTGTTGTCCCCGATCTCGACCTTCGAGGCGAACGTCGCCTGTGGCCAGCCGAGGAGAGCCGACAGCATCTGGCCCACGGCGTTGTTGTCGCCGTCGATGGCCTGCTTGCCCATCAGGATCAGGCCAGGCGCCTCCGCGTCGGCGACAGCCTTCAGCAGCTTGGCCACCTGCAGGGGCTCGGGATCGGCGTCGGTCTGGATGAGGATGCCGCGGTCGCCGCCCATGGCCAGGGCCGTGCGAATGGTCTCCTGGGCCTGGATCGGTCCGATGGAGACGATGACGATCTCGTCGGCCTTGCCCTTCTCCTTCTGGCGGATCGCCTCTTCCACGGCGATCTCGCAGAACGGGTTCATCGACATCTTCACATTGGCGAGATCGACGCCCGACTGGTCGGACTTGACCCGCGCCTTGACGTTGTAGTCGATCACTCTTTTGACCGGGACCAGGATTTTCATAGACCTCGAGACCTCCGCGTGCGGCGCCCCGCCAATAGCGCCCTCAGCGTGGTTTGCAAGCCGCTCGGCGCTGGCCCGGCCCACGCCCACCCTCTAGAAGAGCCCGCATGGACAGCTGGATCGCCAACCTCAAGTACATCATCCTCGGCCTCTTCCTCGCCGCCAGCCTGGCGGCGACCGGCTACGAGTGGTGGTACGTCTGGCCGGTCAAACGGTGCGACAATGCCGGCGCCTGGTGGGACGCGCGGGATCGCCAATGCCTGACCCCGATCCCGATCTGGCGCGTCACCGGCCGCCTGCCCGGCGAGGGGCCGGGGAAGGCCGCAAGCCCCAAGGGCTGAGCCGCTCCCTCAGCGGTTGGCCGCGGGGACCCACAGGATATCGCCCGCGCCGCCGGCGTTGGCGTGGCGCGAGGCCACGAACAGCAGGTCGGAGAGGCGGTTCAGATAGCGTAGCGCCGGCCCGTGCGCGGCGGCCGCCTCGGGAGACAGGGCGTGGGCGAAGGCCACGGCGCGGCGCTCGGCTCGCCGGCACACCGTCCGCGCCAGGTGCAGGGCGGCGGCGGCGCGGGAGCCGCCTGGCAGGACGAAGGACGTCAGCGGCGCCAGGCCGGCGTTCAGGCGATCGATCTCGCCCTCCAGGCGCTCGACCTGGGCGTCGACGATGCGCAGGGCGGCCGCGCCCCCAAGATCCGGCGTGGCGAGGTCCGCGCCCAGGTCGAACAGGTCGTTCTGGATACGGGCGAGAATGGGGTCGAGGACGGCGTCGGCCGCCGTCTCCAGCCGCACGAGGCCGAGGACCGCGTTCAGCTCGTCCACCACGCCGTACGCTTCGACGCGAGGGTCGGTCTTGGCCACCGTCTCGCCGGTGACCAGCCGGGTTTTCCCGCCGTCTCCGGCGCGTGTGTAGATCTTGTTCAGCAGAACCATGGTGGGCCCTACCGCGTGTGGCGCAGCCACAGGGCCGCGGCGACGAGGACCAGGATGGCGCAGAACTGCAGCAGCACCCGTAGCCGCATCAGCCGGTTGGACCAGGTGCGCCCGAACTCGCCGCCACGGAACAGGGTGTAGATGCCCAGGGCGAGGACGATGGTCACGGCGGCCAGGGAGAGCGGGATCAGGATCTGGAACATCTCGCGCATGGCCAGTCGCTTACGCCGTTGCCGCGCCGCCCGCCAGTCGGCGCTTGGGCCTGATGGCGACGCCTCCAACCGGGCTTCCCCACGGGTTGTGAGCCCCTGGGGGCGGCCCTAAGGTCCAGGCCGTTTTCCGGGAGAGCGCCATGGTCGTCCTGCATCACCTCAACAACTCGCGCTCGCAACGCATCCTCTGGCTGCTCGAGGAGCTGGGCGCGCCCTATGAGATCAGGCCCTATCAGCGCGATGCGGTCACGAGCCTGGCGCCGCCGGAGCTGACGGCGGTCCATCCGCTCGGCAAGTCGCCGGTGATCGAGGACGGCGACATCAAGATCGCCGAGTCCGGCGCCATCGTCGACTATCTGGTCCGCAAACACGGCGGCGGCCGCTTCGCCCCCGCACCTGGGACCCTGGCCCACGAGGCCTATCTGGAATGGCTGCACTACGCCGAAGGCTCGGCCATGCTGCCGCTGATGATCAACCTTTATGTTATGCGCCTGGGCGAGGCCGGCGCGCCGCTCAAGGACCGCATCGATTCCGAGATCGCCAACCACCTCGGCTACGTCGAGCAGGCGCTGGCCGGCCACGACTATATCCTCGGCGAAGGCTTCACCGGCGCCGACGTCCAGCTGAGCTTCGTCGGCGAAGTCGCCCGCGCCTTCGGCCGCCTGGCCCCCTTTCCCAACATCGCCGCCTGGGTCGCCCGCCTCCACGACCGGCCCGCCTTCAAGGCCTCGATCGAAAAGGGCGGGGCGTACAACCTGGCGTGAACGCCACTGAGGTAAGAAAGATGGTCCATGCTGTCGGGTAGCTGCCTCTGCGGCCGGGTCGCCTATGAAGCGGACGCGGTCATCGACGGCCTCATCCACTGCCATTGCCAGACCTGCCGCAAGGCCCACGGCGCGGCCATGTCGAGCATAGCGGCCGTACCACGCGAGAGCTTCCGATGGACTCAGGGCGAAGCGGTCCTGAAATCCTTCGAATCGTCCTCCGGCAAGCTGCGCTGGTTCTGTTCCGAATGCGGGTCCCACATCATGGCCGAACGCATCGGCCGGCCCACGGTGATGCTGCGGTTGGGATGCCTCGACACCCCGATCGACGTCGAACGGCAGTGGCACATCTGGCGATCCGACGCCGCCAGCTGGTACGACCCGAAGCGACCCTTGCCCGAGTTCTCCGAGGGTATGGCTGCGCGGCCCTGATCGACAGCAGCCCAATGCCCATCGCGGTCATCACGGCGGGGAAGGACCATCTGGATTGGCTGCTGACCCGGGATCGCCACATCTCGCCGGGCTGGGTCCTGCGATGCCTGGCGGCGGGAGAATATCTGGTGGCGATCGAAGGCGCGGCGCCCGTTGGGTTCCTGCGCTACAGCTGGTTCTGGCGGGCCATCCCCTACATGGAATTGATCCGGGTGGACGAGGTCCACCGGCGTTCGGGTGTCGGCTCGGCTCTGGTGGCCGCCTGGGAAGCGGCAATGCGGGAACAAGGCGCAAGTCTGCTGATGACCTCCAGCATGGCCGACGAACCCGAGCCCCGGGCCTGGCATCGGCGCAACGGCTTCGTGGACTCCGGCGCGCTCACCTTCGGCGCGCTCCAGGCGACCCCCGAGGTGTTCTTCGTCAAGGCGATCGAGCCTAGGGCAATTCGTCGTCCCACCCCTCCAGGAAGTCGAACACCGCGGCCTTGAAGAGGGCGTGGGGGATGGCGGTGAAGTGGTCGCAGGCCGGGAGGGTGACGGCCTTGGCGCCGGGAATGGCGTCGGCAAGGGCCTGCGGATCCCCGGCGAGGTCGTCGAGGCTGCCCGCCACCACCAGGGTCGGGACGGCGAGGCTCCACAGATCCTCGGCGCTCGCCGCGCCGCCGCGCCCCTGGCTGCAGGCGGCGAGCGCCGAGCGGTCCTCGCCCTGGTTCTCGGCGAACTGGCGAAAGCCGCGCAGGATGGGGTCGGTGATGGCGGCGGGATCCTCGGCGGTGAGCGCCTCGGCCATGGTCATCGGCGTCTCTGAGAGGGGCTCGCCGGTGAGCAGGCGCCCGCCGACGCCGCCCAGGACCAGGTTGTTCACCCGCCCGGGCGCATCCAGGGCCACCGCCAGCGACAGGTGAGCGCCCATGGAGTAGCCGAGCAGGTCGATGCGGCCGAGTTCGAGATGGTCGATCAGGCCGACGATGTCACCGGCCATCTGGTCGCGGCCGTAGTCGGCCGGATCGTGAGGCTTGTCGCTCTCGCCGTGACCGCGCAGGTCGAGAGCCACCGCGCGGTAGCCCTTGCGCTCGAGGGCAGCCAGCCAGCCGAGGCGCCGCCAGTTCTCGTCTCGATTGGTGGCGAAGCCGTGGACCAGGACCACGGTCCCCATGAGCGCCCCGGCGGGCACGATGTCGTCATAGGCGAGGGTGAGCCCGCCGGATTGAAAGGTCGCCATGGCGGCACGGTAGACGTCGCGCGCGGCAGGGTAAACGCTTCCGCCCTCTTGAGGAAAGGCCGGGCGGCGCCCTATTTCTCCGGCCATGAAAGAGGAAGTCTTTATCGGCGGCTGGACCAAGTCGCGCCTGCGCGAGCGCAGCCAGAACGAGCGGCATGCGGTTTGGAAGCGGGCCCGAGCCCTTCACTCGGCCGAAGGCAACCATTTGGCGCGGGCGATCGAGATGCTGGGGCTGCCCTATGCCGAACCCGAGCCGCTGGCCGGGGCCGATCCCCTCACGGAGCGCATGAAGGCGGTGTTCGCCTCGCCGGCGGCACGCTCGGCCGCCATCGAGTCGACCCTCGACGGCCTGCCGGCCCTGTCCGGACTCGACACCCTGCTGCACGAGGAACTCGGCGAGGAATATCGTCGCAACCCCGCCGCCGTCCCCACGGCCGAAGCCCTGACCGCGGAACTGATGACCGGGCTCGGCTACGTCGAAGCCGGCCGCAAGGACCTGCCTCAGCGCTGCATCGCGCGCTCCGGCGCCTACTGGAAGCGCGGGTAGGAACAGCCTCCCTCCCCACAAGGGGGAGGGGACACGTCTTGCTTAGGCTTAGGCTTCGGCTTCCGCCGCCTCGCGCTTGGTGAGGTCTTCGCCGGTGGTCTGGTCGACGGCCTTCATCGACAGGCGGATCTTGCCGCGGTCGTCGAAGCCGAGCAGCTTCACCTTCACGGCCTGGCCTTCGGTGAGTACGTCGGAGACCTTGTTCACCCGGTCGCTCGCGATCTGGCTAACATGAACCAGGCCGTCCTTGGCGCCGAAGAAGTTCACGAAGGCGCCGAAGTCCACCACCTTGACGACCTTGCCGTCGTAGATCTGGCCGACCTCGGGTTCCGAGGTGATCGAGCGGATCCAGTCGATGGCGGCCTTGATCTTCGCGCCGTCGCTGGCCGAGACCTTGACCGTCCCTTCGTCGTTGATGTCGACCTTGGCCCCGGTGGTGGCGACGATCTCGCGGATCACCTTGCCGCCCGTGCCGATCACTTCGCGGATCTTGTCGGTCGGAATGGTGATGGTCTCGATCTTGGGCGCGTATTCGCCCACGTCCGTGCGGGCGCCGTCGATCGCCTTGGCCATTTCGCCCAGGATGTGCAGGCGCCCGTCCTTCGCCTGGCCGAGGGCCTGCTTCATGATCGCCTCGGTGATGCCGGGGATCTTGATGTCCATCTGCAGCGAGGTGATGCCGTCGGCGGTGCCGGCCACCTTGAAGTCCATGTCGCCCAGGTGATCTTCGTCACCCAGGATGTCGGACAGGACCGCGAAGCCGTCGCTTTCCAGGATCAGGCCCATGGCGATGCCGGAGACCGGCTTCTTCAGGGGCACGCCGGCGTCCATCAGGGCGAGCGAGCCGCCGCAGACCGAAGCCATGGACGAGGAGCCGTTGGACTCGGTGATCTCCGAGACCAGACGCACGGTGTAGGGGAACTCTTCCTTGCTCGGCAGCATGGGCCGCAGGGCCCGCCAGGCGAGCTTGCCGTGGCCGATTTCGCGGCGGCCGGGGGCGTTCATGCGGCCCGTCTCTCCCACCGAGTAGGGGGGGAAGTTGTAATGCAGCAGGAAGCTTTCCTTGTAGGTGCCTTCCAGGGCGTCGATGAACTGCTCGTCATCGCCGGTGCCCAGGGTGGCGACCACCAGGGCCTGGGTCTCGCCCCGGGTGAACAGCGCCGAGCCGTGGGTGCGCGGCAGGACGGACACCTCGGAGACAATCGGACGGACGGTCTTGACGTCGCGGCCGTCGATGCGGCGCCCCGTTTCCAGGATGCCTCGACGAACCACACTGGCCTCGCAGGCCTTGAAGACGCTGGCCAGCTTGGCCGGCTCGACTCCGTTGGGATTCTCCTCGGACTTGGCCAGCGCCTTCATGGCCTTGGCCTTGGCGGCCGACAACGCCTCATGGCGCAGGCTCTTGGCGGTGATGGCGTAGGCGGAGCGGATATCGGCCCCGACCAGCTCCATCACCTGGGTTTCCAGCGCGTCGAGGTCCTCCGGCGTGAAGTCGAACGGCTCCTTGGCGGCGTGCTCGGCCAGTTCGATGATCGCCTGGATCACCGGCTGGAAGCCACGGTGGGCGAACATCACCCCGCTAAGGACCTCGTCCTCGTTCAGTTCCTCGATCTCGGATTCGACCATCATCACCGCGTCGTCGGTGCCGGCGACAACCAGATCCAGGCGGTTGGCCGGATCCTTGATCTGCTCGGAGGTGGGATTGAGGACGTATTCGCCGTTGATGTAAGCGACGCGCGCGGCGCCGATCGGGCCCATGAACGGCACACCCGACAGGGTCAGGGCCGCGGAGGCGGCCACCATGCCGACGATGTCCGGATCGTTCTCGAGGTCGTGGGAGAGCACGGTGATGACCACCTGGGTCTCGTGCTTGAAGCCCTTGACGAACAGCGGCCGGATCGGCCGGTCGATCAGGCGGGAGACCAGAGTCTCCTTTTCCGAGGGACGGCCCTCGCGCTTGAAGAAGCCACCTGGAATCTTACCGGCGGCGTAGGTCTTCTCCTGGTAGTTGACCGTCAGGGGGAAGAAGTCGAGGCCCGGCTTGGGGGCCTTGTCAAAGACGACGGTCGCCAGGACCGTGGTCTCACCGTAGGTGGCGAGCACCGATCCGTCGGCCTGGCGGGCCATGCGGCCGGTTTCGAGGGTGAGCTTGCGCCCGCCCCACTCGACGGACTTGCGTTTGATATCGAACATGTTCGGTCTTCTTTCTTTCATGCCCGAGGGCGAATTCCCCAAGGCTTCTTGCATTCTTGAGCAAGATTCAGACTCGTGCGTTCCGCCTGAGGTCATCTTGCTCAACGGGCGGACAGGGGGCGGGTGGCTTTTGGGCCGGGTTTCCGAATCCTCTCCAATCGACAGGCGGGATGAGGATTGCTGTGGAACCCTCGGCGTACGGAACCGCGCCCCAACCGGGGGCGCGGCGGTGTCCGGCGCCCTCATGCCTGTCGATGGGCGGACGCCGGAAAAGCGGAGCGCGGGCTGCTGGCCCGGCGCTTCAGTTGAGGATGCGGGCCGACGATGCCCGCGCTCCAGAGGTTTAGCGGCGCAGTCCCAGGGTGCCGATCAGGGCCTGATAGCGGGCTTCGTCGGAAAGCTTCAGGTGATCGAGCAGGGAGCGGCGCTGAGAGACCAGCTTGAGCAGGCCTCGGCGTGAATGGTTGTCCTTCTTGTGGGTCTTGAAGTGTTCGGTCAGGTTGGAGATCCGTTCGGACAGGATGGCCACCTGGACTTCAGCCGACCCGGTATCGCCCTCCGAGCGGGCATGCGAGCGGATAAGTTCGGTTTTGCGCAAGGCGGTTATCGACATCGGGTTCTTTCCGCTCATCCGGTGTGAAAGACGCGCGTGGGATTGAGCCGTCCCGCCCGCATCTCGCAGAGCGCGACGATCCGCGTCCCATGCCTTGCGGAAACGATACGGGAGGCGGTGAGCCCCGCCTTCAGAGTTTCCACTTGCCTGGGGAGCAGAACGATCGACCGTCCCTGCGTCAATCTGAAGGCGTCTTCGGTGGTCACGGCCAGCGCCGGGATGTCGTCCAGCGCGGTCTCGACCGGAAGCAGAACCTCCAGGGCGCTCCCGATATGGCACATCTCTTCCACAACTTCCAGCCCCTTGGCGGCGGCCTGGTCGAACGGGCCCACGCGGGTGCGGCGCAGGGCGCTCACATGCGCCTTTGCGCCCAGGACCGAGGCGAGATCGCGGACCAGGGCCCGGACATAGGTTCCCTTGCCGCACTCGATCTCGATTTCCACCGCGTCCGGACCGGGGGCGGCGGCGACGCGGGCGTCGTGGATCATCACCCGGCGCGGCTTCAGGTCCATGGCGACGCCGCCCCGGGCGAGGTCGTAGGCGCGCACCCCGTCCACCTTCACGGCCGAGAAGTCCGGCGGGATCTGTTCGATCTCGCCCACGAAGCCGGCGAGGGCCCTCGCCACGTCGGCGCCGTCCGGACGCACGTCCGAGACGCCCGTCACCGCCCCCTCGCGATCGTAGCTGGCGGTTTCCACGCCCCAGGCCACCGTGAAGCGATAGGCCTTGTCGGCGTCCATCAGGAAGGGGACGGTCTTGGTGGCTTCCCCAAGGGCGATGGGGAGGATGCCGGTCGCCAAGGGGTCAAGGGTTCCGGCGTGGCCGGCCTTCTGGGCGTTGAAGGCCCGCTTCACCCGGCCGACGGCCTGGGTCGATCCCAGCCCCTCGGGCTTGTCCAGGCAGACCCAGCCCGAGACCGGATCGCCCTTGCGGCGCCGCCCCATCAGGCGGCGCCCGGATCCGGCTCGTCGGCGGAGGCATCCAGGTCGCGCCGAACCCGGGGATCGGCGAGGAGGCGATTGATGTGCTCGGCGGTGTCGAAGCTGTCGTCGTGGATGAACTTCAGGGTCGGGGTGAACTTCATCTCGATGGCGGGACCGAGCCGCAGGCGAAGGAACCGCGACGCCCGGTTCAGGGCCTCGATCACCGCCGGGGCTTCCTTGCCGCCGAGCGGCTCGACGAAACAGAGGGCGTGCTTGAGGTCGGGGCTGACCCGGACCTCACTCAAGGTGATCGGAACCCCGGCCAGGGCCGGGTCGGTGAACGACTCGGTCCGCATGATGTCGACCAGGGCGTGACGCACGAGTTCGCCGGCGCGCAACTGGCGCTGGGAGGGGCCGGCGTGGGGGCGGCGGCCGCGGGGATGGGAGGCGGGCATGGCGTGGCTCTTGGCGGCCCGGCCGGCGGATCGGACGCCGGAAACGGGGAAGGGCGCGCTTCTAAGGCCGCGCGACGCGACTGTCGAGCGGATAGTCGACGCGGCCTCGGCGATGGCGTGCGAAGCCGGTCAATCCCTTCGGTGGGGATCGGGCGGCTGGGCCGCGAGGGCGGCGAGGGTCTGGGCCGCGGCGAGAGACTCGGCGGCGGCCTTCCTCTCGGCCCTCGCCAGGCGACGCGCCTCGACGCGCTTGGGGTCGGGACGCCACATCGAGGGCCAGTCGCGGCGCGCGTTTCGCGTATCGGGCGGGAAGCCGTCCTCGGTCCAGCGGCTCCAGTCGGGGGTGAGGCCGAGGTCCTTGCAGATCGCCTCGACGCTCTCGCGCAGCGGGCGGTACAGGACGCTGTCGTAGCATTCACCCTCCGTCAGCCGCTCATGCAGGTCGTCGAGGATCTCATGCGACGGCAGCAGGTCGGTGATGGCGGTCTCGTGGTTGATCACGTCCCAGACGTTGTCGCGGATGCGGTTGCGGTGCGCGGAGGGATGATCCCTTGTCTTCCAGCCCCCGGGGTCGTCAGGGGGGACCCACGCCTCCGGATCGACGGCCGGGGCGGCCGGGGCGCCGCCCTCGCGCAGGGCGGCGAGATCCTGTTCGAACCTGGCCTCCAGCGCCAGGGTCAGGCGCACGGCGCGGGAGATGCGGGCGAAGGACTCGGCCGGATCATGTTTCGGTTCGGGACGGTCGGCGCCCGGGACGCCGCGCCCGGCGAGCTCTTCCGCCAGCTTCATCCCCAGCTCGGCCAGGCGGCGGAGCATGGCGAGGCGCCGCTCGGCCTGCGCGATCGCCGCGGCCGCGGGATCAGCCGTCGCGGCCGGATCGCAGGAAGTTGGAGCGGGATCGGCGCTGCTCATTCCCGTATAATTGCATATTGCAATAGTGAAGTCAAGCGCTGAGGTAGGGCATTGTAGGTAGCACACGATATGTCCGGTTTTCGTAGCAGACGATTTGTCCGGTTTCGGCCGGAGGGATCG
>JAQGIW010000027.1 GCA_028290905.1 Caulobacteraceae bacterium | reverse complement strand
TATCTGCCGCTGTATCAGCACCTTGGCGGTATCTCCAGCGTCACGCTGCCTGTGCCGATGATGAACGTCATCAACGGCGGCGCGCATGCCGACAATCCCATCGACATCCAGGAGTTCATGCTCCTGCCCACCGGCGCCGGCGCCTTTTCGGACGCCCTTCGCATGGGCGCGGAGATCTTCCACGCCCTCAAGGCCTCGCTGAAAGCGGCCGGTCACAACACCAACGTCGGCGACGAGGGCGGCTTCGCGCCCAACCTCGCCAGCGCCCGCGACGCCTTGGCCTTCATCGTCTCGGCCGGCGAGGCGGCCGGCTATAAGGCCGGTGAGGATTTCCACCTCGGGCTCGACGTGGCTGCCACCGAGTTCTTCAAGGACGGCCTCTATCACCTGGAGGGTGAGGGGCGGACGCTGGACGCGCCGGGGATGGTCGCCTATCTCGCCGAGCTGGTCGACGCCTTTCCCATCGTTTCGATCGAGGACGGCTGCGCGGAGGACGACCTGCACGGCTGGGCCGAGCTGACCCGGGTCCTCGGCGGCCGCATCCAGCTGGTGGGTGACGACCTCTTCGTCACCAACCCGGCGCGCCTGGCCATGGGGATCGACAAGCGCCTGGCGAACTCCGTGCTGGTGAAGGTCAATCAGATCGGCACCTTGTCCGAGACGCTGGACACCGTCGATCTCGCCCACCGCAACGCCTACACAGCCGTGATGAGCCACCGCTCCGGCGAGACGGAGGACTCGACCATCGCCGACCTGGCGGTCGCCACCAACTGCGGTCAGATCAAGACCGGCTCGCTGGCCCGCTCCGAACGCCTGGCGAAATACAACCAGCTGCTGCGCATCGAGCAGGAGCTGGGCGACCAGGGCGTCTACGCTGGCCGCCGCGCGCTGAAGCACCTGCGGTGAGCGTGCATTAGGCGCTTCTTAAGCGCGCGCGGGCATGGTCAATTCGAACACCCAAGCCCCGCGAGTCGCCGTTGCTGTTCCAGCTCAAGACCTACCTGCCGACCGCCGCCCTGGCGTTCCTGATCTTCTTCTTCACCTTCCACGCCCTGACCGGCGAGCGCGGGCTGCTGCTGGCGAGCCAGCGGCGCGAGGCCCTGGCGGAGAAGCGCGAGGAACTGGCGCATCTCCGCGCCGAGCGCCAGGCGCTGGAGATCAAGGCGCACTATCTGCGCAATGACAGCCTCTCCCTCGATCTTCTCGAGGAACGCGCCCACGATGAGCTAGGATTTGTGGCCCCCGGCGACTATGTCATCCGCGAGGGACCGGCCCACCGCTGACGTTTCGCGGCGTGAGGCGCCTTTGCGGACCCGGTGGAGATGCGCATGGCGCGCCAAAGCGCTACCAGGACTGCCAAGCGGGCCGCTACCCCGGCCAAGGCGAAGGCCAAGGGCGCCGACAGCCCGGACAGCGAGGCCCTGCTGGGATTCTACAGGACCATGCTGCTCATCCGCCGGTTCGAGGAACGCGCCGGCCAGCTCTACGGCATGGGTCTGATCGGCGGCTTCTGCCATCTCTACATCGGCCAGGAAGCCATCGCCGTGGGCATGCAGGCGGCCAAGCGCGAGGGCGACCAGGTGATCACCGGCTACCGCGAGCATGGGCACATGCTGGCCTCCGGCGTCGAACCCCGCCTCATCATGGCCGAGCTCACCGGCCGCGCCGTGGGCGTCTCGCACGGCAAGGGCGGGTCTATGCACATGTTCGCCCCTGACAGGGGCTTCTACGGCGGTCACGGGATCGTCGGGGCGCAGGTCAGCCTGGGAACCGGGCTGGCCCTGGCCGACCGTTATCGCGGCGACGGCAAGGTGGCCTTCGTCTATTTCGGCGACGGCGCCGCCAACCAGGGGCAGGTCTACGAGAGCTTCAACATGGCCGAGCTCTGGAGCCTGCCGGTCGTCTATGTGATCGAGAACAATCAGTACGCCATGGGGACCAGCGTCGCCCGATCCTCCTCCGAGACCCATCTCTACCGCCGCGGGGCGAGCTTCAACATTCCCGGCGCGGAGGTCGACGGCATGGATGTCGTGGCCGTGCGCGAGGCGGGGCTGGCGGCGGCCGAGCACGCCCGCTCGGGCAAGGGGCCCTACATCCTGGAGATGAAGACCTACCGCTACCGGGGTCACTCGATGAGCGATCCGGGCAAATACCGGACTCGCGAGGAGATCGACGAGGTGCGCAAGACCCGCGATCCGATCGAGCACCTGCAGGAGCGTCTGGAGAGCCAGGGCCTGGCTGACGAGGCCGCGCTGAAGGCCATAGACGCCGAGGTGAAGTCCATCGTCGCCGACGCCGCCGAATTCGCCCGCACCGCCCCCGAGCCCGACCCCTCCGAACTCTACACCGACGTATACGTCGAGGCCCGCCCACCACAGGCCCCTAAATCCGAGGCTGCCGCGTGAGCACCGACGTCCTGATGCCGGCGCTCTCGCCCACCATGGAGGAAGGCACTCTCGCCAAGTGGCACGTGAAGGTCGGCGATCCGGTCAAGTCGGGCGACGTGATCGACGAGTTCGAGACCGACAAGGCCACCATGGAAGTCGAGGCGGTGGCCGAG
>JAQGIW010000009.1 GCA_028290905.1 Caulobacteraceae bacterium | reverse complement strand
GCCGGTGGCGGTGGGCGGCAGGACGCTCGGCGCCAGGGCCTGGGGCGGCGCCAGCTGGGAGAAGTCCTTGAAGAGCAGGATCTGCACGAAATCGATCGGCGAGGAGTCCGAGTCCAGGGCCACGCGCCAGCCGCCGTCATAGGCCTTGACCGCCACGCCCACCGGCAGGCCGCGCGGCAGCACGCCCCCGTCGCCCGAGGTCAGGATGCGGTCGCCCTCGCGCAGGGGATCGTGGGTCCGCAGGTAGTCGAGCTTGGGATTGGCGCCCCCGTCGCCGGCGAGGATGGCGCGGCCGTTGGTCCGGGCGATCAGCACGGGGGTGCGGCTCTCGACGTCGGTGAGCAGCATGATCCGGGAGACGTCGCGCGCCACGCCGATCACCCGACCCACCAGACCGTGCTCGCTGAGCGCCGGATTCCCCTCGATCACCCCTCGCGCCGCGCCGACGTCGGCGATGCGGGTATTGGCGAAGGGGCCCCGCGCGTCCAGGACGGTGCGAGCGGACACCATCGGGATGGGCGGATCGGTCCTGATCCCCAGCAGGGCCGAGAGCCGGGCGTTCTCGTCCCGCAGCCTGTAGACCTGGTCCCGCCAGGTCCGAGCCGCGGCAAGATCCCGCTTCAACTGGTGGTTCTGCGTCCCGGCCAGGACGTAGTCCTGCGCCGCCCCCTCGAGGCCGCCGAGCCAGTGGAGGGGCGCCGACAACACGCCGGCCACCGTTCCCAGTCCGCTGTCGGCGTCGCGGCGCACGGCGGAGACGCCCGCGTGCGCGTCCACACGACGATCACCGATGAACAGCGCCAGGGAGCCGATGAGGGCCAGCGCCAGGGCGGCGACAGCCAGCCAGGTCAGGGGAGGCTTGATATCGCTGAGGGGACCGTCCCGCAGGGACATCCGGACCTCCGACTAAAGCGCGTTCCGAAAAGTGGCTGCTGGTTTTCGGATGAAACGCGCGGAAAACAAAGACCCGGAGCGGCGTCGCCGCTCTAGAACAGGCTGGATTCCAGCAGGCCCTTCATCCACTTGGGGTGCTCGAGCACCTTGCCGCAGCCGAGGGCCACGCACGACAGCGGATCGTCGGCCACCGTGACCGGCAGGCCGGTGGCGTCGCGGATTTCCATGTCCAGGCCGCGCAGCAGGGCGCCGCCGCCGGTGAGCATGATGCCCTTGTCGGAGATGTCGGCGGCCAGTTCCGGCGGCGTCGCCTCCAGCGCCACCTTCACCGCCTCGAGAATCTGCGCGACCGGCTCGGAGACGGCGTCCGCGGCCTGCTTCTCGTTGATCCGCACCTCGCGCGGCACGCCCTGCATCAGGTCGCGGCCCTTGACGTCGATGCAGAGGCCGATGCCGTCCTCGGGCGGCCGGGCCGTGCCGATCTCCTTCTTGATGCGCTCGGCGGTGGTCTCGCCGATCAGCAGGTTATGGTGGCGGCGCATGTAGCTGATGATCGCCTCGTCCATCTTGTCGCCGCCCACCCGCACGCTGCGGGAATAGACGATGCCCGAGAGGGATAGCACGGCGACCTCGGTGGTGCCGCCGCCGATGTCCACCACCATGGAGCCGGTCGGCTCGTGGATCGGGAGGCCGGCCCCGATGGCGGCCGCCATCGGTTCGTACATCAGCCCGACCCGGCGGGCGGAGGCGTTGAGGCAGGAGTCGTTGATCGCCCGCCGCTCGACGGCGGTCGCGCCCGACGGCACGCAGACGATGACCTTGGGGTTCACGAAACCTTGCCGGTTGTGCACCTTGCGGATAAAATACTTGATCATCTCTTCGGCGACTTCGAAGTCGGCGATCACGCCGTCGCGCATGGGGCGGATGGCCTCCATGTGCCCGGGCGTGCGGCCCAGCATCATCTTGGCCTCGGCGCCGACCGCATAGACCGTCTTGCGGCCGCCCGAGGTGCGCAGGGCCACCACCGAGGGCTCGTTCAGCACGATCCCCTTCCCCCTCATGTAGACGAGGGTGTTGGCGGTGCCGAGGTCGATGGCGATGTCATTGGAGACGACGCCGAACAGGGACGAGAACATTTCAACGCTCGGTCAGGAACAAGAGGGAGGGAAAGGCGAATGCCGATCATAGCCCATCGGGCCTATGAAGCCATGCTTTCCCTCAAAGCGCGGCTTCGCGACCATAACGACGGATCATGAGGCGAGCGGCGCCTTCTGCCCCGGCGGCAATCTGGTTTCAAGGCCATATTCAAACTGCGCCTCCGCCAGCGACCTCCTGTCCCATCAACAGGAGCGCGCCTGACGAAGTCCGATCGCCGCTCCAGTTCTTTGTTTTGACGCGCGTTCTGTCCGAAAACCGGTTCCCGCCTTTCGGAACGCGCTCTAACCAAGCGCCGCCAGGCACACGCCGGCGGCGATCTGCACCAGGACGAGGATCTGCCAGGGCGCCAGCCGCTCGGCGAACAGCCGCCGGCCGGCCAGGGCGGCGATCGGCATCTCCACCACCCCCACCGCCCGGACGGGACCGGCGGGAGAGAGGGCGAAGGCGGTGAACCAGAGGCCCGAGGCGGCCGCGCCGAAGAAGCCTGCCGGCAGCGACTCCCGCCAGCGGGCGACCACCGTGACCAGGGCGGCAGGGTTGCGGATGGCGAGCCAGGCGGCCAGGACCGCGGACTGCATGGCCTGCACGACCAGCAGGGTGGCCAGGGCGGCGAAGACGGGCGCGCCGGCGTCCAGCCCCAGGGCCGCCTGGCGAAAGGCGTTCGACGACAGGGCGAAGCCGGTCCCGGCCGCCAGGCCCAGCAGCGCCGCCGAACCGATCTTCTCCCCGGCCAGCCGGCGCGGCCACCCGAGGACGACCAGTCCCGCCGTCACCAGGGCAAGGCCGAGCCACTTCAGCGCGTGCAGGGGTTCGCCGAACGCCAGGCCGACCAGACCCGCCAGGGGAATCGAGCTCTGCTGGAACACCGTCCCGAGCGCGAAGCTGGAGCGGCGCATCGAGACCAGCATGGCGGCGGTCGCCACCATCTGTGCGGCGCCGCCGGCCGCGCAGGCCAGCCAGAAGCCTCCACCCCACCGGGGCGAGACCGGGCCGCCCAGCCAGACGGTGAGCGCCAGGAAGACGGCCGCGAACGGCAGGCCGAACAGGAACCTGACCAGGGTCGCGCCCCACGGCCCGGCCTGCGTCAGCAATCCCCGCTGGAACGCATTGCGCGCCACCTGCAGCGCGGCCGCCCCGACCGTGATCGGAATCCAGAACAAGGCGATCCTTCCTCCCTCCCCCGAAGTGGGGAGGGACAGACGGCGAAACCGTCAGGGTGGGGTACGGCGGAATCGGCGAAGCGCGTGGAGCGGCGGAGCGCCCCACCCTGGCCGCTGCGCGGCCTTTCCCTCCCCACGAGGGGGAGGGAGGAGTTTCGCCGCCTCTCAGAACCCGCTGGCGACGATCGGCTCGGGGGCGCTCTTCTCCCGGCGGGCGAAGAGGTTGTTGAGGGCGTTCACATAGGCCGTGGCGCTGGCGGTCAGGGTGTCGGTGTCGGCGGCCTGGCCGGTGGCGATGCGGCCGTCCTCCTCGAGCCTCACCGAGACCTGCGCCTGGGCGTCAGTGCCCTCGGTGACCGCGTGGACCTGGAAGAGGCGCAGCACGGCGGTGTGGGGTACGAGTTCGTGGATGGCGTTGAACACCGCATCGACCGGACCGTCGCCAGTGGCCGTGGCCGTGGATTCGGCCCCGTCCACCACAAGGGTCAGATGGGCCTCCTGCGGACCCTCGGTGCCGGCGACGACCCTGAGGGCCTTGACCTGGATGCGGTCCGCGCCGCGGGCCAGGGCGTCGTCGACGAGGGCGATGATGTCGTCGTCGAACACGCTTTTCTTCTTGTCGGCCAGGTCCTTGAAGCGACCGAAGGCCTCGTTGAGGGCGTTCTGGCCGAGGTCGTAGCCCAGGTCGCGCAGCTTCTCGCGGAAGGCGTGGCGGCCGGAGTGCTTGCCCATGACCAGGTTCGAGCCGCCCTGCCCCACGTCCTCGGGCCGCATGATCTCGTAGGTTTCGGCGTTCTTGAGCATGCCGTCCTGGTGGATGCCGGCCTCGTGCGCGAAGGCGTTCTTGCCGACGATCGCCTTGTTGAACTGCACCGGAAAGCCCGTGATGGCCGAGACGTAGCGGCTGGCGCGGGTGATGTGCTCGGTGCGCACGCCGGTGGCGAAGGGCAGGCGGTCGCCGCGCACCTTCAGCGCCATCACCACCTCTTCGAGCGCGGCGTTGCCGGCCCGCTCGCCGATGCCGTTGACGGCCACCTCGACCTGGCGCGCCCCGGCCATGACGCCGGCCAGGCTGTTGGCCACGGCCAGGCCCAGGTCGTTGTGGCAGTGGGTGGAGAAGATCACCCGGTCCGCCCCCGGCACGTTCTCGATCAGGTCGCGGAAGATCTCGGCGTATTCGCTGGGGTAGGTGTAGCCGACGGTGTCGGGGATGTTGATGGTGGTCGCCCCCGCGCGGATGGCCACCTCCACGCAGCGGCGCAGCACATCGCGCTCGGTGCGGGTGGCGTCCTGGGCCGACCATTCCACGTCGTCGCAGAGATTGCGGGCGTGGGTCACCGATCCGTGCACCGCGTCGATGACCTCCTCCGGGCTCATCTGCAGCATGTAGTCGCGGTGCTGCGGGCTCGTGGAGATGAAGGTGTGGATGCGGCCCCGCCGCGCCGGCCGGATCGCCTCGGCGCAGCGCTCGATGTCGGCCACCCCGGCCCGGGCCAGTCCGCAGACGGTGCTCTCGGTGACGATCTGGGCGATCTTGCGGACCGCCTCGAAATCGCCGTTGGAGGCGATCGGGAAGCCGGCCTCGATCACGTCGACGCGCATGTCCTCGAGGATCTTGGCCAGCTCGATCTTCTCGTCGATGGACATCGAGGCGCCCGGCGATTGCTCGCCATCGCGCATGGTCGTGTCGAAAACCACAACGTGTTCTGGTTTTGGGTTCCGTTCCGGGCCGCTCTCGTTGGCGGCCACGGGGGCGATGGTGTCGGTCATTTTCGGGTGTCTCTTCGCGGAGGGCTGATCAGAAGGGCGAAAGGTTCATCCCCTGAGCGCCCGGCCGCGAAAGATCACGCAGGCCGCAGCGACGCCCAGGGGCGACTAAGCCCGAGAAGAAGCGGAAGCGCGGCAATGATGCGCGGCGAGATCATGGGCCGGGGGTTTAGCGGCGTCGTCCAGGAAAAGCAAGGCTGGCGCGGGGGCAGATCCAGGAACGTCCGCCAACGGCCGTCTCGGAAAAAGGGCCGGTCCCGCCCCGTCCTCGGCGGGACCGGCCAATCCCCCAGGCTGCCACCCGCCAAGCAGATCACCAAAGCCCGCAGGCTTCAGTGGCATTTCCCACGTTCGCCGCAATTTTTCGGGACGAGCAGGCTCGCCGCCACCCTCTACTTCAGAAGCTTTTCCGTCGAGGCGTTCAGGTGGCTGAGCAGGCCCTCCGCCCCGCCAGTCGCCACCGGCTGGGCGAAGTCGGCGCGGCGGGTGGTGAGCTGGCTGACGCCGTCGTAGTAGACGTCGATGATCTTCCAGCCCTCCGGCGTCTGGCGCATCCGGTAGATCAGGTTGACCGGCTTGTCGTGCGGCGGGATCAGCTTCACCTGCACGATCTTGTCGGCGCCGCGCGCCTGGACGTTGGGGTCGAGCTCGAAGCGTTCGCCACCGTATTTGTCGAAGTTGTGCGCGTAGCTGGCCACCGACAGGCGGGTGAAGGCGTCGATAAGGGCCTTCTGCTGTGCGGGCGTCATCTGCGCCCACTTCGGCCCCACGGCGAAGCGGGTCATGGTGGGCAAGTCGAAGGTAGCCTCCACCGCGGGGGTGAGCTTGCGGGCGCGCTCCTTCACCCCCCCGCCCGACTTCATCGTGGCCAGCAGGGCGTTGTCGAAGGCGTCGACCCGCGCCGCCGCAGGATCGGCCGGCGCCGCGAAAGCAGCCGGGCCGAACGCCATGACCGCCCCCAGGAGCGCGACGGCAAGGAGGCGCGCCGCCCTAACCAAACCCGGCGTTCTGGAAGGTGTTGCTGCCCAGCGTCGCATAGCCGATCATCATCCGTTCTCACCGCCAAACGCGCGGGGGGCAGGATTTGTCTGGCCGGGAGCGGGTGGGCAAGTGAAAAAACG
The DNA here is from genome assembly GCA_028290905.1 of Caulobacteraceae bacterium. Classification (GTDB taxonomy): domain Bacteria; phylum Pseudomonadota; class Alphaproteobacteria; order Caulobacterales; family Caulobacteraceae; genus Acaudatibacter. The sequence continues at coordinate 7,073 of JAQGIW010000009.1, read as the reverse complement.
GTGAGATAAGGGAGAGACGCGGCCCATGATCGAACGGCAGATGGACATTCCGACGCGGGACGGAGCCACCACCACCTTCATCACCCATCCCGAACGGGAGGGTCCCTACCCGGTCATCCTGTTCTACATGGACGCCCCGGCCATCCGCGAGGAGCTGCGCGACATGGCCCGCCGCCTCGCCGCCGTCGGCTACTACGTGATGCTGCCCAACCTCTACTATCGCTCCGGCGTGATGGAGCTGGGTTCCCTCACCGGGCCCGACGCGGAAGCGTTGCGCGCCAGGATGTTCGGCTACATGAATTCCCTCAGCGTGCCCCTGATCATGGCCGACACCGAGGCCCTGCTGGGTTTCGCGGACGCCGACCCGGCCGCCAAGGCGGGGGTGGTGGGGACGGTCGGCTATTGCATGAGCGGCCAGTACGCGATCAACGCGGCGGCGCATTTCCCCGGCGTCGCCGCGGCGGCCTCGATCTATGGCGTCAGGCTGGTGACTGACCAACCGGACAGCCCCCACCTCGTCGGATCGAAGACCACGGCCGAGCTTTATATCGCCTGCGCCGAGGTGGACCACTGGGCGCCGCTGGAGATGCTGCCGCCCTTGCGCCAGGCCCTGGCCGATGCCGGCGCCACGGCCGAAGTCGAGCTCTATCCGGGCGTCGAGCACGGCTTCGCCTTCCCCCAGCGGGCCGTCTACGACCGCGACGCCGCCGAACGCCACTGGGAGCGCCTGTTCGCCCTCTACCGCCGCCGGCTGGGGTAGCGCCACGCCTCTCCTCCCCCTTCTTGGGGAAGAGAGATTCTCGGCCCGCGCGCAGGTTGTTTGTGTTGCCTCGCGCCCAGGCTTGTCACAGGTTGAAGCTCGACGACCCGAGGAAGCCGACCCATGAACAAGCCCGCGAGCGGACTGCAGGCGGCGCGTCTCGCTCCCAACCCGCTCACGCTGGCCCCGCTCACCCCGACCATCGGCGCCGAGGTCTCGGTTGTCGACCTCTCCGAGCCCCTGGAGCCGGACATCGTGGCGGCGATCCGCGCCGCCCTGCTGGACTGGAAGGTGCTGTTCTTCCGCGGCCAGGACATCGACACCGACCAGCACATCGCCTTCTGGGACAACCGCGCCAGCCAGCACTATGCGGTGTCCGACTATTGGCCCGCGGTGCGCCGCATGGAGCGGGCGACCATCATCGGCGACCGGCCGCGCTGAGCGGGGCACGCCCATCTCCAGGGAGCAAGCACGACCATGTACGACATCCATTACTGGCCCACGCCCAACGGCAAGAAGGTGACCATCCTGCTGGAAGAGCTGGGCGCCCCCTACACGATCGTCCCTTGCAACATCGGCAAGGGCGACCAGTTCAAGGACGAGTTCCTGGCCATCGGCCCCAACAACCGCATGCCGGCCATGGTCGACCACGATCCGCCGGGCGGCGGCGCGCCGATCTCGGTCTTCGAGTCCGGCGCGATCATGATGTACATCGCCGAAAAGGAAGGCCGGTTTTTCCCGCAGGATCCGCGTGGGAAGGCGGAGGTCACCCAGTGGGTGATCTGGCAGATGGCCAACCAGGGTCCCAAGACCGGCGAGTGCGGCCACTTCCGGCGCCTGGGCGACACCCGCGGCGACCAGTCCTACGCGGTGCGGCGCTTCACCGACGAGGTCAACCGGATGTACGGCGTGCTCAACAACCGCCTCTACGACCGGCCCTACCTGGCCGGCGACGCGTACACCATCGCCGATATGATCTGCTATCCGTGGACCGTGGGCTGGGAGGCCCAGGGCCAGGACATCAACGAGTTCAAGTACTTCAAGCGTTGGTTCGAGGAACTGGGCGCCCGCCCCGCCGTCCAGCGCGGCATGGCAGTGACCGCCGGCCCGGCCGTGGACCCCGCCTCCCTGTCGCCCGAAGAGCGCGAAAGCCTGATGAAACTCCTCTACAACCAGCGCGCCCGGCCTGCCCCGGTGGCTTGAGCAAGCGAAAACCGTAGCACCTTACCGCGATTTAAGTGGCGAAACGCACACTCAGACCGCCATTAGGCCGGTATGAAGGAGCCTTTCCCCTTGCGTCGCGCGCCGTGGGCCTATCGCCTCGCCCTCGCGTTCAGCCTGGCGTCGGTGTTCTGCGCCCTGGCGGCGCGGCGGGCGAGCGCCGCCGGCGAGGGAGTCGAGGTGCCGCGGATCGTCTCGCTCGGCGGCTCGTGCGTGAAGTGCGACCTCGCCACCCGCAAGCTTGCCGGCGCGCGCTTCGTGGCGGGGAATTTCCAGCACGCCTCTCTGGTGGGATCGGACCTGCGCGGGGCGGTGTTCCTGGCCTCGAACTTCAGCGGCGCCGACTTCTCCCATGCCGACCTGCGCGCGGCTACCATGTCCGGGGCGATGTTCCAAGGGGCGATCTTCGCGGGCGCCAACATGGTCGGCCTGCAGGCGGTGGGGTCGAGCCTGGCGGACTCCGACCTCAGCGGCGCGCGCCTTGAATCGGGAACCCTGGTCAGCACCGACCTTCGGCGCGTGAAGGCGCACGGCGCCCGCTTCGACGACTGCAACCTCACCGGCGCCAACCTGGGGGGCGGCGGCTTCGAGGGCGCCTCCTTCAAGGACGCCCAGCTCATGGGCGCGGTCCTGGGCGGCGGCCAGTTCAACCACGCCGACTTCAAGTCCGCCAACATGCAGGGCGCGTTCCTCGGCGGCGCCGATCTTTCCACGGCGATCAATCTCACGCGCGAACAGGTCGCCTTCGCCTGCGCCGACCACGCCACCCGCCTCCCCGCCGGCCTGACGCCCCACCTGTGCGTGGGGCACGTGTTCATCGTCCGGCGCAGTCCGTAACAGGGCTCAGCGTCCCTACCCTTTCAGCGGCGGGACGACGCGGATGTTGAGTTCCTTGAGCTGGGATTCGCGCACCAGCGAGGGGGCGTGCATCAGCAGGTCCTCGCCCTGCTGGTTCAGCGGGAAGGCGATCACCTCGCGGATGGCGGGCTGGCCGGCGAGCAGCGCGACGATGCGGTCGATCCCGGGCGCCATGCCGCCGTGCGGCGGGGCCCCGTGGCGGAAGGCGCTCAGCATGCCGCCGAAGTTCTCCTCCACGAACTCCGGGCTGTTGCCGGCGATCTCGAACGCCTTGAGCATGATCTCGGGCTTGTGGTTTCGGATCGCCCCCGAGCACAGCTCGTGGCCGTTGCAGACGATGTCGTACTGATAGGCCAGGATATCCAGCGGGTCCTTGCTCTCCAGCGCCTCCATCTCACCCTGGGGCATGGAGAAGGGGTTATGCGAGAAGTCCACGTGGTTGGTCTGCTCGTTCATCTCGAACATCGGGAAATCCACGATCCAGCAGAAATCAAACCGGTCCTGGGCTGTCAGGTCCAGTTCGGTGGCGACCTTCGTCCGGGCGAGGCCGGCGAACTTGTAGAAGGTCTTCGGATCGCCGCCGACGAAGAAGGCGGCGTCGCCGACGCCGAGGTTCAGCTGCTTGCGGATCGCCTCGGTGCGCTCGGGCCCGAGGTTGCGGGCGATCGGGCCGGCGGCGCCCTCCTCTCCCTCGCCCTCGCGCCAGAAGATGTAGCCGAGGCCGGGCTGGCCCTCGCCCTGGGCCCAGCTGTTCATGCGGTCGCAGAAGGCGCGCGAGCCGCCGCCCGGGGCCGGGATCGCCCACACCGCGCCGCTCGGCGTCGTCAGCATGCGGGCGAAGACGCCGAACCCGCCGCCCCGGAACGCCTCGGAGACGTCCTGCATGATCAGGGGGTTACGCAGATCCGGCTTGTCCGTGCCGTACATCCGGATGGAGTCCCGGTAAGGAATGCGCGGGAAGGGATAGGGGGTGACGGTCTTGCCGCCGGCGAACTCCACGAACAGCCCGTGCATCACCGGCTCCATGGTGGCGAACACGTCCTCCTGGGTGACGAAGCTCATCTCCAGGTCCAGCTGGTAGAACTCCAGCGAGCGGTCGGCGCGCATGTCCTCGTCGCGGAAGCAGGGAGCGATCTGGAAGTAGCGGTCGAAGCCGGCCACCATCAGCAGCTGCTTGAACTGCTGGGGCGCCTGCGGAAGGGCATAGAACTTGCCGGGGTGCAGGCGCGCGGGCACCAGGAAGTCGCGGGCGCCTTCCGGGCTGGAGGCGGTGAGGATCGGCGTCTGGAACTCCAGGAAGCCCTGCTCGACCATCCGCCGCCGGATCGAGTCGATCACCCGCGAGCGCAGCACGATGTTCCGGTGCAGGGTCTCGCGCCGCAGGTCGAGGTAGCGGTATCGGTAGCGGATGTCCTCCGGATAGTCCGGCTCGCCGAACACCGGCAGAGGCAGCTCAGCCGCCTCGGAGAGCACCGTCACGGCGCGCACCCTGACCTCGATCTCGCCGGTGGGCAGGGCCGGGTTCACCGTCTCCGGCGAGCGCGCCACCACCTCGCCGTCGATGCGGACCACGCTCTCCGCGCGCAGGCGCTCGAGGACCTCGAAGCCCGGCGTCGCCGGATCGGCGACCAGCTGGGTGAGGCCATAGTGGTCGCGCAGGTCCACGAACATCAGTCCGCCGTGGTCGCGCTTGCGGTGGATCCAGCCGCTCAGGCGCACATTCGCGCCCTGGTCCGCGTGCCGAAGGGCGCCGCAGGTGTGGGTGCGATAGGCGTGCATGGCGAGAGCTCTGGTCCGGTCCGAAGGCCCCGGGGGGCCGGTTTTGCGAAAGGGGCGCAAGCGCGCATGGGCGCCCGCCCCTGTCAAGGCTTGGCTAGGACCTGACGACTTTTGTGACGCGGTCCGCGCGCCGGGTGGTTAATGTAAACTTAACAGTAGTTCACTGCCGAAGATTCCGAAACCTTTTTTACCTCCGGGTAAGCAAGATGAATGCAGACTGAATGCGGTCCTCAGCATAGCTTCAGAGAACCAGGGGTAGATCCCTCTGCACGGTCCGCCAGTCCGGTGGGGCCACAGAGTGGATGGAGCGACGGCCATGGCCGTGACGGCAGGCGATATCGACTGGATCTACCTCAATCTGGCTGGGCCGGACGAGGTGCATGTCGGCGAACTGATCTCGGCGGACGCCGGCGGCCTGCCGATCTATCGGGTGGTGGCGCTGCGCGACGGCCGCGCCTGGCTGAAGGATCTCGACGACGGTTCCGACCGGGTCACCCCCCTCAGCGCCTTCCACTGGAAAGCCCTGCCCGCAGTCGGCATCTAGGGGTGCCAATCAGACGCCTCGAACCCATCCGAGAGGCGCCGAACGCACCACAAGGCTTTGAATCTTGTGGTGCATTCTGAACCGCGTGGATCGGACTCATGTGTTTGATTTGCACCACTAGGCCGGAACGCCGGCCAAACGCGCGCTGACCTCCCAGAGGCGAAGCGCGGCGGCGGGATCGCGGGCGGCGGCCGAGGGCTGCGCCAGGCGGCGGCGCGACCAGTAGCCGCCGGTCTGGCCGGCGACCTCCGGGGCGGACGCCAGGTAGATCAAGGTGTCGGCCCCCTGCTCGGGCGTCAACATGAAGGGCCTCGCGAGGCCGAACAGGGTCTTGACCAGGCCGCTGTTGTTCTCGCCGAAGCCTGTCCGCACGCCGCCAGGATGCAGGCAGTTGGCCGTCACCTCGGTATTGGCGAGCCGCCGCGCCAGCTCGCGCGTCCACAGGATGTTGCACAGCTTGGAGCGGCCGTAGGCGGCCAGGGCCGAGTAGCGCCGGGCTGACTGCAGATCGTCGAAATCCAGGGCGCCGTACACGTGGGCGGTCGAAGCGGTGCTGACGATGCGCGCGTCGGGGGCGAGCCGCGCCCGCAGGCCCTCGGTGACCACGAAATAGGCCATGTGATTGACGGCGAAGGTCTTTTCCAGTCCGTCGGCGGTGACCTCGCGACGCTCGAAGATCGCCCCGGCGTTGTTGATCAGCACATCGATGCGGGTGAGCTTGCGCGCCACGGCGTGGGCGGCCGCCTTCATGGCCGCCACCGTGGAGAGGTCCGCCTGGACCCAGTCGTGGGCGGCGTCGGGGTTGGCGCGAACGAGCCGGTCCAGCACGGCCCTGGCCTTCGTCGCGTCGCGGGCGATGAACATCACCCGCGCGCCCTGCCGGGCGAGGGCTTCGGCGGCCACCTGGCCGATGCCGGACGTGACGCCGGTAATCACCACGGTCTTGCCATGCATGCGAGAGGTCCGTCGCGGTCGGGGGGGACAGGCCTGAACATAGATCGCGATGAGCCCGGCGCCAGCCTCAGGGCGCCCGCCTTCGACATGAAATCTCAGTAGTGGATGGCGCCCCTGGTCCCACCGCCGCAGGCGATGGCGTCGCCGTTGATGGCGACGCTGCGCGGCGAGGCGAGGAAGGCGACGATGTCGGCCACCTCGGCGGCGTCGACGACGCGGCCGATGGCGACGTTGGCGGCGAAGCGCGACTCGATCTCGGCCTCCGAAACGCCGGCGGCGGCCGCGCGGGCGGCGACCAGGGGTCCGGTCTTCTCGGTGCGGGTGAGGCCCGGATGGACGACCGTGACGTTGATCCCCCTGGGCCCAAGCTCGTCGGCGAGGTTCTTGGTGAGCGCGGCCACGGCGACGTTCCGGATCGAGCCGATGATAGAACCGGTCTGGCGGGCGGCCAGGCCGCTGATGTTGATGATCCGGCCCCAGCCGGCGGCGATCATGTGCGGCGCCGCCTCGCGGGCGGTGCGCACATAGCCCATCACCTTCACGTCGACGTCGTCCCAGAACAGGGCGTCGGTGATCTCGGCCAGCCGTGGCGGCGGCGCCTGGCCGCCGGGCTTGGCGGCGGCGTTGACCAGGATGTCGAGGCCGCCCAGAGCGTTCACCGTCGCGGCGACCAGCGCCTTCACCGAGGCGTCGTCCTTGGTGTCGACGACGATCCCTACCACCTTGCGCCCGGTCTCGGCCGCGAGCTCCCGGGCGGTGGCCGCCAGTTCGTCGCCGTTGCGCGCGGCGATGACCACGTCGACGCCCTCCAGGGCGAGCTGGCGGGCGATGGCCTTGCCGATCCCCTTGCTGCCGCCGGTGACCAGGGCGCGCTTGCCGGTTAGCTGCAGGTCCATGGTCGGAGTCCCCCTGATCGAGTCCGGTTACTCGGCCGCGCGAAGGGCCGGCTCCGGCTCG
>JAQGIW010000004.1 GCA_028290905.1 Caulobacteraceae bacterium | reverse complement strand
CTTACTGCCGGCGCAACGGCATCGCGACCCTTGGTTATGGCGCCCTCTGCCGCGGTCTCCTCTCCGGCAAAATGCGGCCCGACACTCGATTCGAGGGCGACGACCTGCGTCGCACCGACCCGAAATTCCGGCCGCCGCGCTATGCGCAGTATCTCTCGGCGGTCGGACAGCTCGATCGGCTCGCCCAGCAAAGCTTCGGCAAGCGGGTGATCCAGCTGGCCATCCGCTGGGTGCTGGATCGAGGGATCAGCACGGCCCTCTGGGGCGCGCGCAAGCCCGACCAGCTCAAACCCGTCGATGAGGTCGCCGGCTGGCGGCTCGGTCCGGACGCGATCGCCGAGGTCGAGCGAATCCTGCGCTCGACGATCACCGACCCCGTGGGACCGGAGTTCATGGCGCCGCCAACGCGGGTCGTCGACCATCGCTCAGAGGTTCTCACGAGCTCTCAGACCTAGCCCAAGGACTTCGCCCGGCGTTCCCCCAGACTCCGGCTGTTCGCGTCGATGAAGCGACGGCGCCAGACTGGGGAGCTGGACTGACATGATGTGGCTGGTCCGGGTGGCGCTGCAGCGACCTTACACCTTCATCGTCCTGGCGCTCTTCATCCTGATCATCGGCCCGTTGGCGGCGCTGACCACGGCCACGGACATCTTTCCGAACATCGGTGTTCCCGTGATTGGCGTGGCCTGGAGTTACACCGGGCTCTCGCCCGACGACATGGCGGGTCGGATCATCACCCCCTACGAGCGGGTCCTGCCGCTGACGGTCAACGACATCGAACATATCGAGAGCCAGTCGCTGCAGGGGATGGGCATCGTCAAGATCTACTTCCAGCCCGGCGTCGACATCCGCACCGCGACGGCGCAGGTCACGGCCGTTTCCCAGACCGTGCTCAGGCAGATGCCCCCGGGCGTCACGCCGCCGCTCATCGTGGACTACAACGCCTCGACCGTGCCCATCCTGCAGCTGGCGACCTCCGGCGGCGGCCTTTCGGAACAGCAGGTGCTGGATCGGACGATGAACTTCATCCGGCCCGCGCTCAGCGCGGTCGCCGGCGCGGCTATCCCCTATCCTTACGGCGGCAAGGTCCGCGAGGTCGAGATCGATCTCGACCCCAGGGCGCTGCAGGCCAAGGGGCTGTCGGCGCAGAGTGTCGAGACGGCGATCGCCGCCCAGGACCAGATCATTCCGGCCGGCACAGCCAAGGTCGGCTCGCTGCAATACACCATCAGGCTCAACGACTCGCCCGAAACGATAGACGAGCTGAACGACCTGCCGATCGAGACGGTGGACGGCGCGACGATCTTCATCCGCGACGTCGGACACGTGCTCGATGGCGCGCCGCCCCAGCAGAGCATCGTGCATGTCGACGGGGCCCGCGCCGTGCTTACCACCATCCTGAAGAGCGGCTCCGCCTCGACCCTCGCCGTTGTCCAGGGCGTCAAGAACGTCCTGCCCAGGCTGGAGCAGTCCCTGCCGAAAGGGTTCCGGATCGTCCCGCTCAACGACCAGTCCCTGTTTGTGAGGGGGGCGATTGCGGGCGTCGTCAGGGAGGGCCTCATCGCCGCGGCCCTGACCAGCCTCATGATCCTGTTGTTCCTGGGCAGCTGGCGTTCCACCGTGATCATCGCGATCTCGATTCCGCTGGCGATCCTCAGTGCGCTGGCAGGCCTGTCGATGGCCGGTCAGACGCTGAACATCATGACCTTGGGCGGCTTGGCCCTGGCCGTCGGGATACTGGTGGACGACGGGACGGTGACCATCGAGAACATCGACTGGCACCTGGAACAAGGCAAGGACCTCAAGCCCGCCATCCTCGACGGCGCCGCGCAGATCGCTACGCCCGCCTTCGTCAGCACGCTCTCCATCTGCATCGTCTTCGTGCCGATGTTCGCGCTCAAAGGGGTCGCCGGGTTCCTGTTCGTTCCGATGGCCGAGGCGGTGGTGTTCGCCATGATCGCCTCGTTCATCCTCTCGCGGACCCTCGTCCCGACGATGGCCACGTATCTGCTGAAGCCGCACCGGGAAGCGGGTCACCCGGACGCCGCGGGCGGGTCAGAGGGTCCACGGGCGCCGCGCAACCCGCTCGCCCGCTTCCAGCGCGGGTTCACCGATCGCTTCGAACAGTTCCGCGAAGGCTACCGCAACCTCCTGGCCCTGGCCCTCGCGCACAGACGGACTTTCCTGATCGGCTTCATCGGGGTTGTTGTCGCCTCATTCGGACTCGCGCCGCTCCTCGGCTCCAACTTCTTCCCGTCGGTGGATTCCGGACAGATGACCATCCACGTTCGACCCCCGGTGGGAACGCGGATCGAGGACTCGTCGGCCATGTTCGGCGACATCGAACGCCAGATTCGCCAGACTATTCCCCCCGGAGAATTGCTCTCGATCGTCGACAACATCGGCATGCCGATCAGCGCGGTCAACGTGATCTACAACAACTCCGGATTGATCGGGTACCAGGACGGCGACATCTTCGTCAGCCTCAACCCCAAACACCATCCCACGGCCGACTATGTGCGCAAGCTCCGCACGACGCTGCCGGTCAGCTTCCCCGGAGCGACGTTCTCGTTCCCGCCACCGGACATCATCAGCCAGATCCTGAACTTCGGCACGCCGGCCCCGCTCGATCTCCAGATCAGCGGACCGGACAAGCGGGCCAACCAGGCCTACGCGCTCGAGCTGCTGCGGCGCATGCGGACCATCCGCGGTATCGCGGACGCCCGTATGCAGCAGTCGACCGACAATCCGGAGCTGCGTGTCGACGTCGATCGTGCGCGCATGGCCCAATACGGACTGACCGAGAAAGACGTGACCGACAGCGTGACCACCTCGCTGGCGGGCAGCTCGCAGACCGCGCCAGTCTTCTGGCTGAATCCGAAGAACGGAGTCTCCTACCCGGTCGTCGCCCAGACGCCGGAGTATCAGGTCAACACCCTGCCGGAGCTGGCCAACATTCCGGTGACCGGCGCCATGGCGAACGCCCGTGCGCAGGTGCTGGGGGGGCTGGGCAAAATCAGCCGGGATCAGTCCAGCGCGGTGGTCAGCCACTATGATATCCAGCCGGTGATCGATCTCTATGCGACCACCCAGGACCGCGACCTTGGCGGGGTCGCGCATGACGTTCAGTCCCTGATCGCCCAGACCGCGAGCCATGCTCCACGGGGATCCATCGTCACCCTGCGCGGCCAGATCGCCACGATGAACACCGCGTTCTCGGGCCTCTTCTTCGGCATGCTGGGCGCGATCGTCCTGATCTACATGCTGATCGTGGTGAACTTCCAGTCGTGGCTGGACCCGTTCGTGATCATCACCGCGCTGCCCGCGGCGTTGGCGGGCATTGTCTGGATGCTGTTCGCGACCCACACCACGCTGTCGGTTCCGGCCCTGACTGGCGCCATCATGTGTTTGGGCGTCGCCACGGCGAACTCCATTCTCGTGGTCAGCTTCGCACGGGAGCGCCTGGTCGCCACCGGCGATGCAGCCCTGGCGGCCGTCGAGGCCGGCTTCACGCGCTGCCGCCCGGTGCTGATGACCGCGCTGGCCATGATCATCGGCATGATGCCGATGGCGCTGGGGCTGGGAGAAGGCGGCGAGCAGAACGCGCCTCTGGGCCGAGCCGTGATCGGCGGCCTGGCCTTCGCGACCTGCGCCACCCTGATGTTCGTCCCCGTCGTGTTCAGCCTCGTGCATGGCCGCACGGCCAGCCAGCCGGCGGGCTCGCCGATCGATCCTGGGCCGAGGACGGGAGAGGCCTATGCCTGAGGAACCTGATCCGCTGCGGCACACCCTGCCCCGACGCCTGAAGACCGTCGGTGTCGTGGCCCTATGTGTTGCGATCGGCATCGCCGTCATCGGTGTCGTGTCCCGGGTCAGCGCGGACCAGCAGGTGAAAGGCTGGACCGACGCCGCGGCGATCCCGACCGTCAGCGTGATCAACCTGAAGGGCGCCGCGCGGGAGCAAGGGCTGGTATTGCCCGCCGACGTCCAGGCGCTGAACACCGCGCCGATCTATGCGCGGGTCAGCGGCTATCTCAAGCGCTGGTACGTCGACATCGGCGCCCCGGTGAAGGCCGGTCAGGTCCTGGCCGAGATCGACACGCCCGACCTCGACCAGCAGCTCGCCCAGGGCAAGGCGGATCTGGGCACCGCCGTCGCCAACGAGCATCTGTCGAAGACCACCGCCGTTCGCTGGGCCGGCCTGCTGGCGCAGGACGCGGTGTCGCAGCAGGACGCGGACACCAAGAACGGCGACCTGGCGGCGAAGGCGGCCATGACGGCGGCCTCACGCGCCAATGTCGCGCGGCTCGAGGCGCTGGAATCGTTCAAGCGCGTCACCGCCCCCTTCGACGGCGTGGTCACCACACGGGCGACCGACATCGGCGACCTCATCACTGCCGGAACGCCGACCGCCACGCCACTCTTCACGGTCGCCGACGAGAGCCGGCTACGCATCTACGTGCGGGTCCCGCAGAGCTATTCCGCCGATATCAAGCCGGGGATGACGGCCACCTTCTCCGTCCCCGAACACCCCGGTCAAACCTTCGTGGCCAATCTCGCCGCCAGCGCCGAGGCCATCACACCCTTGAGCGGAACGTTGCTGGTCCAGCTGCAGATCGACAACTCGGATCGAGCGCTCAAGCCCGGCGACTACGCCCGGGTCCGCTTCAGCCTGCCACCCCAGAGCGGCGCCATCCAGGTGCCAGCCACCGCGCTGATGTTCCGCGACACCGGCATGTCCGTAGCTGTGATCGGGTCCAACGGCCGCGTCGCGATGAAAACCATCACCGTAGGGCGGGACCTGGGCCCGACGGTCCAGGTCGCCTCGGGCCTGACGCCCGCCGATCGGGTGATCGACAATCCGCCCGATTCCCTGCGGGCCGGGGACCAGGTCCGGATCGCAAACCCGCGCGTCGCATCTGGGAGCGGCGGCCATGCGACGCGCTAAGCTCGGCGCCTGCGCCGCCACCGCGATGGCGCTCGCGGGATGCTCGCTGGCGCCGCGCTACGCCCCGCCATCGCTGACGCTGCCAACCGCCTACAAGGAAGTCGGTCCCTGGACGCCGGCGAGCCCCGCGGACACCGCGCCGCGCGGCGATTGGTGGACCGTGTATGGCGACAAGACCCTCGACGGACTCGAGCAACGGATCGACAGCTCCAATCCAGACCTCGCCCTGGCGCTGGCGCGTTATGACGAAGCGCAGGCCTATGCCGCCGAGGCGCGCGCCGGCCTATTTCCGGAGGTGGACATCGCGGGCACGGCGACCGCCAATCGTCAGTCCGCAAACCGGCCGCTGCGGATACCGAGCGGCAAGAACTACTATGCCAACAACCTCCTGACCGGCAACGCCTCCTACGAGATCGACCTGTGGGGCCGGGTGCGGAACATGGTCGCCGCCGGCAGGGACCAGGCCCAGGCCAGCGCGGCGGACGCGGCCTCGATCCGCCTGAGCCTCGAGGCGCAACTGGCCGACGCCTACCTCAGCCTGCGGGGTCTCGACGCCACGGCCCAGCTGCTGGCCGACACGACGAAGGCCTACACCATTGCGCTGCGGCTGACGGAGACACTCCATTCGGGGGGCGCCGTCGCGGGTCTCGACGTCGGTCGCGCCCAGACCCAGCTGCGGACCGCCCGGGCCCAGGAGGTCGATGTCGCCGCCCAGCGCGCGCTCTACGAACACGCGATCGCTGCGCTGGTGGGCGCCCCGGCTTCGAGCTTCTCGATCCCTCCGGTGGGCCAGTTGCCCGAGCCTCCCAAGGTTCCGGTGGCCGCCCCGTCGCTGATCCTGCAGCGGCGGCCGGACATCGCGGCCGCGGAACGGCGCGTCGCTGGAGCCAACGCCACGATCGGCGTGGCGCGGGCGGCGTTCTATCCCAGCATCAGCCTCGACGCGACCGGCGGGTTCGAGAACGCCGGTGGGAACAACCTGCTGAACCTCGCGAACGGTTGGTGGACCGTTGGGCCGGCCCTCGCCATGACGCTGTTCGACGGAGGCCTGCGCAGGGCGCAGGTCCGGGCCGCGCGCGACCAGTTCGACGAGGCCGGCGCCAGCTACCGGTCGACGGTGCTGGCGGCGTTCCAGCAAGTCGAGGACAACCTCGCGCTCTGCAACAAGCTGGCCGACGAGATGAGTGAGCAGGCGGCCGGGGTCGTCGCCGCGGAGCACACCGAGTCCTTGGCGATGACGCAGTATCGGGCGGGCGCGGTCACCTATCTCGATGTGGTCACCGCCCAGACCATCGAACTGCAAGCCCAGATCACGGAACTGGCGATCGCCACCCGCCGGCTGCAGGCGAGCGTCAACCTGGTCCGCGCGCTCGGCGGCGGCTGGAGCGAGCCCGCGGCGATGCGGGCCGACGCCGGGACGCACCCCCAATCGACACCCGCGTCTTGAAAGAAGGGAGAGCCGACCCGTGGACACCTCAGGCGACGAACAGCGGCATGCGCGAGGACGTCATGGCTAGTGCGACTGCGCTACATCTGGCGGGCGCCCCGCGGACAACCGAGCTTCGCCTGGCGGCGGAACCGGAGGACTTCGAAGCCCTCGGCCTCGCCAATGAGATCTGGGTCCGGGAGGACGGGCGGCGCACGCCACGATCCTCGGAACATTTCGAGTGGTGGTACTTCGACGGCCTGCTCGAAGACGGGACCGTGCTTGTGGTCTGGTTCGGCGACAACTGGCCTTACGGAACGCGCAGGCGAGCCGTGAACATCGAGCTGACGGAGCCCGGACAGCCCACCCGGCGCATCATGCGCAGCTTTGATGATCCGGGCGTCTTCTCGGCTCAGCAGGCAGACGTTCGGATCGGCCCTCACCATTTCGAGGGCGACCTGCGAACCTATTCGATCCGCGTTGACGCCGACGAAACGGGCAGCGTCGGCTGCAATCTCCTGCTGCGTCGCAGGGTCGCTTCCTACCGCCCTGCGACAGGCCATCTCATTTCGCGCGACAGGTTCTTCGCTTGGCTCGTGGCCGTGCCGGAGGGCGCCGTCGCCGGGACGGTGAGCGTGGACGGCATGACCCGCGAGGTCACGGGCAGCGGCTACCACGATCACAACTGGGGGAATGTCTCCCCGGCCGACCTCTTTGACAACTGGTGGTGGGGCCGCGGCCGATGCGGCCCCTACACTGTCATCGCCGCCGAAATCCATGGAAAGGCCGCTGTGGGCGGGAGCAGCATTCCGCTCTTCTTCGTCGGTGACGCCCAGCGGATGGTGGTCGGCGCCCATGGCTTTGACCTATCGGTCTCGGAAGGGCCGCCCGTTCCCCATCCCGATCCTAAGCACGAGCGCCCTATAGGCTCGCGTGTCTCCTTCGCTGCCATCGACGGGACGCGGGCCGAATTCAGGATTTCCGATCGCCTTCTGACGTCCATCGATCTTCTCTCGATCCGGTCGCCCGCGATCAAGATGGCGGCGGCGATCATGTCCAAGAAACCTTGGTATTCACGTTTTGCGAGCCCGATGAAACTCAGAATATCCGGACAACCCACTCGCGAGGGGGAGGGTACGCTTGAGTATTTCGAACTGAAATGAAGCATGGGACAATCCAGGAAAGGCCCAAAGAGGAGATTGATCCGGAATTCTACCGTTTAAATAAGCGAGGTACAGCATGAAAATCGGAATCGTTGGCGCGGGCGCGGTCGGGTCGGCTTGCCTTACCGCCGTTATCGTGCGGCGCTTTGCGCGCGAAGTCATCGTTCTCAACCGGGATCGGAAGAAGGCGCACGGGCTGGTCACCGACGTCCAATACGGCGCCGTGCTGTTTCCCGGCACCGAGGTGCGGGACGGCGATTACGCCGATCTCGATGGTGCGTCGGTGGTGATGATCACTGCCGGCGTGAACGAAAAGACCGGCGGGGCCACAAACCGCAACGATCCGGCGGGCCGGCTGCGGTTGCTCGACACCAACGTCGATGTCTACAAGGATATCGTGCCCCGCCTCCACGCGGTGGCGCCTGAGGCGCTGGTGCTTGTGGTCACGGATCCGCCTGATCCGCTGGCCGACATGGTCCGCTTGCTGGGACACGAGCGCGTTCTGAGTACGGGCACGTATCTGGACAGCCTGCGGTTCCGGTTCCACTTGGCCCGTCGCCTGGGCGTCAGCCCGGAATCCGTCGATGCGCTGATCTTGGGCGAGCATGGCACTTCCGAAGTGTTCCTCTGGTCTTCGGCCCGGATTGGGGGAACTCCGATACGCGAGCTGCTGACACAATCCGCGCAGAGCTGGGACGACTTTCGCCGTCAGGTCGAGCACGACGTGCGCTTCGCCAACATAGCGATCATCGAGGGCATCGGCGCAAGCCAGCACGGCATCGGCATGGTTTCGGCGCGCATCGCGGAAATGGCGTTACGCGACGAGCACGCAGTCATTCCAGTCGGTTCCTTCAATCCGCGATACGGCGTCACGCTCTCATTGCCGACCGTTGTCGGCCGGGAAGGGGCGATCCAGATACTCGAACCGGAAATGTCCGAGGACGAGCGGCAGGCGCTCCAACGCGGCGCAGACAGGTTGAAAGCCCTTATGGAGAAGTTCCAGTGAGCGAGATCCACGACGCATTGGCCTGGCGGCGGCGTCCTTCTACTTCTGCTTCAGCGGACTGATCTATGGGCCAGCCGTTCCCACCGCGCTGGTGGCCCTGGCGGTGGCGCAGATGGGCGTGCATCTGGTCTTCATCCTCCACCTGACCACCGGCCCCGGACAACACCAACAACGCCCTGGCCCTGGCCCTGGCTTTTGGCGTGTTGATCGTTCCCCCGGTAATCGGTGGCTCACTGTGGATCATGGCCCATCTCAATCACAACATAGCGCCAATGCCCCGCCTCATGGAGATGCAGCGCCGAGCATAGCTTCAGATGCCGGCTCCAGGCCTTCTCATCACATCTCAGGAACCTTCCAGGGACTCCCCGCGGATGCGCGCCTAGGCTGACACCTTCAGCGCCGCGGACGGCGAAAACCGTCCCACCTTGAGAGACCCCAGCCATGACCGCTCAAAGTCGAACCCACGGCATGACCGCCGCGCTCGCTACGCCCACCGATTTCGATGCGCAGGCGATCGGGGCCCTGTCGCAGGCGCTCAACGTTCTGCTCGCCGACATGTTCGCGCTCTACGTCAAGACCAAGAACTTTCATTGGCATGTATCGGGGCCGCACTTCAGAGATTATCATCTCCTCCTCGACGATCAGGCCGGCCAGATCTTCGCGACAACAGACACTATCGCCGAGCGCGTCCGCAAGATCGGCGGAACGACATTGCGGTCTGTGGGCGACATAGGCCGACGGCAGCGGATCCAGGACAATGACGCGGACTACGTCAGCGCCCAAGACATGCTCGCCGCGCTGAAGACCGACTCTCTCACGCTGACAGCTCACATGCGCGAGTTGCACGACCTGTGCGACCGCTACCGCGATGTCGCCACGGCCAGCCTCGTCGAGGTCTGGATCGACGAGGCCGAGCGACGCACATGGTTCCTGTTCGAGGCCAGCCGGAGCGGAAGCGCCGCCTGAGGAGGACAAGCCTGAATGTCGACCCCCCGCCCAACGGCCCCCCGAAGAACCCCGTCGGCCGGCTGTGCGGCGCCCCCCTGGCGGTGGCGGCCAGACCTTGAGGCTGTGACTCGGTGCTGACTTTCCGGCTTCCGGGGCGGACGCGCCGCGGCTAGGCTAGCCTCTTCGGGCCGTCGGGAGCGCTGTGCATGGGCATCGAGGTTTTGCGGGCCACGGCGCTCCTGGAGGATGCCGAGGGGATCGAGCGCTTTCTCGCCAGCGTGCCGCGCGGCGAGGGCGTGCGGCCGATGCTCCAGCCCGGCCGGAAACATCGTCTGGAACAGTACGACAAGGAGACGAGGACCGCGCGCTATCTGCTGGTCGACGGAGTCTGGTTCGTCTGTTTCGTGGTGACCGGAATTTCACTGGAAGACGCCCGGGCCATCGCCCGCCAGGCCGACCCGATGGTCGAGTGGTCGACACCAAACTTCCACGCGGCGGTGGAGCGCGCGCTCAATGTGACGGTCCAGCCGCCGGCCCCGATGGACGGCTGACAACACCGCCGGCTCGTCTAGGGTGCCGGCGGCGCCCACAGGAGCGCCTCAGGGTGGAAGACGCATGGCCGATTCATCGCGACGCGCGAAGGTGCTGCTCACCGGGGGCGCAACGGGGATCGGGGCGGCCACCGCGGCGAGGTTGGCGGCTTCAGGCGCTGAGGTCACGATCCTCGATGTCGCGGAGCCGGGAGACGGCGCTTGCGCGTTCGTGCGCTGCGACCTCTCCGATCCGGCCGCCATAGACGCCGCGCTCGAGGGTCTTCCCGGACGGTGGGACGTGCTGGTCAACGTCGCCGGCATCCCCGGCCCCCGGCCGGCCGAGCCGGTGATCGCGGTCAATTTCCTGGGCCTTCGCCACCTGACCGAGCGCCTGCTGCCGCGCATGTCGCGGGGCGGCAGCGTCGTCAACGTCGCCTCGACCGCCGCGCAGAACTGGCAACGCCGGGCCGCAGTGATCGATCAGTTGCTCGACACCGCCGACTTCGCCGCCGGCCTGGCGTGGTGCCGCGAGAACGGCGGCCTTTGGGAAAAGGATCCCTACACCTTTTCCAAGCAATGCGTGGTGGCCTGGAGCTACCGCGCCGTCGGCGCGGCGAGGGCCCACGGCGTCAGGGTCAACGCGGTGAGTCCCGGCGGCGTCGACACGCGGCTCACCGAGAACTTTACCGCCCAGATCGGCGCCGAGCAGGTCGCCTGGATGAACAGCCACATCGGCCGGTCGGCCACGCCCGACGACATCGCCAAGGTCATCGCCTTCGTCGCCATCGGCGACTGCGGCTGGCTCAACGGTGTCGACATCGTCGTCGACGGCGGCATGACCGCCGGCCGGCTCGGCGGCTGGATCGACCTCTCGCAATCTCCCGCCATGCTGGCCCGGGGCCGGCGGTGATATTGCCAACGAGGGCCTTTTCGGGCTCAACGCCCCCGTTCTCACCACGGCCGCCGACAAGGCCAACACCATGATCCTCGACCCCGAACCCTCGTTCCTGAAGGCATGCCGATGACAGCCACCCTCGCCCCCCGCCCCGCCGTCTTCGACGACGAGAGCCTGCGGCTGTTCGAGGACACCCTGCGGCGCTTCTTCGACACCCACGCACCGCCCGAGGCCCTGGAGCGGTGGCGCGAGGATGGGGTGATCCCGCGGCAGCTGTGGAAGGACGCCGCGGAGGCGGGGCTGCTGGGGCTCACCATCCCGGAAGAGTTCGGCGGGGCCGGGCTGGACTTCCGGTTCGAGGCGGCCCTGATCGAGGAGCAGTACCACCGCGGCCTCGACGCCTTCGGCGCGCCGCTGCACAACGCCATCGTCGCCCCCTACATCGTCAGCTTCGGCACGGAAGAGCAGAAGGCGCGCTGGCTCCCGCGCATGGTGACCGGCGAGCTGATCTCGGCCATCGCGATGACGGAGCCCGGGGCCGGGTCGGACCTGCGGGGCATCAGCACCCGCGCCCGCCGCGACGGCGACCACTATGTGATCAACGGCCAGAAGACCTACATCACCAACGGCCAGACGGCGAACCTGATCGCCGTGGTGGTGAAGACCGGCGAAGGAACGGGATCCGACGCGATCTCGCTCGTCTTCGTCGAGACCGACGACTGCCCGGGCTTCATGCGCGGCCGCAACCTCGACAAGATCGGCCTGGAGGCCGCGGACACTTCCGAACTGTTCTTCGAGGACGTCCGGGTCCCGGCCGACAACCTGCTCGGCGAATCCGAGGGGGCCGGCCTGCATCAGCTGATGGCCAAGCTGCCGCAGGAGCGGCTGATGATCGCCATCCAGGGCATAGCCGCCACCGAACGCGCCCTCACCGAAACCATCGCCTTCGCCCGGCAGCGCAAGGCGTTCGGCAAGACGATCCTCGATTTCCAGAACACCCAGTTCAAGCTGGCGGAGTGCAAGACCGAGGCGACCATCGCGCGGGTGTTCGTCGACCATTGCATCGAGCGCCACCTGAAGGGCGAGCTGGACGCGGCCACCGCCTCGATGGCCAAGTACTGGGTCACCGACACCCAGTGCCGGATCATCGACGAGTGCCTGCAGCTGCACGGCGGAGCCGGCTACATGCTGGAATATCCGATCGCGCGGATGTACCGCGACGCCCGGGTCCAGCGGATCTATGGCGGCGCCAACGAGATCATGAAGCTGCTCATCGCGCGCACGCTCTAGGGGCGCTATAGTAGCCGCGCGCTTCAGCGGAGGATGGGGGTGGGGATACCACGCTCGCTCTTGCCCATCACAGCGATCGTGGCCGCCGCCAGCCTGGGCGCGGTCGCCTGTGCGCCGCACGCGAGTCAAAGCACTGCAGAGCAAAACGTCCCGGGACTCTCACCGCGCGGGCAGCAGGAGCTCGCCCAGGTCGAGGCCGAGATCGACCGGATCGAGGCGAAGACGCTGGCCAGGCTCGCGGCGCCGCCAAGCAACCTCACCCAGCAGGTCGAGCTGCTCGGCAAGGCGATGATGTACGACAAGCAGCTGTCGGTGAACCGCAACGAGGCCTGTGCTTTCTGCCACATGCCCGAGGCCGGGTTCGCCGGTCCGGTTTCGGAATTGAATGCGACCACCGCCGCCTATCCCGGGTCGGTGCGCACGCGGTTCAGCAATCGCAAGCCGCAGTCGCACGCCTACGCGGCGCTGTCGCCCGTGCTCCACTACAACACCGCCCGAGGGGACCTGGTCGGTGGCAATTTCTGGGACATGCGCGCCACCGGCCGGCGCCTCGGCAATCCCGCCGCCGAGCAGGCGCAGGGGCCCCCCGTCAACCCCGTGGAGATGGGCCTTCCCGACACTGCCTGCGCGGTCTATCGCGCCTCGCGGCGGCCCTATCGCGCCCTTTTCGAACAGGTGTGGGGCCGGCAGGCGTTCGCGGTCAGCTGGCCCGGCAACGTGGAGCGGGTCTGCAACCGGCCGGGGCCACCCACCGCCGCCGACCCCTTGCCGGTGCACCTCAGCCCCCGCGACCGCGGTCTTGTCAGCGCCACCTTCGATCAGATGGCGCAATCCATGGCGGGCTTCGAGGCGTCCGCCGCGGAGACCCCGTTCACCTCGAAGTTCGACGCCGTGCAGGCGGGGAACGCGAAGTTCACGGCGCAGGAGAAGGCGGGCTACGACCTCTTCCGCGGCAAGGGCCTGTGCAACAATTGTCACCGCGACGGCGGGCCTGGCGAGGACCCGCTGTTCACCGACTTCACGGCGATCAATATCGGATCGCCGGCCAATCCGAGGCTTCCCTACTACCGGGAGAGCCGACCCGACCCCCGGGGCTATGTGGCCAATCCGGCCGGGGCCTCATACGTCGACGGCGGCGTCGGCACCTTCCTCGCCAACGGGCCGGAGCTGAGCCATCCCTCGGCGGTGGACGCGCGGTGGCTCCCCCTGGCGCCGGGCAATTCCGGCCGCGTCCAGGTGCCGACCCTGCGCAATGTGGACATGCGGCCCTATCCGACCTTCGTGAAGGCCTATGGGCACAACGGCTATTTCACCAGCCTGAAGATGATCGTGCACTTCTACAACACGCGCGACACCTTGCGGCGCTGCCAGCCCCACGATCCGGGCGAGGGGACGACGTGCTGGCCTGCGCCGGAGACCACGCAGAACCTGGACAAGACCGAACTGGGCAACCTCGGCCTGACCGAGGCGCAGGAGGATGACATCGTCGCCTTCCTGAAGACGCTGACCGACGGGTATATCCCGGCGAAGGCGCCGTAAGCCTGGGCGCTCGGCTTCAGACCTCGTGGGGCCCTACATTGGCCCGCGCCTCCTCGAGCTCCCGCAGTTCTTTTCTGAGGTCCGCGACGACGCTGCGGCTATCCGCGCCGCCGCCGATGCTCGATGGAGATTCGAGGATCTCCAGTTCGCGACGAATCCGATCGATGGCTTCGTCGAGCTGGTCGCGCAGCGGTCTTTCTGAATCCGTCATTCCCCGACCGTACCAGCTTTCGGGCTGAGAGGGACCAAGTCGTCTCTCGCCAAGCTGGCGTCCCCCCACCCTTTCGGCGCGCTCGCCGGGTTGCAGCGCACCGGGGCGTGGCCCGGCGACGCCCGGCGTCAGCCCGGCATGGTAGCTGTTATGGGCGCCGATCACCTGGATCGGGTTGATGCGAACGTCGCCATCGGATCGAGCTGCCCCAAAGGCGGCGCTCGCTGTCGCCAGCACGCACAGCGATAAACCCGCGAGGACGCGACGGGACGGGGGCATCGGAACCCGGAGGAACACGGAGTGTAGCGTCCTGGTCGAAGGCTTGAAATAGAGCGCTCGCGCCTCTCGCCTTTGCCGGTGGATAATGCTCAGAGGCGGGCCGCCGGGGCCATCCACGCGGCGCAAGGGTTGCCGCAAAGTTCCATGTCCAGATCGAAGTGGCTTCCCGCTCTCGGCGCCGTTGTCGCCCTCGCCGCGATTGCCGGCGGCTGCCAACTGATCAAGTCCCGTTCCCAGGCGATCCTGGTGGCTCGCCACGCCTTGCCCCCCAGCCGGATCGTGGTCGAACGGACCCCCGAGGCGGAAGCCCGTGGCGCGCGGCTGATCGCGATCTCGGCCTGCTCGGGGTGCCACGGGACGGATCTGATCGGCGGGCCGCTGCGCGTGTTCGGAACTGAAGTCTACACGCCCAACCTGACCCTGCAGCCCAAGGCGCTTTCCGACGCCGATATCGACCGGGCTCTCCGCGCGGGGCTGCGCCCGGATGGAACGAGCGAGCTGGTGATGCCGGCGCACGCCTATAGCGCCTTCACCGACGACGAGATCGCCGCGATCACCGCCCGCCTGCGCGCCCTTCCCCCGCAGGGGATTGAGCTGCCCAAGCCCCGTCCCGGTCTCCTGCTGCGCGCGGCGCTTGTGGTCGGCGCGCTCCAGACCGAGACGGAGAAGGTCGCCGCCGCCCGTCCGCCGGTCGACGCCGGCGCGCCCTTCGCGGCCGGACGGCATCTGGCCGCGATCGCCTGCGGACGCTGCCACGGGACTGACCTTGGCGGGATCAGGGACGTCGGTCCGGACATGACCGTCCGCGGCTACTACAGCCGCGCGCAGTTCCACGCCCTCATCCAGAAGGGTGACGCCATCGGCGAGGGAAACATGGCGCTGATGACCCAGACGGCCCAGGCCAACTTCAGCCACTTCACCGACGCCGAGGTCGACGCGATCTACGACTATCTCAACGCCCGCGACCGCATCCTCGTCGCGAAGGCCGCCGAGGCGAAGCGACGCTGACCTGCACATCGCCGGCCCACATCGGCGCCTGACAACGCCGCGGACTTGTCTAGGGTGCTGGCAAAGTCGCGCGGGCCCGAGCCGCGGAGAGGAGACGCCATGCAGTTCAGCTTCACCCCTGAACAGGACGAGTTCCGGTCGGTGCTGCGACGGTTCCTGCAGGAGAAATCGCCGCCCGCAGCCGTGCGGCGGTGGATGGAGACCGAGGCGGGGTGGGACCGGGAGGGCTGGCGGGCGCTGAACGACCAGCTTGGCCTCACCGGCGTCCACATCCCGGAATCCTTTGGCGGCCAGGGCTTCGGCTTCGTCGAGCTCGGCATCGTGCTGGAGGAGATGGGCCGGGCTCTGCTCTGCGCGCCCTATTTCTCCTCGACCGTGCTGGCGGCGACGGCGATCATGAATGCGGCGAGCGAGGTGCAGAAGACCGCCCTGCTGCCGCCGATCGCGCTCGGCGAGACGATCGCGACCCTGGCGTTCACCGAACCGAACGGGCGCTGGGACAGCTCGGGGATCGAAGCGACGGCGACGCCCGTGGGCGGCGGGTATCGGCTGGACGGGGTGAAGAGCTTCGTCCTCGACGGCCACACCGCCGACCTGATCGTCGTCGCGGCCCGACGCCCGGGCACGGCGGGGGACGAGGGGCTGTCGCTGTTCACCGTGGCGGGCGACGCGCCCGGCCTCACGCGGCGCGCGCTCAAGGTGCTCGACCCGACCCGCAAACAGGCGCGCCTGGAGTTCCGGTCGGTGGAGTCGGAGTTGCTGGGAGAGGAAGGTGGCGGCGCGGGGCCGTTGGCCAGGACCCTGGCGCAGGCGGCGATGTGCCTGGCCAACGAGATGGTGGGCGGCGCCGAGCGGCTGCGGGAGTCGGCGCTCGACTACGCCAACCTGCGCGTCCAGTTCGGCCGCCCGATCGCCTCGTTCCAGTCGATGAAGCACAAGCAGGCTGACATGCTGCTCGAAGTGCAGCTCGCCAAGTCGGCCGCCTACGCCGCCGCCTCCGCTGCCGCCGAGGAGGACGCCGACTGGCCCGCACTCGCCTCCCTGGCCAAGGCCGGCGCCTCGGAGGCCTACCTCCGCGCGGCGATCGACAACATCCAGATCCATGGCTGCATCGGCTTCACCTGTGACAACGACACTCACCTCTGGTTCAAGCGCGCCAAGAGTTCCGAGGTGTTCCTGGGCGGGCCGGAGTGGCACCGCGAGCTGATGCTGCGGGGGATGGGCCTGTGAGCGGTGATGTGATGACGAAGAGCGATGCGACCGAAGCCTCCGTCCGCGCCCAGGTGCGCGCCTGGCTGGAGGCGAACTGGGACCCGGAGCTGGGCCTGGTGGAATGGCGTAACCGGCTGATCGACTCCGGCTGGGGCGTGCCGGGCTGGCCCAATGCCTGGTTCGGCCGCGAGCTGCCGGCGGCGCTGGAGGCGGTGGTCGCCGAGGAGACGCGGCGGATCGGCGCGGTGGGCGTGGCCCGGTCCGGCGTGCGGAGCTTGGCGGCGGCGACGCTGCTGGCGCACGGCGACGATTTCCACAAGGCGAAGTTTCTGCGCCGCAGCCTGACCGGCGAGGACAACTGGTGCCAGTTGTTCAGCGAGCCGGGTAGCGGTTCGGACCTGGCCGGCGCCTCGACCCGGGCCGAGTTCAAGGACGGCCGCTGGGTGATCAACGGCCAGAAGGTGTGGACCACCAGCGCCCACCACGCCGACTGGGGCATGCTGCTGGCGCGCACCGATCCGAACGTCCCCAAGCACCTGGGGCTGTCGTACTTCATCCTGCAGATCGACCAGCCGGGGGTCGAGGTGCGCCCGCTCCGGCAGATGAACGGCCACGCCTCGTTCAACCAGGTGTTCTTCACCGACGCCGAGGTCCCGCCCGAGCACCTCGTCGCCAAGGTCGGCGACGGCTGGGCGGTGGCGACGACGACCCTGATGCACGAGCGCCGGGGCGCCGACGGCTTCAACGTCCGGGTCCAGGCCTCGGACCGCAAGGGGCGGATCTACGAGGAGGAGCGGGCCGAGATCGCCACGGCCATGGAGCCCTACAAGTGGTATCCGCAGCGCGCCGGCCGGGTGGACCTGATCGTCGAGCGGGCCAAGGCGACCGGGGCGATCAACGACCCTGTGGCGCGTCAGGAGATCGCGAAGCTGCTGGTCCTGGCGAAAAGCGCGGAATTCACGTCGCGGCGGGCCCGGACCGCGCAGGCCGCAGGCAAGCCGCCCGGCCCGGAAGGCTCCCTCGGCAAGCTGGCCGCCAGCCACGTGGCGCGCGCCGCGGCCCATGTCCACACGCTGATCTCGGGCGCCGACGCCATGCTGACCGGCGAGGACGGGCCGATGGACGGCGTGATCGCCGAAATCCTGGTCTCCGTGCCGGCGGTGTCGATCGCCGGCGGCACCGACGAGATCCAGCGCAACATCATCGCCGAACGGGTGCTGGGCATGCCGAAGGAGCCGCGGACGGACAACGACCGCCCGTTCCGGGACGTGCCGAAGAATTGAGGTGGGAGGCGGCGCTGCCGAACGCGTAATAGAGTTGAGCGGCGATGACCCGAACAGTGATCAGCCCGATGACCTTGGCGGACTTCAGGAACGCTGGCGCTCGGCCCGCGCCATTGGAGAGACCGCCCGCGCCGGATGACCCCATCGGACCAGCCCCGCTGGAGATACCCCCCTCGCCGGGCGAGCCGCCGGAGCCCGGCTCCCCTGGGCCTTCGCCTCCTGAATTTCCGGACGCGCCAGAGCCTGTCGGGCCAAACGCGCCGCCGGAACTGCAGTGTTGAACCCCTCGGTCGGCCCTATCCTCGCCACCGCCGTTCTGATCGCGCATCTGGCCGTGATCGCTTTCAATCTGTTCGGGCTCATCGCCATCCCGCTGGGCGGCTACCTCGGATGGGGACTCGTCCGCGTGCGCTGGTGGCGCCTGGTTCATCTCGGCCTTCTGGCCGTGGTGGCGCTGCAGGCCCTGGCCGGGCGAGCCTGCTTCCTGACGATTCTCCAGGGCGCGCTGAATGGCGCGGACACACGGCCCACGCCCCTGATCATCGGCTTCGTGAACCGGATGATCTTCTGGCCCCTTCCCCTGTGGGTTTTCACCGCGCTCTATGTGGTGGTGTGGGTCTATGCGCTGGCGCTGTGGTGGATCGTGCCGCCGGAGCGCCGGCTTTCTCCACGTGCTTACTGAGCCGTCACTTTGCTCGCGCAATGCTTTCTTCTTTGGGGAGCGCGTGAGGGCGGCGAGCTCCATGTGGTCAGCGCTGCGGGTTTGGCGACGGCGGCGTCGCGCCTGTCCCTGGCCTTATCGTCGGCGCGCCCGTCATCGCCGCCGAGGCCTCGACCAGGGCGTCGATGTCGGCGGCCAACCGCAACAGCTGTGCGCGCTGTGCGGCCAGGTCTGTCGCCACGGCGATGTTCACCCGGGCCGCCTCGGCCCGCACGGCGGCGAGCGGCGCCGCCTCGATCCCGGCCTCCGTGGGCTTGACGCCGTTCAGGGCGGCGACGCTCTTGGCCACCGCCTTGTTGGCCAAACCGAAGTTGCGCTCGTCCAGTTCCGCCGCGGCCCGGTAGATCCAGAGATCGGCGAGCAGCAGTTGGTTGGCCGATTGCGCGCTGCGCAGCTTGCTTTCCACGACGCCGTATCGCTGTGCGGCCGCGGCGGCGTCGCGGGTGCGCGCAGCGTGTTCGGTCACGCCACCAGCGAAATAGGCCGACATGCCGACGACGATCAGCGCGGCGACCACCAGCAGCCAAATCAGGATTCGGGACGGCAGCTTATCCATTCGAATCCTCGCTCTTGTCGATGCACCATAGCCCGGCGCGCCATTCAGTCGCCGCAGCGCGACCTGAGAATTCCGCCCGGCAACCGGCTGGGTCTACGATTCACCCGCCGACCTTTGCGCCCAGGGCTTTGTGGATCTCCTGCGTCAGGTCGGTGTTGGCCTTCAGGAGCTTCTGCATGTCGTTGCTGATCTCCAGCAGGGCCTCGGCGTCCTTGTAAGTCTGGTAGGCCTGCTTGTCCGAGGCGGCCGCGGCGACCTTTTGGCCGACCATGATGATCGACAGCAGGACGAGCTGCAGGAAGGTCTGGGCGATCCAGGCGATGAGGGCGGCCGTGCCGGCCTTGATCGCGTCAGGCAGGCTGATCAGGGCCAGGATGGCAAAGGCATAGGCGCACCACATCGTCCCCACGCTGTTGGTGATCTTGAGCGCGAGCCAGCCGTTGAACCCCGTGAGTTCGCGCCTGACGGTATGGACCCCGTGCGCCTTGCGCGCGGCGATCTGCGGATGGGGGGTATGGTTCATGCCCTGGTGTCCTCGGGTGGGCGCCGCTCAGCTCAGCGCGAATCCCTTGTAGCCGGCGGCGCATTCGCCGCACACATCCGGAAAAAGCGGCGTCCCGAGCCTTCAGGCTGGCCAAACCTCGTTGAGCACCCCGAACGCGGAGGCGGCGCAGGGCCAGCCGGCGTAGTGGGCGACATGGGCGATCATCGCCTCGATCTTCTCGCGCGGCACACCGGCGTTCCTGGCCCCCACGAAATGCAGGTGCTGCTCGGCGATGCGGTTCAGCGCCACCAGGGTCGTGCAGGTGACCAGTTCGCGTTCGGCCAGGGACAGGGTCTCGTCCTGCCACACCTCGCCGAACAGATGGCCGAAGGTGTATTCCTGGAACTTGGCTGGCATCGACGCGGCGCGGGAGGTCGCGCCGGCGAACAGCTTGGCGGCCACGGCGCGGCCCTTCTGCATGCGGTCGGCGAGGTCGGTCATGGGCGTTGCTCCTTGGGGGGTCGGTCCTTGCGGGTGATGGTGATCGGCAGGCGGCGGATGCCCAGCAGCCGGTTCGACGGCATCCAGTCCTCGGGTCCTGCCAGGGCGAAGCCGTCCACGCGCCGCAGCAGGGCCTCGTAGGCGACGCGCATCTCCAGGCGCGCCAGCATCGATCCCAGGCACACGTGCACGCCGTAGCCGAAGCCCAGGTGCGGGTTGGGCGAGCGGGTGATGTCGAAGGCGAACGGCCGCTCGAACGCCCGCTCGTCGCGATTGGCCGACATCTCCCAGAAGGTCACCTTCTGGCCGGCGCGGATGGGCTGGCCCGCCAGCTCGGTGTCGGATGAGGCGGTGCGGCGCTTGTAGATCGAGGGCGTGGTCCAGCGCACGAACTCCTCGATCGCCGTCTTCAGGCGGGCCGGCTCTGCGCCCAGCAAGGCCATCTGCCCGGGGTTCTCGATCAGCGCCTTCATGCCGCCGGCGATGGCGCTGCGGGTGGTCTCCGCCCCGGCGGCGAACAGCAGCAGGAAGAAGCTGCGCAGCTCGCCCTCGTTCAGCGGCCGCCCGCCCGCCTCGTCGGGCCGGGCGTGGACGATCACCGACAGGATGTCGTCCTTCGGTTCGGCGCGCTTTTTGCCGATGAGGCCGAGGCCATAGTCGGCGATCCGCCTGGCGTATTCGCCGTCGAGGATCGAGGGCGAGGCGGTGGAGAGCCCCGCGTCCACCCACTCGCACAGCCGCAGGCGGTCCTCCTGCGGCACGCCCAGGACCATGCAGATCGCCTGCAGGGGAACCTCGCGGGCGAAGGCGGCGACGAAGTCGAACGGCTCGTCCTCGGGGAAGGCGTCGATCAGCAGGTCGACCCGGCGGCGGATGTCGGCCTCCAGCGCGGCGACGGCGTGCAGGGTGAAGCCCTTCATCACCACGCCGCGCAGCATGGCGTGCTTGGGATCGTCGGTGGCGTTGAGCGCCCGGCCGGCGTTGACGTCGTCGTTGATCGCGGTGCCGCCGCCGGCCCGCAGGCCCCCGCCCGTCTCGGACGAGAACAGCTGCGGCTGCGTCTGCACCGCCAGCACGTCCGCGTGGCGGGTCACCACCCAGAACCCTTCGCCCTCCGGCGTCACCGCCGTCGGCTCGTGCCAGAACACCGGCGCGTGCTCGCGCAGCCAGGTGAAATAGGGGTGCGGAAAACCCTTGGCGAAGCTGCGGCTGTCGGAAAGATCGACGGCGCCCACATGCATATAGTCTGGGCTCACGGCGCCGGCCCGGGCTTGGCCACCTGGGTTCCCGCGTTCGCCTCCAGGGCTTGCAGGGTGGCGTAGAACACCTTGTCGCCCAGACCCTGGTCGATGGCGTCCTGGTAGGTGGCGAGCGCGGCCTTCGTCTGCGGCATGGGCACGCCCAGATCCTCGGCGGACTTCAGGGCCAGGCTCAGGTCCTTGTGCGCCAGCCCCAGTCGGAAGATCACCTCGTCGAAGGCGCGGTTCAGGAACAGCGGCGCCATGCCCACATAGCCGCCCGCCGAACTGGCCTTGAGGATCTCCAGCAGTTGGCCGGAGTCGAAGCCGGCCTTGGCGGCCAGCACGAATCCTTCCTGCACCGCCGTGGCCGCTGTCAGGAAAATCTGGTTGTTGACCAGCTTGGCCATCGTCCCCATCCCCGCCGGCCCGGCATGGAACACGCGGGCCGCGAAGGCCCCCAGGATCGGCTCGATCCTGGCGATGACCGCCGCATCGCCGCCGGCCATCACCGCCAGCCGGCCCTTCACCGCCCCGGCCACCCCGCCCGATACCGGCGCGTCGACAAAATGGACGCCCGCCCTGGCCGCCGCCTCGCTCATCGCCCGCACGGTGGCGTAGGCGTTGGTGGAAAGATCGACGATCACGTCGCCGGGCCGCGCCGCCGCCAGCAGCCCGCCCGGCCCTGTCACCACCACCTCGACCTCCGCCGGCCCGGGCAGGGAGAGCAGCACAATACGGGCCCTGCCCGCCACCTCCTCCGGCGAGGCGGCGAACCGCGCGCCCTCGGCCCGCCAAGCCGGCTCGGCGGCGGGCTCGACGTCGAAGACCGCCAGCACGTAGCCGGCCGCCATCAGCCGCCGGCCGATCGGCGCGCCCATGGCGCCCAGACCGATCATGCCGAGGACTGTCCCGGCTTCGGTCACTCCGCCGCGGCCTGGTGTTCGGGCGCCAGATCGAACCGGCCCTTGGGGTGGCCGAAGCGGCGCGTCATCACCTCATCGAACGCCAGCGCGCTCGGCGCGACAATCAAGCCCGAGCGGACGCGGTAGGCCGACGGGTTCATCGCGGCTTCCGGCGCCTTGCCGGCCGCCAGATCGCGGGCGGCCTCGAGCATCAGGACGCGCAACCGTGAGACGCCAAGGTCGGTCGGCCCCAGCATCTCGCGGGTGCGGTCGTGGATGAGCCCCTGGCTGTCCTGAATGGCGGCGTCCTGTTCGGAGATGCCCTTGATGCCGGTGAAGTTCTCATGCTTCTGCGCGGCGCGATCGATCAGATAGTCGTTGGCCCGCCGGCGCAGCGGCGCGTAGTGCTCGTCGACTTCGGAGTGGATGGCGCCGCCGCCGGCGAAGGCCGCGCGCTCGGCCTCGCCCAGGGGTCGGTCGGGGTTCCAGCTGTAGGTGAACACCCAGCAGCTCGTATCGTCGATCGGAACCCAGGTCTGGCCGTGACAGGTCTGGCCTGCCGCGCCGCCGGGCGCGAGACTGTGGTTTGGCATCAGATACTGGGCGATGCGCCAGTAGGTCTCGCCCTCGTCGGCATGGCGCCCGCCGGCCAGGATGAGCCCGCCGTCGTGCTCGACCACCGTATAGCGCGGCGCGCCATCGGCCTTCATCCACCGGACCTGCTCGGCGTAGGCGGGCGGCAGCTTCGCGATCGCGTCCGCGCCGATCGGCGCGTGCAGAAACGAGAAGTGCGCCGTATCCACCGCGCCTTCCGCCGACTGCGCCCAGTTGCACTCCTGCAGCTTCTTGGACACATAGCGGTGCGCGGCCCCCACCAGGGCGAACTCCATGTCCGGCAGAGGCGGCATCGCCTCGACCGGGCCGAGGTAGGCCCAGATGAAGTCCCCCCACTCGCGCGTCGGATAGGCGGCGATCTGGGCTCGCGCGCGCAGGGGCCCGTAGGTCGGCGCATCGCTGGCCATCGTCGGGATCTCGAGGCACCGGCCGCGCACGTCGAACTTCCAGCCGTGGTAGGCGCAGCGGATCCCACCCTCTTCGTTGCGTCCGAAGAACAGGTTGGCCCCGCGGTGGGGACACCGCGCCTCCACCAGGCCCGCAGAGCCGGTGCTATCGCGGAAGGCGACCAGCTCCTCCCCCAGCACGCTCACCCGCACGGGCGGTCCGTCGGCCTCGGCCAGCTCGCGCGAGAGCAGCACGGGCATCCAGAAGCGTCGGAACAAGGCGCCCATCGCCGTCCCCGGCCCGGTGCGGGTCAGCATGTCGTTCTGCGCGCTGGTCAACATCCGCCGTCCCTCAGGGGTTCGCCGTTGTTCTCCGAGATCGAGCAGAGCTTACCGCGCACGAGAGGCGGCGCAAGCGCGGGCGGCGTCGTCACGCGACGCAGGCGTCGGACTTACGGGCCTCCTCCGTCCGCGCCGCCGCAGCGGCCTTCCACGCGCCGTTCTTACTTTACCGTCAAGTTCCCGCCTGCGCGCCGCCGCACCCTGGCCGCCGTCTGCGGAACCAGGGCGCCTGGACGGGCCACCTATGCTTGCAGACGGATACGTGGTCCGCTGTCCGGTCCGGACCCGGCCTGGGTCACGAGCGACGGCCCCGGTCTCAGCCACTGAACGCCGACTCACGCCGCCCCGGGCGCCCGGCTCATTTCGACGTTCCCATCGCAGCGGCTTGCGTCTGATCGCGTGGATCGAGCTGCGCGATCAGCGCCTCCATCTCCACGTTGCCCTGTTGATGGGCCAGGCTGCCGGCTGAGTTGCCCAAAGCGTCTCGCATGCCGAGCTTGGCGCCATGGGCGGCGAGGAGCCGCACGATGTCCTGATGACCGAAAAGCACCGCCATCATCGCCGCCGTCTGGCCAGACCTATTGGTCGTGTTGACGTCGCAGCGGGACACCAGCGCCTCGGCGATCAGGGTCTCGCCCTTGAAGGCGACGCCCATCAGCGCGTTGTCGCCCTTCTGGTCGACCGCGCAGGGATCCGCGCCCCTGGCGAGGAGAAACTGCACGGTGTCGAGGTGACCATCGTAGGCGGCCAGGATCAGAGCGGTATAGCCATGACCGTCGCGCTCATCGACGGGGAAGCCGTCCTTGATCATCCCTCCGAGCAGATCGGCGCGGCCGGCTCGCGCGGCGTCGAAGTAGAGGTCCTTGTAGTGGCTGGGAATGGATTCGGCGGCGCGGGTCGCGGCGCCTGAGATCAACGCGCAGGCGATCGCCACGGCGCCGAGGGCTTTGAACAGGGGCATGGCTGGGTGGTCCATCTTCGGGTTTTGGGCGCCGACTTGCGCCGGCGCCGCAACCAAGGTCTCGAACTAGAGCGTGTTCCGAAAAGCGGGAACCGGTTTTCGGATCAAAACGCGGGTCAAAACAAAGAACTGGAGCGGCGATCTGATTCTATCAGATCGCAACACACCTTAGCCGCCGGCGCGGCCCATCACGGCCGATATGTCGACATGGACCAGCTTGGCGAGGCGCGCGCCATAGTCGGCGTCAGCGCGATAGAAATAGCTCACCATGGTCTGCCTGGTCCGGACGTCGGTCACCTGACCGATATCCCCGGCAAGGTTCTTGATCAGGTCATCCTGCTCATGCTTGCTCAGACCGCGGTAGAACTCGCCGGCCTCGCGGAAGTTGTCTTCCTTGTCGATCTTCTTCTGTTCGGTGGCGCCGCCGACCGGATATTGGCTGTAGCGGAAGTCGTTTTGCTCGACGGGCCCCGGGGCCGAGGTCGGCTCGTAGTTCACGTCGCCCTGCCGCGGTTCGAATTGCATCGCGCCGTCGATATTGTTGTTGCTGACCGAGGCCAAGGGTCGATTGACGGGCAGCTCCATGTAGTTCGGGCCAACCCGGTAGCGCTGCGTGTCGGCATAGGCGAACAGACGCCCCTGCAGCATCTTGTCGGGTGACGGCTCGATACCCGGCACCAGCTCGCACGGGCAGAAGGCCGATTGTTCCGTGGTCTGGAAGAAATTGTCCGGAACCTTGTTCAGCGTCATGGTGCCGACCTTGACCTCGGGAACGCCGTTCCATGTCTTGGTATCGTCGAATCCGTCATAGCTGAGCTTCGAGACTTCGGCCGAGGTCAGGATCTGGACGTAGAGATCCCATTTCGGAAAGTTACCCGCGCGGATGTTGTCGTAGAGGTCCCTGGTGGCGTAAGCTGTGTCGGCTACTTTGACCTCTTCAGCCGTCATGCCGTGGACACCCTCTTGCGCCTTCCAATGGAACTTGGCGAACACTGCCTGGCCGTTGCTGTCCACGAGCCTGAAGGCGTGGACGCCAAAGCCATCCATCGTGCGGTAGCTCTTCGGCATGCCGATGGAGTCGGTGTAGAGCATGGTGAGCATGTAGGTCGATTCCGGCACATGCGAGAAGAAGTCGAACGCCCGGTTCGGGTCCTGGACGTTGGTCACGGGCGACGGCTTGTTGGCGTGCACGAAATCGGGAAACTTTATAGCGTCTCTAATGAAGAAGATCGGCTCATTGATACCGACGATATCCCAGTTTCCCTGGTCGGTGTAGAATTTGACAGCGAAACCCCGCGGGTCACGCGCCGCCTCAGGGGAACCCCTGAAGTTCATGACGGTCGAAAACCGCACGAAGACCGGCGTCTGCTTGCCCGGGGCGGCGAAGAGCGAAGCCTTGGTGTATTTGGAAAGATCGCCGGTGGTGACGAATACGCCTTGGGCGCCGGTGCCGCGCGCATGGACCACCCGTTCGGGAATGCGTTCTCGGTCGAAGCGAGCCAGCTTCTCGATGAGATACATGTCCTCGAGCAGAACCGGCCCGTCCGGCCCGGCGGTCTTGGAATTCTGATTGTCGCCGGCGGGCGCGCCGGTATCGCGCGTCATCGTCGTCGATTGTGCGATCGCGCCGGTGGCGGAGATCGCGAGGACAGCCAGGGCCGTCAATGGTGTTCTGAGTATCATGAAGAAAATCCTCTTGAGTGTGCCGTAGATTCAGCGCCTGCCAGGTACCGCCGAGAGACGCCGCCGGCGACGCCCGAGCCTCCGCCCTTCGAGGAACTGGGAAACATCACGGCCTGAGTTGGGCCGCTGGGATCGACCAACGACCCGCGGTGGTCGGACGTCGCGACCTTTTGCCGATTGGTCGACCCGCTCCAACCGAGATTCACGCCGACGTAGAAGCGGGTCCAGTTGACGCCGGCGTTTTCGGTCGCGTGCGCGGCGGCGGCAAACGCCGTCACCGGGCCTAAGGCGACGGTAAACAAACGAATACGAGCATGTTTCATGCCGCTGGAATCTCCTTTAGGTGAAATCTGAGCCCGGTTTCAGGCTCGCCAAGGCAACCCGTGGCGGGGCCCTGATCGATTGACCAGCCCGATATAGTCGGTCCGATCAACAGATCAATGGCTACGATGGCTAATTCTCAAACATTCCGATATATCCCTTGGAAACCAACATATTATTCTGCCATTAGGCACGATAATGCGTCGGATTACCTAATATTATGTATGCGAATATCAGACTTATGAAGCTTGTCGACTGACAGCCGCGCTTGCCGAGTTGACCGGCGAAACATGACGCCGGGGCACCGCCCTCCGTGCGCGCAATCGGCGCGGGATCGGAGCGCGGCCAGCTTGTCCGTCTTCGCCGAGCCCATGCGGCCCAGACCGATGAAGCCCACGTCCGACTGTCGGAGCCGGGCGGTCCGCTGCGCTTGAGTTCATCACGTTCTCACTTTTGATCGTGTCCCCTGAAAAAGGGGGCGGCCGGCCCGAGGGACTAAACGGGCCGGCCGCGAAGGCGGCCGATGGGAGGCATCGGAGACGGACACGCCCTAGGGAGGGGGGAGGGGCGGATCCGCCTTTCGATTGGATGTTCATCGTGTGGCGAGCCTATCGGCGTCGCGGGCTCTGATCCTTGAGCAGCGCCTGAGTTCTCTTGAGGTGACCTGAGCGACGCGCCCTTATATAAGATGCCCGTCGCTCTCGAGCAGTATGATCACACGCAGCAAGGAGCACAGGGCGATTGCGCGCTTTCGCGCGCCGTGAGGCGTCAGGATGGGAACGGACGGCCGAATGGCTGAGAGCCAGACTTCAATGCTTTATCCGCTACCGTATTTCCATCAATACACTGCTGTTCTCGCCTGGCCAGAGATTGGAACATACCTTAGCCGATCAAACGGCCGCGGTCAGGGATGTTTGGTCGCCTTCATTTCGGCCTTCATCCATTCGCGAAATTTGATGACCTTCCCTTGCCGTGCGGCTTCGGGCCGGCACACGAGAAAATATTTGAATCTGCTCGGCGCGATCTGCGGAAGCACGCGAACCAGCCGCCCCGCCGCCAGATCGTCGCCGGCCAGGCTTGTGCGCGCCAGCGTAACACCGTGACCGAGCAGAGCGCCCTCGATCGCGAGATGGGCCTGGGAAAAACGAGGTCCGATCATCAACCGCGGATCGTCGCTTGGCGCGCCGACATGGGCGAGCCAGCTTTTCCAGCCCGTGCCACTGGCGTCGCGGTCGGCCGACGAGTCGTGAAGCAAGGGCATATCGAGCATGTCGTCGATCGTCTCGATCACCCCGTACCGAGCCACCAGCAACGGCGTGCATACTGGGCCGACACCGTCGGGGGCCAGCGGCGAGGTGGCGAGGCCGGGGTAGTGACCAAGGCCGAAGCGGATCGCAACGTCGGCGGCGCCGTCGGACAGAAGATCGACCGGGTGCTCGTCGGCCATCACCAGCACCTCGATGTTCGGGTGCGCATATTGGAACCGCGGCAGCCGCCGCACCAGCCAGCGGGACGCAAAGGAGGGGAGCATGCTGACTGCGAGCGGCCCAACGTCGGATCGCTGGTCCAGATCGCTCACGGCGCCAGCGATCCGCGCCAACCCTTCGCGGACACCCCGGGCCAGACGCTCGCCATCCGAGGTGAGCTCGATCTTGCGTGTCAGGCGCCGGAACAGCTGAACGTCGAGATCGGCTTCCAAAGCCAGGATCCGTTGGCTCACCGCAGCTTGCGAGACACAGAGCTCCGCCGCCGCCTTGGTGAAACTTGCATGCCGCGCCGCCGCCTCGAATACGCGTAGGGCTTCGAGCGCCGGTCGACGGGTCCGCACCCCTGAAGCCGGTGCGTATCCGGCCTCGGGTTCGGCGGCGGACACCGGAACAAATTCCGGAAAGACGTTCTCGGCCTTGATCTTGCGCATGGGCTCACCGGGACGATGCTGGCCAAGCCGAAATTGCCCGGCGGCCATCCATCAGCATCATGCGGGCGAAGCAAGTATATGGGTCCCTTCTCGGTTCCGGTGAGGTCCAGCCGCCCGGTCGAGTGCAGGTCGTGCGTCCCGGCGGGCTTGCCTGTTCGACTTCCGCTCAGATGCCTTGGTTGCCGGACTCTTCGATCCGCTGCGCCTTGACTCAGCGATTGTCTTCGGACAGCAGGACCCGCGATCACCGGCCCGAGGCGCATGGGCTGCCGTCCGTCCCGGCGACTCTTGCCAGTGGCGAAGGCTGCGTGACCTGATAGGGAAGCGCCATCAGGCCAAGAGGAAACCCCATGTTCGGACCCAAGCTGCGCTTCGGCGCGTTCATCGCGCCCTTCCATCCGTTGAGCGAGAGCCCGACCCTCGCCATCGAGCGCGACCTCGAGCTGGTCCAGTGGATGGACAAGCTGGGCTATGACGAGGCCTGGATCGGCGAGCACCATTCGGCCGGCTACGAGCTGATCGCCAGCCCCGAGATCTTCATCGCCACGGCGGCCGAGCGCACCCGGCACATCCGCCTGGGCACCGGGGTCTCGTCCCTGCCCTACCATCACCCGCTGATCCTCGCCGATCGGATGAACCAGCTGGACCACATCACGCGGGGCCGCGTCATGTTCGGCGTGGGCCCCGGCGCCCTGCCCTCTGACGCCTTCATGATGGGGATTCCCGTGGCGAAGCAGCGCGACCGCATGGACGAGGCGCTGGCGTGCATCGTGCGCCTGCTGCGCGGCGAGACCGTCACCCACAAGTCCGACTGGTTCGAGCTGTGCGAGGCCCATCTGCAGATGAGCCCCTATTCGCGGCCATCGATCGAGATGGCGGTGGCCAGCCAGGTCTCGCCCACCGGCGCCACCGCCGCGGGCCGGCACGGGCTGGGGCTGCTGTCGATCGGCGCGACCTCGGCCGGCGGGTTCAACGCCCTGGCCTCCAACTGGGCCATCGCCGCGCAGACCGCGCGGGAGAACGGCCAGACCATTGACCGGGCCGGCTGGCGGCTGGTCGGGCCGATGCACATCGCCGAGACCCGCGAGCAGGCCCGCGCCGAGGTCGCCTTCGGGCTGAGGGACTGGCTCTACTATTTCACCGACGTGGCGGCCCTGCCGCTGGCCGTCGACACCAGCGCCGATCCGGTCGACGCGATGATCGCCACCGGCCTGGCGGTGATCGGAACGCCCGACGACGCCATCGCCCAGATCGAGCGGCTGGAGCAGCAGTCGGGCGGCTTCGGCGCCTACCTGATGCTGGACCACAACTGGGCCGAATGGGACGCCAAGAAGAAGTCCTACGAACTGGCGGCCCGCTACGTCTTCCCGCGCTTCCAGGGCTCGAACACCAACCGCGAGCAGTCGCTGGGCTGGGCGCGCGACAACCGCCCAACCTTCGTCGGCGAGCTGTTCGCGGCGGTCGGCTCGCGCGTCGCGCAGCACATCGAAGCCAAGGGCGCTGACAACATCGCCCCGGAAATCATGGAGGCGATGGGCCTGAACAAGAAGGCAGACGCGGCGGAATAGGGCGTCGGTACCGCCTCCGGCGCGACCTGCAGCGCGCGGAGATGCCCCGCGGAGGACCACAGACTCATGATGCCCGCCGGGTACGCTGGCCAGTTCAGGATGAGATGCTGGCCCGACGCGACGCGCGGGACGGCTCCCTATGAGGCGTCTTCCGAGGCGCTGCCGGCCCTGAGGGCCAGCGCGGTGAGCCTCGTCAGCGGCGGCGCGTACGGCCATATCGAGCTGGCCGTCTGGAACGTCGAGCTCAATGATTGGGTCCGGATGGAGACGCTCGAGCCCGCAGACTGAGCCTTACATCACGAGACCCGGGCGCTGACCTCGCCGCGCGCCTGGTAGAGCTCCCAGAACCTGTTCGCGACGGTCGAACCCTCGATGCCGTCACCGCTGGACCACGGGGCGCCCTTGATCATGCCGGCGACCATCACCTCGCCCACATAGACGCCTTCGCCCTTCAACCGCTGCGCGAGCAATCCAACCAGCTTGTGTTTCGCGGCATTGGAGCGCGACGCCCATCGTCTTCAGGCTGACGGCGAGCGCGTCCATCTGTGGGGCCAGCTCGCCGAACGCGCCGTTGGTGACCAGAACGGCGCCCTCCTTCGTGCTCTTCAGATCGGGAAGGGCTTCCTGGACGGCCGCGAGGAGCCCGACCACGGCGACATCGAAGATGGCCCGCACCGCGGCCGGGTCGGTGTCGAGGAGATCTCCCGCCTCGACGCCGCCGTAGGCGTTCCACTGGAGGACGGTGACGGGACCGAGTTCGGCGCGCGCCTTTCCGATGGCTGCGCGAATGGCGGCAGGGTTTCCCGCGTCGGCCGGGAACGCGGCCGCGGCGACGCCTTTCGCCTTCAGCGCCCGGACACCCTTGGCGAGACGTTCCTCGTTTCGCGCGACCAGCGCGACGGAGAAGCCCTCCGCCCCGAACTTCTCGGCGACCGCGGTCGAAATGCCCGGCCCGAATCCGACGACGACGATGGTCTTGGACATGATTCCTCCGACGATGCTTCCCCGCCATCAATGCATAGGTTCACCTCGGGGAAATCCGTTATTCGCCCTGGGACGTGAGCGAAAAAGGTCCCGAGCCCGACCCCGTCAATCGCACCATGATCACCCTGACGGTGATGCTGGCGGCGATCATGACCATGCTCGACTCGACGATCGCCAACGTCGCCCTGCCGCACATGGCCGGGTCGATGTCGGCCTCCGCCGAACAGATCAACTGGGTGCTGACCAGCTACATCATCGCCGCGGCGATCATGACGCCGGTGACGGGCTGGTTCGCCGGACGACTGGGCGTCAAGCGCATGTTCCTGATCGCCATCGTAGGCTTCACGGTCGCCTCGGCGATGTGCGGCGCCGCCCAGAACCTGGGGCAGATCGTACTGTTCCGGGTGCTGCAGGGGATGTTCGGTGCCGGTATGATGCCGCTGTCCCAGGCGGTGATGCTCGATACCTATCCGGTGAGGGAGCGGGGCCAGGCGATGGCGATCTGGGGCATGGGCGTGACCGTGGGCCCGATCCTGGGGCCGGTCATCGGCGGCTGGCTGACCGACGACTTCAGCTGGCGATGGGTGTTCTACATCAACCTGCCGATCGGGATGCTGTGCGTGGCCGGGGTCGTGGCCTTCCTGCCGCGCAACCAGCCTTCCCACAGCCGGCCCCTCGAATGGCTGGGCTTCCTGTTGCTGGCGGTGGCCCTGGCCGCCTTTCAGCTGATGCTGGACCGCGGGCAGCAGAACGACTGGTTCGCCTCGGGCGAGACCGTCGCCGAAGGCGTGACGGCCGCGTGCGCCCTGTGGATGTTCGTGATCCACACCCTGACGAAACAGCCCTCGTTCCTGCCCGTGGCGCTGCTCGGCGACCGAAACTTCGTCACCGCGACCCTGGTCAACCTCTCGCTCGGCGTGCTGGTGTTTCCGGTGATGGCGATCCTGCCGCCGATGCTGGAGACCCTGATGGGCTATCCGGTGCTGACCACGGGCGTGGTCCTGGCGCCACGGGGCCTGGGCAGCATCGTCTCGATGTTCGTGGTGGGGCGGATCATCAATCGCGTGGACGCCCGGGCGCTGATCATCACCGGGCTGGGGGTGTACGCCCTGTCCTTCTGGGCCATGAGCCATTTCGCCCTCGACATGGATTGGCGCAACGTCGCCACCACCGGCTTCGTCCAGGGCCTGGGCACGGGCATGGTGTTCACGCCGGTGACGGTCCTCGCCTTCGGCACATTGAGTCCGACCCTGCGCGCCGACGCGACCGGCTTTTTCGCGCTCCTGCGCAGCGTGGGCAACAGCGCCGGCATTTCACTGCTGCAGGCGGCCTACACGCGCCTGGTGCAGACCGTGCACAGCCGGCTGGTCGAGGGGCTGAGTCCAGAGAACCCGATCGCCCACGCTCCGGACATGGCCGCGCCGTTCGGCCTGGCGACCCAGTCCGGGATGATGACGATGAACGAGGAGGTGACGCGGCAGGCCTCGATGGTCGCCTATGTCGACCTCTACTATCTGCTGTTCCTGGTCGCGGTGGCGATCATGCCGCTGATCCTGTTCCTGCGCCCTATCGGGATCGTCGCCACCGGCCCGCCGATCACGGCCGAGCACTAGGCTAGCGGGCGTCGTGGCCCCCCCGCAGGGCGAGCAGCCGCGTCAGGCCGCCTCGGCTACATCGTCGACGGTGGGGCGCGAGGGCCCAAAGAACGCCTTTCGCCAACCGTGGGCCTGGAACGGGCGCCATTGGCCGACCGGCAGGGCCAGGCGGTCGGCCACGGCGTAGAACACCGCCGGATGGCTCACGAGGCCGCAGTGCGAGCTGAAGACCTCGATGTTCTCGGCCTCCTCCCCGTCGGCATCGGTACAGTCGCTCGGCGCGACGATCCCGTCGCTCCGGCTGAAGATGGCGGTGAAGGGGACCGTCAGCCTCGGCGGCGGACGACGGACAGGCGGTGGCTCGCCCGCAATGCTGTTGTGCAGGCGAAGAACAAGCGGATTGACCGCGCGCGGATCGCCGACGAACGGGCTCCCCAGGCAGATCACCTGGCGCACGTGGCCGGGATATTCGAGCGCATACTGTCTGGCGATCACGCCGCCCAGGCTGTGACCGACAAGCGAGACCCGCCGGCGTCCCCCGTCGCTAAGCTGGTCGATCCGGCTCGCCAGGGCCGCTGCCCCGCGCGCCAGGGTGCGGAGCCCGAGGTTGCGGCCGAGATCCCAATCGTGGGCGCGGTAGCCGAGCGACCGCAGATACGCCCGCAGCAGGAAGGTGGACACGTCGCTGAAGGCGAAGCCCGGGAGCACGACGACATCGTGACCGTCGCCCCGCGGCGCGTCGGCCATGAACGGCGCGGCCAGGAGCAGGCTCGACGTCTCGAGGGAAGCCCGGCCCAACTCCACCAACGCGAGCGCGGCGGATGGCGCCCTCGGCGCCCTGCTTGTCGTCGTCAGCAATTGCGCAGCCTCTTTCGTCTTCCGGAACGGAATGGCCTCCGGAGCGAGATGGGTCGACCGATCATGACCAACGTGGGGGAATTCCGTGGGAAAGCAACCAGGATCGGACAATCACCGCTGGCGCGAGAGGCAGTCGCGCCGTACGTTGACGAGGCGGGCCCGTGACGCGCGACAATGTCGCGGGTCAA
The DNA here is from genome assembly GCA_028290905.1 of Caulobacteraceae bacterium. Lineage (GTDB taxonomy): Bacteria > Pseudomonadota > Alphaproteobacteria > Caulobacterales > Caulobacteraceae > Acaudatibacter. The sequence continues at coordinate 2,771 of JAQGIW010000004.1, read as the reverse complement.
CGCGGGAGGATAGACGTGGCCAAAGACGCCGGCGACTTCTTCGCGATCTGGCGTTCGCTACTCCAGCAGTGGGACACCAAGGCTAACGAAACCTTGACCAAGGTGACCGGCCAGGAGTCGTTCAGCCGGGAGGTGAACCGCGCGATGGCGCTGAACCTGCAGATGCAGGCGGCCTTCAATGAGGCGGTCGACAAGGCGCTCGTGGCTCTGAATATGCCAAGTCGCGCCGACGTGGCGCGGCTGGCCGAGCAGCTCAACAGCATCGAGCGCAAACTCGACGCCTTGAAGGCCCCGGCGCCCTCCGAAACGCCGGCGGCGCGCAAGGCGGCGCGACCGTCCCGAACCCGGAAGCCTCCAGGCGAGGGAGGCTCGTCATGAACGCCACACCAGAAGCGCTCCAGATCGATCGCCTGCGCCAGGAGGTGGCGCGGGCGATCCAGCGCAACGTCAAGGGTTGGGAATATCTGACCTCGGTCGGCAAGGCCGGCGGCGTCTCGAAACGAACCTTGATCGAGAAACGCGGCACGATGAACCTGTATCGCTACGACGCCTTGGCCACGGAGGTCTATCGGACGCCGATCCTGTTTGTGATGGCGACCAGCAATCCGGCCTATGTATTCGACCTGCTTCCGGACCAGAGCCTCATCGAGTTCATGCTGAAGCGCGGCCACGACATCTATCTACTGGATTGGACCGCCCCGACAGCCGGCGAGAGAACCCTCCGCCTGGAGGACTACGTGTTGGGATTCATACCGGACTCCATCCGGATTATCCAGGATGAGACCGACGAAGACCAGGTTTCCCTTGTCGGTTATTGTATGGGTGGCGTGCTCTCGGTGATCTACGCCGCCCTGCATTCTCCCGGTCCGATTCGCAATCTGGCGTGCTTCACCACCCCCTTCAATTTCAGCCAGTTCGGCGCCTGGAACCAGTGGGCGGATCCGCGGTATTTCGATGTGGACCAGGTAGTCGACACCCTGGGCTACTTCCCTCCGGAAATGTTCGTGGCCTCGGTCGACATGCTGCGGCCGGTCAGCCGCGTCACAGCGACGTTGCAACTCTGGGACAATCTCTGGAACGACGAATTCGTCAAGACCAAGCGCGCACTCGACAAATGGTCAGCCGACACCTTGCCGTTGGCGGGCGAATATTTCCGCCAGACGATGAAGGACATCGTGATCGATAACGGGCTCTATCACGGCACGCTGAAGGTCGGCGGCCGGCGGGTCGACGTGGGCGAGATCAAAGCCCCCTTCCTGCACGCCGTGGCCGAGCATGATCATATCGTTCCCTACGCGGTGGCCCGGGAACTTGTTGAACGGGTCGGCTCGACCGACAAGGAAGAGGTCGTCCTGAAGGGCGGACACGTCAGCCTGGTCGCCGGTCCCAGCGCGATCAAGCGGATGTGGCCCAAGCTGGACCAGTGGCTCGCCCCGAGGTCGATATGACGGCGCAGCCTCCCGGGACGGTGCGCATCGGCGGCGAGGAGATCGCGTTGCGGAGAATGGGCCCCGCGGACGAACAGGCCGTTCTGGCGTTCGCCCGGCGGCTCGACCCGCACGAACTGCTGTTCCTGCGCAGGGACATCCGCCAGCCCAGGGTGGTGGCGGCCTGGCTGCGCGAGATCGAGGCCGGCCAGTTCGAAACCCTGCTTGCCTGGAAGTCAGGCGAGGTGGTGGGATGCGGAACCGTCGTACGGGATCCCCTGTCCTGGTCGGCCCACGTGGCCGAGTTGCGCACGGTGATCGCCTCGGACCAGCGCGGCCTGGGGCTTGGCGCCGCCATGGTCCAGGAGACGTTCCGCATGGCCGTGGCGGGGGGCGCCGAGAAGATCTTCGCCCGGATGACCACCGACCAGCCCGGCGCGATCGCCGTGTTCGAGGGGCTGGGGTTTCGGCCGGAAGCCATCCTGCGCGAACACGTCCGTGACCAGGCGGGGGTCGGCTACGATATCGTGATCCTCAGCCATATCGTCGCCGAAGTCGCGGCCAAGCTGGAGGCGTACGGCATATCGTCCGCGGACGTTTCAGCCTGACACCCCATCGGGTTTGGGGCGGCGCAAGCCGGTCGCCGGCGGTGTGTTGATTTGCAAGCGGAACCATAGACAAGCGTGAGCACTGACCCGCGGAACGCTGCCGTCGCTCCACCGCTCCTGCGAAGTACAGAACAACCTTTACTTTGCAATATCGTGCCTCCGACCGAACGTTCGCCATTGTTCGTGATAATGAAGACCTCACGGCGCCTTCATCGGGGAAGGCGCCACCATGTCGCCCAAATTGTGGGTTAACCCTCACTAGGTGTTACCAGATTTCGCCCTGGCAGCGCTGGAGTCGCATTGCTAAGCTTAACCCGACCGCCGCATTTGCGGCCCAGTCGGACAAATAAAAAGCAGGAACAGGAACGTCTTTAGGGAACGCCGCCCAAAGTAGGGCATTTACCCTCCGTCTGTCACCCGCGAGCCATCTGACGGTTCGCCAACCTAGTAGGGGTTAAGTCCATGAAGCAAAGTGTCCTGGCCGCCGTTGCGGTCCTTGGTCTGGCAGGGGGGCTCGCCGCAGCCGCGCCGGCAAGCGCTGTGGAGTTCGCCGTTTTCAACCCGGTGCCCAGCAGCACGGGCGGCGTGCCGAATTTCTCGGAAGATTCCCTGGGGAATCTGACCTCGACCCCGTCCACGGCGCCGACGGTCTTCACCTTCGACCTCACGCCGCTCTCGGCGTTCGGGAACCTGCAGTCGACGTTCAACTTCTCCGCGCATGAGACCGCGGCGGCGA
>JAQGIW010000309.1 GCA_028290905.1 Caulobacteraceae bacterium | reverse complement strand
ACGCCACCCGTCGAAATCATCAACGTCTCCAAGTGGTACGGCGCCTTCAAAGCCCTCGACTCTATCGACCTGACTATCTCCCAGGGTGAACGGCTGGTGATCTGCGGCCCATCGGGTTCAGGCAAGTCGACGCTGATCCGCACCGTCAACGCGCTGGAGGGATTCCAGGAAGGCGAGATCCGTGTCGATGGCATCCGCCTCACCCGCGCGCCGGCTGTCGTCACCGCCATCCGCCTGCGGGTTGGCATTGTCTTCCAGCAGTTCAACCTCGTCCCCCACATGACGGTGCTGGAGAACTGCGCCCTGCCGCTGCGCCGGGTGCGCGGCCTCGGCCCGGCCGAGGCGCGGGACCGGGCGATGGCCTACCTGGAAAAGGTGCGCATCCCCGAGCAGGCGGCGAAGTTCCCGGCCCAGCTCAGCGGCGGGCAGCAGCAGCGGGTGGCGATTGCCCGGGCCCTGGCCATGGAGCCCCGCCTGATGCTGCTCGACGAGCCGACCTCCGCCCTCGATCCGGAGATGGTCAAGGAGGTGCTCGACACCATGGTCGCCCTGGCCGCCGACGGCATGACCATGGCGGTGGTCACCCACGAAATGGGCTTCGCCCGCCGCTTCGCCACCCGGGTGATCTTCATGGACCAGGGCCGGATCGTGGAGGAGGGGACGCCGGCGGACTTCTTCGACAACCCCCGCCAGGAACGGACGCGAGGGTTCCTGCGGCAGGTGTTGCGAGGGGATGGGGGGGCGGGGGCTGGCTGAGCGGCGCCTGGCCGGGCGCCCGCGGGTTGTTCCGCCAGCTATCGCGGCTGTCCCGCCGCCTCAATTCCAGCACGGACTGCCGTGACGATCGGAGGTAATTCATTCAGCACGCCGTGGTTTCTTGAGGCGAGACTGGCGCGAAACCTGGGAGGAGCTTGGCAGTGGCGGAAAGGATAACGGGCGCGAAGTCTGCCTTGCAACGGCTGGAGCGCTGCTATTCCAACGGAAACGTCTCTTGGGAGCAATGCTTCCAGCCACGGTGGGAGCGCGGAAACTTTGCGTCGCGTTACCACCTCGTCTACCCCGGGCTGGCGTTCTGGGTGCTGCTCCGCGCCGAACCCCGCCGGGCGGCCGCTCTTCGTCCGATGCTTGATGCCATGTATCGGGGCCTGCTCGAGCCTCGTTGCTGGGACTACTGGCACAGCGAATTGAATGAAGAAACCTGGCCGCTGCAAGAACGAAACCTGACGTATGCCGGGCGATTGGCGAGCTTCACCGGATTCTATATCGACGCCTTCGGTGTCCCGCCCTCGGAGACGATCCGCATCGAAAACCACATCGCCACCTACTCCGAACTGTCTGAAAATCTGTGGGCCCAGATGAAGTCGTCGCCGAGCTGTGGCGTGACTTGCTACGGCCATACCTCGATGGTCATGTGCAACGCCCATTTGTTGATAAACAATATCTTACATGACAGGTTGTTCGGCACCCGATTTGCCGTGGCCAATGAAAAATGGCTCGCCAACGTGGAGGCCAACCTGGTAAATCATTCGGACGACGGCTCGCTTTTCTATTACGGCACCAAACCCCATAGCGGCGAGAGAAACGAAGCGGATCGTTCCGATGGGATGGACATCTGGGCGTTGTTCTTGATGAGTGCTGTAGTCCCCGATCGGGTCAGGACGTGGTTCGGCGACTGGCAGTCTCGGATCCGACGCGATGAAGACAGAGCGTGGGTGGAAATTCCGTCGCGGGAAACCAAAGGCGAATTGTCATCTACTCCCCTCGCCACGGCATGGGCTTTCTGTCTCGCGAAAGAATTGGGTCAGACGCCACTGGCGCTGGCGTTGGGCCGCACCCTTGAGCTTGAAATTGCGGAGGGGTTCAAGCTCGACCCGCTGCTGTCCGGGCTATATCTCCTTGGGGACACCCTTCGAGAAGGAGCCTTTCGCGACCTGGTCGTCGGGACGAATAGCTGCGACACGAGCACCCGTCCCCAACAAGCGCTTGGCTGAGCCGAATGCCGGTCCAACTCGATCGGGCCGTCGAGGGAGCGTAAGGACGTCGTCCATCGTACGCGTCGGCGACGCGGTCCTGTCCGGACCTGAAGTCGATCAGGCGTTCGCGGCAGACGCCCTGTTTCGGGAGCGCAGCGCCACGCCAAGGCCGCCAAAGCCGACCAGCATCAGCGCCCAAGCGGCCGGCTCAGGAATAACACCCGCCGTGGAGAAATCCACTTGCTTGAATTCCTTGAAGAAAGCCCCCGACGCAGTCTCGACCTTCACCGAAAAAATGGTCTCTCCGTCCGTCGAGAAGATGGCCAGGCGGCTGAAGTCGGCATTGGCCCCTTTGTCCGTCGTCAGGCTGATCGTCTGCGGAGCCTCCTGAGTACATACGCCACCGACGTTGAGGCAGCCGATGACGGTGACAGTCAGCGCGTTGCTGAAGCCCGCCCTCTCGATCTGGCCACGAAACGAGAAGTCGTTGTAGGCGAGGGGGTCTGCGGGGGTGAACAACAAGGCGTTAAGGGTGCCGCTCGTATCCGGCTTTATCGTCGCATAGCCGGCGCCGGTGCTGGTGCTGACGAACGTATCGACGGTGACCGCTGGTCCGCCGCTCTGTGAGCCTACCGAGCCAACAAAGCTCGTTACGCCGTGGTTGGCGGTGCTGTTGAAGAACTTCATGTCTCCGGGGCAGCCGCCGTTGCTACACGTCTCGGGCATGAATGTCGCGTGGGCCGGTGCAGCCACCAAGCCAAGAGCCGCCGCCGCAAGGACCGGGGCCACAAGGCGAATAGTCGTGCTCATTACCTACCTCCAGGTTCTCAATCGTCCGCCGCGGCGGAAGCGCCACAATACAAATCAAATTTTAAGCGCCTTACCCTGAACAATGCAATGGTGTTTTTTAGACAATATATGTTCGTTTTCGACATAGCCCCGAGCGAATGTTGCACAATGATGCCATTATCAACTGCCTGCTGCTAAGCCTGATAATCTCGTGAAGTGACCGAATTCCGAATGCGGTGACAGCAACCGTCTTCAGGCGGGCTGCGCTCGCGTGGCGCTCACGTGATCTGATCGCTGGCATTCCGAGGCGGCCACGAGAGGTTTGCGTCTCGACGATGTCTTCCAGCTTCAGCGTCCCCTCGTCGGGACGTGACAACCAGCTGCAGCTCTCCACCAAGAGCCCGGACGTAGTCCGGGGGCGTCGGCAGAAGGTGACCCTCTTCGCTATGAGGCGCCTGCGGCCGCGCCCAGCAAGCCCGTGGCCCACTGGGCGAGGCCAGCCGTCGACCTCGGAGGCTGCGTTGCAACGCGAGACAATTTGCGTTACATATTGCCTTTCGAAACAATGCTCGGCCGTCGCCATGCCCCGCTCATCGGACGCCCTCAAGGGCGAGACCTTCACCTTTCGCCTCGAGCCCGCCCTGAAGGCGGCTCTGACGCGCTCGGCCGAGGAGGAGCAAGTCCAACCGGCGGAGTTGCTTCGCGAGCTCGTGCGCGCCCATCTGGCCGATCGGGAACGGCGCGCCTTCGAGGCGGAGGCCCGCCGGCAGTCCCTGGCGATCGCGGCGCGCGCCGGCCAGCCGGACACCGACGACGCCCAGGTGATGCGGGAGATCGAGGGTCAGCTGGACGGCGATGACTTCGGCTCGGCGTGGAAGGCGTGAGACGCGGGGACGTGGTCACGGTCGCCCTATCGGGCGATTATGGCAAGCCAAGGCCAGCCCTTGTGGTGCAGGCGGACGTCTTCGACGCGATCCCCTCCGTCACGGTCCTCCCTCTGACGAGCCAGCTGACCGATGCCGCCCTGGTGCGCATCACCATTCCGCCGGCCTCGGCCAATGGCCTGAGGGTCGTGTCGCAGGTCATGATCGACAAGGCCATTACGGTTCCTCGGGGCCGCATCGGGGACGTCATCGGCCGGCTGGACGGGGAAGCCCTGAGAACGGTCGGCGCCGCCCTGAGCCGGTTCCTGGATCTGGGTTAAGGGAAGACCGACACTGCGATGAACGGCCGCCTCGAGATGGCTCATGGCAGACGCCTAGTCCGTCCCCTAGATATACGGTCAACCCAGCCGAGGAGCCCGCCATGTCGAAAATGCGCGCGATGGTCGTCCCGGAACCCGGCGGGCGTTTTCGTATGGAGGAGCGCGACCTTCCCGAACCGGGTCGCCACGAGGCCCGCATACGTGTGCACGCCTGCGGGGTCTGCCACAGCGATTCCCTGGTCGTCGAAGGCCACATGCCCGGGCTCGGCTATCCGCGCATTCCCGGCCATGAGGTGATCGGCGTGATCGAGGCCCTGGCTGAGGACGTCGAAGGCTGGGACGTCGGCGCGCGGGTTGGGGTGGGCTGGTTCGGCGGGGCTTGCGGTTACTGCGGCCATTGCCGGCGAGGCGACTCCTTCGCCTGCGAGAACATTCGGGGCGCGACAGGCGTCACGCGCGACGGCGGCTACGCCACCCACATGCTGGCGCTCGCTTCGGCCCTGGCGCACGTGCCGGATGATCTGGAAGCCGTGGCGTCCGCGCCGCTCATGTGCGCGGGCATCACCACCTTCAACGCGCTGCGCAATTGCGGCGCCGGGCCGGGTGACCTCGTGGCCATTCACGGCGTGGGCGGCCTCGGTCACCTGGGCATTCAGTTCGCCGCCCGTCTGGGGTTCCGGACCGTGGCGGTCAACCGGGGGCGCGACAAGGAGGCGCTGGCGCGCTCGTTGGGAGCCCGCGAGTACATCGACAGCGACGCCGGCGATCCGGCGCAGGCGCTGCAGGCCATGGGCGGCGCCAAGGCCATCATCGCCACCGTTACCAGCGCCGGCGCTATGCAGGCGATCTCCGGCGGACTTGGCGTCAACGGGACCATGATGGTGATAGGCGCGGTCGGCGCCCTGACCGTCGACTCGTTCGACCTCCTGGGCAAGCGCGCGGCGGTCAAGGGCTGGTATTCGGGTACGGCCGTCGATTCCGAAGACACGCTCCAGTTCAGCCGGGCCAGCGGCGTCTCGTCGATGAACGAGATCTATCCGCTCGAAGAGGCACAGGCCGCCTACGACCAGATGATGAGCGGCAAGGCTCGCTTTCGCGTGGTGCTCAAGGTCGATGCCTAGAAAGGCGCGCTCCCGCCCGGCAAAGGGCGGAGTTTGCAACGTCGCGATGCGTTACATTCTGTCGTTCAAAGTCTGGGACACGGTGACAGGAGCAGCTGTCACCCTAACAGCTGGCTCTCCCTTGCACGCCCAAGCGCGAACGGGCAGCCCAAGCTGACAAGTGCGGGGCGGGGGCTTCATGACTAAGAGATACGTGTGGCGGGTCAATGAAGCGAACCAAGCGAACTGGCGACTGGGTCGCCGTACTGGAGGCGGGCTATTCGCTCGACGGCGACGACGGTGAGTGGCTGACCGGCTTGCTCGACTGCGTCGCGCGGGAACATTGGCCAGACCGGTTCTCGGCGGCGTTCACTTTCGAACTGGGTGCGACCGGCGCGCCGAATGTCGGAGACATTCGGGTGCATGGACCCCCGCAAATATACGACCGTGTCCGCGCTAGCATGGGTGGGGCGTCAGCCGAGGGGCTCGATCGCGCTTTTCGCTCCGGCCGCGTGGTGACCACCATTAGCGAACTGGTATTCAGTCAACTTCCGGCCGACGAGACCATGTTCAGAGCGGTCAATGCTGATGTGGGACCGGATATTCTGGGCATTGTCGTCCATAGCGGCGACGGGCGTGGCGTACTGATCAGCCTTGTGCTCGACGAGACCCGCGCCAGCACTCTCGCGGAGCGCCGACTGTGGTCGCGCTGCGCCGCGCATATCGGCGCCGGATTGCGCCTCCGGACATTCGCGCCCGAAATGGCGACGCTCGATGCGGCCCCGATCGAGGCTGTCTTCGATGGCGGCGGTAGACTTCACGACGCGCGCCACGCCGCGACCAGCAAGACCGCGCGCGAGCGGTTGCAGCACGCCGTACGCCAAATTGACCGGGCGCGGAGCGCCGCGGGTCGCCGGGACTCAGACGAATCCATGGCGGCGTGGGAGGGGCTGGTGAGCGGTCGCTGGTCTTTGATTGACCGGTTCGACAGCGATCAGCGCCGTTTCGTTGTTGCGGTGCGCAACGATCTGCGATTCCCCGACCCGCGCGGCTTGTCGCTGCGCGAGCGCCAGGTGGCGGAGTTCGCCGGGCTCGGCCGGTCGGCAAAGGAGATCGCCTATCTGCTCGGCGTGTCCGCCGCCTCGGTGGAGAACAGCCTCCGGCGCGCCCAGGCCAAGTTGGGCCTCGGTTCGCGGCTGGAACTGACTGAGTTTTTCTCGCCACAAGGAATCCGAGCCAACTTGGTCCGGGTCGCGCTGGCAGGCGACACCTTGTTGATCGGCGCGACGTCGCGGCTGGACGAGGCGAAGCTGGCTGGCTTGACGTCGGCGCAGCGTGAGGTGGTGGCCCTGCTAATCGCCGGTTCCACCAACAACGACATCGCGCAGCGTCGCGCCACCAGTCCGAACACCGTCGCGAACCAGGTGCAGGCAATCTTCCGAACGTTCGGCGCTCGCTCGCGCGGCGAGCTGGTGGCGCGGCTGAATGAGCAGTACAAGCCCAGTAGCGTTGGGTATTGACTATATCTCTAAGACTTTTCGCCAACTAATAAACTGCCCCCGGGCGCGGCCAAATCGGTGGCCCGTCCAGTGGAGGGACATCGCTATGAAACCTCTAGTGACCCTTGCCGCGGCGGCCGTCGCCCTCGTGGCTGGCACAGTCTCGGCGCAGGCAGGATGCGCATACCCC
>JAQGIW010000291.1 GCA_028290905.1 Caulobacteraceae bacterium | reverse complement strand
TCGACACGGGGGTTCGCGTCAGGGGGTTCCAACGCCCCAGGCTCGAGCATGTCCGGCTGCGGCATATGGGGCGCCAGCGCACCGGGCTCGCGCGAAAGAGGCCCGGCCTCGCGAGGTTCGATCCGACGAGCTCCGGGTGAGCGGGGCGGAGGCGGCCGGCCGGCTGGCGTGCGGGACGACGCGGCGAGCCCGGGGCGGTCGAGCGGAGGCGCATCGGCCGCCGACGATCCAGCTCGCGCGTTCCTGCGCCGACGCAGCATCGCCTGATATGCCTGCCAGAGGGCCTCTTCCCGGGGGTCTGCGGACCCGGCGAAAGCCGGCGAGTCTTCATGGTCGGACATCACGCGTCGCCCGCTCTATATCCCGCGGCCGTATCTCCCCTGGCGGCCGCGGCTGTTCGGTCCCAACGCCCACACCCGTTCTTCCCGGCAACGTGCGGGACCGGGGAAAGGTTCGAACGTGGCCTGTTCTCGCCGGACGGCTTATTGCGAAATGGCGTCTTCGCCCGATCGATGGGATAGAGAGGCATGCCTCCGCCTCCGCCCTACGAAGCCCCGGCCGCCTCCACCCTGGCGCCCGCGCCGAGCCGCGCGCCATTCCCGATCGAGGCGGTCCGCGGCCGCTTCCCCTCCCTCGCCCGCGCCGCGCCGTTCATCTATTTCGACAACGCCGCCGGGGCCCAGGCCCCGCGCGGGGTGCTGGCCCGGGTAACGACCCACCTGCTCGACTTCAACGTCCAGCGCGGCGGCCGCTATGCCAAGAGCGTGGAGGTGGACCGGGTGATCGCCGCCGCCCGGGCCAGAGTGGCGACGCTGCTGGGGGCCGACGATCCCGCCGAGGTGGCCTTCGGCATGAACGCCACCACCTTCATCCGCCTGGTCAGCCTGGCGCTCGGCCAGACCCTCGAATCCCCGCGCGACGAGATCGTCGTCACCGACCTGGACCACCACGCCAACATCTCCACCTGGCTGGAGTTGGTCCGGACGGGCGCGCGGATCTCCTGGTGGCGGATGCGGGACGACCATCGGCTGCACGTCGAGGACCTGATCCCGCTGCTCTCCGAGCGGACGCGGCTGGTCGCCTGCACGGTGGTCTCCCACGCCCTCGGCTCGCGGGTGGACGTGGCCGCCGTGGCCCGGGCGGCCCACGCCGTGGGGGCGGAGGTGTTCCTGGACTGCGTCCACTACACGCCGCACGCGCCGATCGACGTGAAGGCCTGGGATTGCGACTACCTGGTCTGCAGCGGCTACAAGGCCTTCGCCCCGCACATGGGCTTCCTGTGGGGGAAGCGCGCGGCGCTCGAGCGCCTGCCCACCTTCCGGGAGGAGTTCATTCCTGACGCGCCGCCGGACAAGATCGAGGCCGGCACCTTCGTCTATGAGAACGTCGCCGGCATGGCGGCGGCGGTCGACTACCTGGAGGCGCTCGGCGGCGAGCTCGATCCCGCCGCCGAAACGCCTCGGGCGCGGATCCTGGCGGCCATGGCCGGAATCGAGGCTCACGAGCGCGACCTTTCGCGGGCGATGCTGAGGGTCCTGGCGAGCGTCGGCGCCGACGTCTACGGCGTGGCCGACGCGGCCGCAGTCCACAGGCGCGTGCCCACCTTCTGCTTCACCCTGCCGGGCGCCCATCCGGCGGCGGTGGCCCGGGGCCTGGCGGCGGCCGATATCGGCGCCCGCGACGGCCACATGTATGCGCCGCGCCTGATGGAGCGCCTGGGCCTCGCCCTCGACAAGGGCGCCGTACGGGCCTCCCTGGTCCACTACAATACCCTGGGCGAGATCGACCGCTTCGCCGAGGCGCTGCGCCTGATGGCGCGCTAGGCCACGGCGGGGCGGGGGCAGCGCCATGGACGCAGGGGCCGAACGGGCGGACCAGATTGCGTTTCGCGAACGGGGGCTGAGGCAGAGCCTCAGCCGGGGCCAAGTGGTGATGATCGGCCTGGGCGGGGCGATCGGCACGGGCCTCTTCGCCGGCAGCAGCCTGGCCATCGGCTATGCCGGGCCGGCGGTCCTGATCAGCTATGCGATCGCCGGTTTCGCCGCCCTGGTGATGGTGTTCAGCCTCTCGGAAATGGCCGTGGCGCACCCGGCGGCCGGCTCGTTCGGGGTCTACGCCGAGACCTACCTCAATCCCTGGGCCGGGTTCGTCGTCCGCTACACCTACTGGATGGCGCAGGTGGTGGCCGTCGGCGGAGAGGCGGTGGCTGTGGGGGTCTACATGACCTTCTGGTTCCCGGACCTGCCGGTGTGGATCTGGTCGGTGGGCTTCGCCGCTGTGCTGCTCGTGGTCAACTCGCGCTCGGTGAAGAACTTCGGGACGTTCGAGTACTGGTTTGCCCTGATCAAGGTGACCGCCATCGTCGCCTTCATCATCCTCGGCCTCGCCGCCGTCTTCGGCCTGGGGCGTCCGGCCGTCGGCCTGGGGCGTCCGGCCGTCGGCCTGCGCAACCTGACCGGGCTGCCGGGCGGCTTCATGCCCCACGGACTCGAGGGGGTGTGGATGGCGGTGATCATGGGGTTGTTCTCATTCAACGGCATAGAGGTGATCGCCGTCACCTCCGGCGAGACCGCCGACCCCAGCCGCACGATCCCGGCCGCGCTGCGCACGATGGCCCTGCGGCTATTCCTGTTCTACGTGCTGGCGCTCGCCGTCGTCGTGGCCGTGGTTCCGTGGACACAGGTGGGCGCCCTCACCTTCGCCGAGAGCCCGTTCGTCAAGGTGTTCGCCGGCTCGGGGATCCCGCAGGCGGCGGGGGTGATGAACTTCGTGGTCATCACCGCGGCGCTCTCCAGCATGAACACCAATATCTATCTCTGCTCGCGGATGCTGTTTTCACTGTCGCGGGGCGGCTTCGCGCCGGCGCTTCTGGGACGGCTCAGCCGGGCAGGCGTCCCGATCGGAGCGATCATGGTCTCCGGCGCCGGCATCCTGGTCGCCGCCGCGGTCTCCAAGCTGACGCCGAAGGCCTACAGCTATCTGTTCGGCATCGCCCTCTTCGGCGCCATCGTGGTGTGGATCATCATCCTGCTCAGCCACCTCGCCTTCCGCCGTCGGCACGGCGCGGCGGCGCTCAGCGTGCGGATGCCGGGGTTCCCGGCGATGCAGATCGCCGGCATCGCGCTCCTGCTGGCGGTCCTGGTGACCATGGGGACCGACAAGGACTGGCGGCTGTCGTGGATCGTCGGCGTCCCCTGGCTGGCGATCCTCACCGCGGCATATATCCTGACGAAGCGCCGCGCGCGCGCCGCCGTCAGCCCACCCTCACGCGAAGCAGCGACAGATCCTGGGAAGCCTCTTCCAGCGACCACGCCTCGCCCTGGGGAATGACGAAGGCGTCGGCGGGGCCGAGGGGGTAGGCGTCGCCGGCGCGGCGCAGACCGGCGCGGCCCTCGAGGACGAAGCCGAACAGCAGCTCGCCGCCGTGCGCCGGGACGGTCAGGGTGCGCCCGCCCGCCGGGCGCAGGACGACAGCGTCGGCCAGCCCCCGGGTGGCGCAGGCCATGCCGGTATCGCGGCGCTCGAAGCCGGTGTCGCCCTCAGGCGTCCAGGGCGCCTCGGCGGCGACGTGGCGCAGGAAGACCTGGCCCTCGAAATCCCGGGCCGGCAGGCTCGGGCCGGTGGGGAGGGCCATGTCGTGGTCGGCCAGGGTCTCGTGCAGGGCGGGGCAGCCGATCTCGACCACCTCCAGGCCGGGCGAGGCCTCCAGCACGCGGTGGCGGATGCGCGGCGGCTGCAGCACGCAGTCGCCGGCGACCATCACGAACGGTGGGCCCTGGTCCTCGTAGACCACGCGCACCCAGCCGCGGGCGCAGAAGATCATCTGGAAGCGAACCTTGTGGAAGTGGACCCAGTCGGCGACCGGGCCGCCCGCCGGGATCGAGATGTGCGAGGCGACGAACCGGCCGCCCAGGCGGGAGGGGATCAGGTCGCGGTAGGTCATGCCGGCGCGGCCCGGTCCCGGCGGCGGGCCCTCGCCGGCGCGGCAGAGCACGAACTTCGGAACCAGCGCCGGGACCTCGATCGGCGGATCGGCCAGGACCCACTCGACGAGGGTCCCGTTGGGCGCGGTCAAAACCTGCTCGCCGGGCGGCGGGAGCTCGCGGCAGGCGAGGCGGATGACGCCGGCGCCGCCCGGGCCGGGCGCGAGGCGGATACGCAGGCCATGGCCCGACAGGCTCGCCACCGCCGGGTCCTCGGCCGGGAAGATCGTCTCGACCCGAAAGCCGAGCCGGCCGACGAAGAAGTCCAGGGCCGGGGCGAGGTCGGCGCAGGCGAGCTGCACCTCCGCCAAGCCTGCGACCGGGAGCGCGGCGGTTTCGCTCAACACCGCGATTTCCCCCGCGCGGCTCAGAGCCCGAGGATCCGGGCGAGGATGTTGTGCTGAACCTCGTTGGAGCCGCCGAACACCGTGCTGGCCCGGCCGTTCAGGTGACGGACCATGGGGGTGACCGAATAGCCGGGGCCGATCGGCTGTTCGTGCGGGTGCGCCCCGAGCGCGCCGCGCTGGTCGGGGATGGCGTAGGCGCCCAGCACCTCGACGGCCAGTTCGGCGACGTCCTGGCCCTTCTGGCTGGCCAGCATTTTCTTGATCGAGGCGGCCGCGCCGCCCACGCTTTCGCCCACGGCCTTGCCCGAGCTGAGGCGCAGGTCCGTCCAGTCGGCGGTGACGAGGTCGATATCCAGCGCCGCCGCCTTGCGCCTGAAGTCGGTGTCGGCGATCAGCGGTCCGCCGTCGCCGGACGGCTCCTGGCGGGCCATGGCCCTGACCTTCTCCATCCCCATGCGCAAGCCGACGCCCAGCGAGCCGCCGCCGCGCTCGAACTCCAGCAGGTACTTGGCCACCGTCCAGCCCTCGTTCTCGGCGCCCATGCGATTGGCGACCGGGATGCGGACGTTGTCGAAGAAGATCTGGTTCAGCTCGTGCTCGCCGGAGGTGGAGATGATCGGCCGGCGGGTGATGCCGGGGGTGTCCATCGGCGCGACCAGGAAGCTGATCCCCGCCTGCTGCTTGCCCTCGGTAGACGTGCGCACCAGCAGGAAGATCCAGTTGGCGTTGTGGGCGTTGGTGGTCCAGATCTTCGAGCCGTTGACCACATAGTCGTCGCCGTCGCGCACCGCGCGGGTCTGCAGCGACGACAGGTCGGAGCCCGACTGCGGCTCGGAATAGCCCTGGGCCCAGATGTGCTCGCCCGACAGCATGCGCGGCAGGAACCAGGCCTTCTGCTCCGGTGTGCCGTACTTCATGATCACCGGGCCGCAGAGCGTCAGGCCCATGGAGGGCAGGGCGGGCGTGCCGACCCGGGCGCATTCGACGGCGAAGATCTCACGCTGCCGCGGGGTCCAGCCGGGACCGCCGTACTCCGTCGGCCAGGAGGGGGCGATCCAGCCCCTCTCATGGAGCGCCTTGTGCCAGCGCATGGCGACCTCGTGCTCGGCGAAGATGCCGCCCTGGCGCGCGGTCTGGGCCCGCAGTTCGGGGTCGAACCTCTCGTCCAGGAACGCCCGCACCTCGTCGCGGAACGCCCGGTCCTCGGGGCTGAGGTTTTCGTCCATGCCTTTCGATCCTCTCATGTTCAGGAATAGCGCGGCGGGGCCGGGCCGGTCACGGCGTTTCCCACGCCGCCGCCTTTTCGATCGCGGCGCGGAACGGCTTCAGGCAAAGCGCCAGGCAGATCGCCGCCAGCGGATAGTCCACGGCCGCCGTCAGGGCGAGGCTGCCGCCGAGCGAGCGGCCGGCGAACAGGCGGTCGCTGATCACCCCGCCCAGAAGGGGGCCGAGGGTGAGGGAGATGAAGTTCACCACCAGCAGATAGAGGGCGACGATGCGGCCCTTCAGCTCGTTGGGGACGACGAACTGCAGCGCCGTGGTCCCGAGCCCGCCCGGCCAGCCCATCAGGAAGGTGATCGGCGTCAGCAGGGCGAGGACCTGCCAGGCGCGCGGCGCCAGGGGCATCACGATCGCCAGGGGCATGAGCGCGAGGACGCTGTAGAGCACGAGGCGCATCAGGGTGTCCGACGCACCGCGCTTCAACAATCTGGAGGCGACCCGGCCGGAGACGATGCTGCCGGCGAGGCCCAGGCTGACCGCCATCAGGCCGTAGATCAGGCCGGCCTGACCGCGCGCCATGCCCCGTTCGCGCACCAGGAACTCCACTACCCAGAAGAATAGTCCCCAGCCCTGGATCGCCAGGGCCACATAGGCGGTGAACATCAGGCCGAGGAAGGCCCGCCGCCCGGCCAGGAAGCCGGCGATCTGGCGCGCGGTGAGCGGCACATGGCCGTCGCCGGCGAACCGACCCCGGCGGGCGGGCTCGCGCAGGGTCAGCCGCCCGAGCACCGCCAGGGCGACGCCCGGCAGGCCCAGGGCCAGGAACATGATCTGCCACGACTTGACGACGCCCAGCAGGGGCAGGGTCACGGCCGGGGCGTTCTCGAAGTGCTGCACCACCTGCCCGCCCAGGATGTTGGCCGCCCCCACGCCGATGAACGGCGCGGCGCTGAACAGGCCGATGGCGCTGGGCAGGGTGCGGCGCGGGAAGAGGTCGGACATCATGGAGTAGGCGGCCGGGCCCAGGGCCGCCTCGCCCAGGCCCACGCCCATGCGGGCCAGGAAGAGGGTGATGAAGCGGTGGGTGAGGCCGCAGGTCGCCGTCATGGCGCTCCACAGCAGCATGCCGCCGGTGATCACCATCCGGCGCGACCGCTGGTCGGCGACCCAGGCCGCCGGAAAGGTGAAGGCGGTGTAGAGAAGGGTGAAGGCGAGGCCGCCGAGCAGGCCCATCTCGCTGTCGCTGATGGCGAGGTCCCGCCGGACCGGCCCGATCATCAGGGCGAGCACCTGACGGTCCACCGTGGAGAGGCTCGCGCCCACGGTAAGGAAGACGACCGCGTACCAGGCGCGGAAACCCCCCGAAGCCTCAAGCGGCGGCGCCTCGCGCGCCGCGCCTGCGCCTCCGGCCCTTGGCGCGGTGTCCGTCTGGATCTGGATCGCCATCGCCGGTTTCAGGATCGCGTTATGATTTTCACCCGCATCGTCGACCGGCTGCGCTGCAGTGTCAAAGCCTTTTCGCCGCGGGGCCGGTTGTGAGCGGCGCCCGGAGTGTTTAGTCCAGGCGGCGGATCGGCCGCCTGCGCCTTGGGCGCCGAACAGGGGAAGCGCCATGAAGGTCGCCGCCGTCAAAGCTCCGGGCGGGCTGGAGAGGATCGCCATCGAGGAGCGCGCCGAGCCGGTCGCCGGACCAGGCCAGATCCTGGTCCGCGTGCGGGCCAGTTCCCTGAATTTCCACGACTACGCCGTGGTCAGCGGCATGCTCAAGGCCGCCGACGGCCGCATTCCGATGTCCGACGGGGCGGGCGAGGTGGTGGCCGTCGGCGAGGGCGTCACCGCCTGGAAGGCGGAGGATCAGGTGCTCTCCGCCTTCTTTCCCAACTGGCCGGCCGGCGGCCCGACGCCGACCCGTCTGCGCGGCGTCCCCGGCGATCACGTGGATGGTTTCGCGGCCGAGTTGGTCGCCATGCCGGCGTCGGCCTTCACCCGCCTTCCCCAGGGCTGGTCCCTGACCGAGGCCGCCACCCTGCCGTGCGCGGCGCTTACCGCCTGGCGGGCGCTGATGGTCGAGGCGCGGATCAGGCCGGGGGACGTGATCCTGACGCAGGGAACGGGCGGGGTCTCGATCTTCGCCCTGCAGCTCGCCAAGGCGGCGGGGGCGAGCGTGATCGCCACCTCGTCCTCGGCCGCCAAGGTCGCCCGCCTCAAGGAACTCGGGGCTGACCAACTGATCAACTATAAGGAGGATCCCGAATGGGGCCGCACCGCGGCGGCGGCGGGCGGCGGCGGAGGCGTGCACGCGGTGGTCGAGATCGGTGGGCCGGGCACGCTGGGGCAATCGATCCACGCCTGCCGGCTGGGCGGCCACATCTCCCTGATCGGCGTCCTGACCGGGGCGTCGGGCGAGGTCCCCACCGCGCTGGCCATGTCCAAGAACGTCGCCATCAAGGGGATCACCGTGGGCTCGGTCCAGGACCAGGAGGAGATGATTAAGGCCATCGAGGCGAACGGCCTGAAACCGGTGATCGACTCCACCTACCCCCTCGACCAGATCGCCGCCGCCTTCGCCTACCAGATCTCCCAGAAGCACTTCGGCAAGATCTGCCTGGAGATCTAGGCCGGGAAGGCGAACGGCCCCGCGGGGTCGGGCTCGATCAGTTCGACGATATTGCCGTCGGGGTCGCGGCCGTAGGTGGCCGAGCCCACGGCGCCGGCGCCCTGGGGCGGGCAGTGGAAGCGCATGCCGGCCGCCTTCAGGCGCGTGTACTCCCCCTGGATGTCGCTGACGCACAGGCAGATGTGGGTGACCCCGGCGTCGCAGACGGGCCGGTCGTGGTCGCCCGGCTGGCCCTTCGGATGGGCGAACTCGAAGATCTCCAGGTAGGCGTTGGAGGCGCGCAGCATGGCCATCCTCACCGCCGAGTCCTTCAGGCCAAAGATGGCGTCGGCCGCCGGATTGCTCCCGCTCCACTCGGACTGGCTGACCACCTCGAAGCCGAGCAGGTCGCGATAGAAGGCGACCAGCCGGTCGCGGTCGGCGGTGGTGATGCTGGTGTGGTGAACGCCGCGGATCATTGGCCTCAGGCTCCCAGGTCGACGGCGGCGCGCGGGCTCTCCAGGAAGTCCAGCACCGCCTGCAGGAAGACGTCGTTGCGGTCGCCGGCGACCATGTGGCCGGCGTCCGCCACGTCGGTGAAGGAGCCGTCCTTCAGGCTCGCCACGAAGGCCTGCGCGCCCTCCAGCGACACCAGTTCGCTCATCCGGCCGCGGATCAGGTGGACCGGGATGTCGATCTCGCGGCACCGCGCCTCGAGATCTTCGGCGTGGGACAGCGAGCGCTCCCGGCCAACGCCGCTGACGAACTTCGGGTCCCAATGCCAGCGATACCGTCCGTCCGGCCCCTGGCGCAGGTTCTTGCCGAGGCCGGAGAGGTCCCTGGGTCGGGGACGGTGGGGCAGGTAGGCCGCGATGGTCTCAGCCGCTGCCTCCAGGCTGTGGAAGCCGTGCTCCAGGTGCGCCCCCATGAAGCCCATGATCTTCTCCACGCCCGAAGGATCGGTCCGCGGAATGATGTCCACCAGGGTCAGGGAGGCGAAGGTCCCCGGCGCGAGGACCGCCTCCGCCATCATGCCGGCGATTCCGCCCAGGGAGGCGCCGATCAGGGCGGGCCTCGCCGGCAGGCCGGCCGCTACGTCGATCAGGTCCTCGGCGTAGCGCTCGATATGATAGTCGCCCTCCGGCTCCCAGTCGCTGTCGCCGTGGCCGCGCAGGTCCAGCGATACGGTCCTCCAACCCCGCTCGGCCAGTCTGTGGGCGGTGGACGCCCAGGAATGCCGCGTCTGGCCGCCGCCATGGGCCAGCATGACCACGCCGCGGCGGCCGTCCCCCTGGACGTCGGCCGCCAGTCTGAGCCCGCCGCGGGTGACGAAGGGCGATAGCGTGATGGTCAAGGCGTTCATCTCCTGTTGCGCTTCGACCCTAGCGCAACGATACCGGCAAGAAAAAGCGGCGCCGGAGCTGAGGGGCTGGCGAAGCTTGGGCGTCATGTCCAGTGTGGCTTGTTCAGGGTGAATTGGGCGGGGGGAGGGCGCGCCTGCGGACGTAAGATAAGTCGGGTGAGGCGGAGGTGCGCTCGCCGTGCGATGACTTGGCGAGAATGCGGGGCCAATTTGAATTGTATGCAGATTTATCGCCGCCCTGTCGGAGTACACGGGCGGCTAAATCCATTTAATTTGAGTATTTATCGACGTTCGTGGCGGAGATGCGACTTTTTGTCCTAAGTATTCGGCCCGTGCCCGGTGCTAGGACGGGGCCGCGGTATTTCACTGCTTAGCCAGTTTTGGCTTTTGTTGGGGGGCGTATCTTGTCACTGCATGTTCGCGCGCGGTCCCGCGCGCTACTGGCTGTCGCCGCGGTCGCGGCATCGGGCGCCACTTCGGCGAGCGCCCTCACCATTCGGCCGATATTCGATTCGAGCATCACGTCCCTGGCGAACGCCGCCACGGTGGAGGCGGCGTTCACGACGGTGGCCAACCAGTTCGACGCCGCGTTCAGCACGCCGGTCACCATCAAGATCGGCGTGTCGTGGGGCAAGGTGAACGGTTCTTCCCTGGGCACGGGCAATATCGCCGCCAGCCAGAGCTCGCTGACCGGCCCTTTCGCCTACAGTGACATCGTCGACGCCTTTCAGGCCAACGCCGCCGCCAATCCCGGTGATGCGAACATGGTCTCGGCCGCCGCGAACCTGCCCACGATAAGCCCCGCGGGGTCGCTCAGCTACGAACTGCCCTACGCGGAGGCCCAGGCCCTGGGCTACCTGCCGGCGTCGATCAATCCCAACAGCGGCTACGTCGGGTTTTCCTCGGCGGTGAAGTGGGACTTCAACGGCGCCGATGGCGTCACGGCCGGCGCCTATGATTTCCAGGGTCTGGCCGCCCACGAGATCTCCGAGGTGCTTGGCCGCATTACCGGCCTGCACGGCACACAACCCACCTATGCGACGATGTTCGACGCCCTGCGCTATGCGGCGGCCCACGTGTCCAGCTTCTCCTTCAGCTCGGCCGCCTATCTTTCGGTTGACGGCGGGGTCACCAATCTCGGCCAGTTCAATCTGGCCGGCAGCGGCGATCGCAGCGATCTGTACGCGATCAAGGGCGACGCCCAGGACGCCGCCCTCTCCTCGGGTACGCTCTACGGCCTCTCCAACAGCGATCTTATCGCTCTAGACGTTCTCGGCTGGGGCTCCTGGGCGCCGACCGGCTCCGGCGGCGCGATCGGAAGCCTCTCCCCCTCGGCCATCTCCCACGCGATGTCGACTCCCGAGCCCTCGACCTGGATGATGCTGCTGCTGGGCTTCGGCCTGGTCGGCGCCGCCGCCCGCCGCGCGCCCAGGCTGGCCTAGTGTGCTGGATTTGAAGTTCGCCGGTGTGTGGGGTCGGGCGGGGTGCGAACTTCAAATC
>JAQGIW010000271.1 GCA_028290905.1 Caulobacteraceae bacterium | reverse complement strand
CGCATACTGGCGGGGCAGGCGCCTTCGTAGCGGCCGGCGATGTCGATCACGTGCATGCCGTTCATCGGCGCGATCGGGGCGCCGCTGATGTTCACCTCGGAGTGGACCTTGTAGCCGGAGGCGAAGTCGCCAGACGCCGTGCCCATTGATTTGACGAGTGTCCCGTTGCTCAGGGTGCAGGTGGAGACGAAATGGTAGACGCCGGCGGGATCGCGCGTGACGGTGCGGTCGCAATCGTCCTTGCCGACGTGGCGCCCGAAGACACCAAGCTCATGGTCTGTGGCCGCGTCGACACACAGGGTGAGGACGCCCAGATGGCCCGGCTTGCCGTCCCGGGTGAGCACCTGTTCCCAGAGTCCCGCCTTGCGCGAGGGCGTGGCCGCCGTCGAGCCGCCGTCATCGATCTTCCCGCACCCGGTCAGGGCCGCCAGGGCGATCACGCAGGCGAAAGCGGCGCTATCGCGTCCTTGCGCGGGGTCCATAGTCCCCGAACGCCAATTGAACCCGGGTACGCGCAACGCTCCCCGGTCCTGGGCCGCCTGCGTGGCGAGCGCCCCCGCTCGCCGCACGATCGCCATGCGCATTCCAACTCCTCCGCCGCCCCTTGGAAATTCGCAGCGCAATCCCTAGCCTAACGATGGTTTTGCAGAACTGAAATAGTCGCCGTGTCCCAGGGAAGCGGCGAAGAGTCTCGGAGGCATTGGCATGACCCAGGTGCGCGATAATGCGGCGGCAGGCCGCTTCGAGATGGAGGAGGGCGGACACATCGTGTTCGCCGACTATCGACGGGTGGGCGGACGCCTGATCATCGATCACGTAGAAGCGCCCCCGGTCCTGCGCGGGACGGGCGCGGCCGGCCGCTTCATGGAGGGGCTCGCCGCGGAAGCCCGGGCGACTGGAGAGAAGATCGTGCCCCTATGCGGTTACGCCGCAGCCTGGCTGCACCGGCATACCCAGCATCGGGACCTTGTCGCCTGACCGTTAAGGGCGCTTCAGCCCGGCTTGCGGAACCGGAAGGCGAACTGATCGGTCTTCCCGCGGATCGAGGGATCAAAGACGTTCGCGGTGTGCGGATCGGCGGGGTTGCGCACGGCCTGGGACTCCCCGTCGAACACGAAGCCGGCGCTCTCCACCTCCTTGCGGGCGGCGGCGGGATCGATCCGGTGCAGGGCGTCGGCGGTCGCAACCACCGGAGCGCCGGGGAGGGCGGCGTGGTCGATGATGATCAGCGCACCCCCGGGCTTCAGCTTCGAGAACCAGAGCTTGTCGATGGCCACCGGATCCTGGTGCACGCGGGTGAGGTGCAGGTCGTGGTAGTTCTGGGAGGTCCAGATCAGGTCCACGGCGGGCAGGGCCGCCATGGCCGCGGGATCGAGCCCGACGACCGTGACGTTGGCGTAGGCCGGATCGGCGGCGATGGCGATGGCCGCCTCCTGCATCTTGCCGGTCGGGGCGCCCGCGTAGACATGCCCTGAGGGGCCGACCGTCTTGCTGATCAGGCGCGTGAAGTAGCCTCCGCCCGGCAGCACCTCCAGCACCACGTCGCCCGGCTTCAGACCGGCGAAGGCCAACATCTCGGCCGGCTTGCGCGCGGTGTCCCGCGCCACGTCTGCGGCCGGGCGGCCCGTGTCGGCCACGGCCGCGGAAACGGCGCGCGAAGTCTGGGCCCCGGCCCCACTCCCCGCGCCGGCCAGGACGACTGCGGCCAGAAACATTCCAAGTCTCTTCAGCGACATGTCTCGCTCCCCGATGTTTTCGCTCCGGCCGCAAGGCCGCGCCCCTTAGCCTAACCCACCTGTCGCGGAATAAAATAGATCGGGTGGGCCAGAGGGCCGGCCCGCGAACGGGACGGGACCTAGAAGGACGCCTCGGCGCTCAGGGTGACGGTGCGGGGCCGCAGGGGCGTCGTCTGCCGGACCGTGCGCAGCAGGAATGGGTTGCCGTAGGCGAAGGTGTCGGGGTGGTCGTCGGCGGGGTTGTCCACGGCCACCGTGAAGCGCCAGTTTTGATCGATGAGGGACGCCGCCAGACGGCCCGTATTGTAGTTCCCCTCCTTCGGAAGCGAGGCGATGTTCAGCATCAGGTGCGAACCGCCGACGTAGATCCAGCGGCCGTCGAGCGCGAAGGACAGGCGATTGCCGAGCTTCCACGAATAGTGGGCGCTGAAGCCGACCTCCTGGTCGGGAACCGCCCCCAGGCTGGAGTCGGCCAGGAGCGGGAAGGCCGCCGTGTTCGCGCGGTACAGCCGGGGATGGTCGAACAGCATGTCGGCCTGCAGCTCCAGCGCCCCGGTGCGGAAGGCGGTCTCGATCTCCACCCCGAGGTTGCGGCCGTCGCCGACGTTGGCGGTGAAGGGGAGGCCGGATGGCAGCAGCAGCAGCTGGTCGCTTTGGACCCCCTTCCACTGCACGTCGAAGCCGGCCACGTTGATGCGCAAACGGCCATCGAGGGTGGTGATCTTGGCGCCGGCTTCGAAGCTCCAGAGCTGGTCGCTCTTGAAATACCGCAACGGCTCCTTGCCCCCTGGGGCGCCGAGGACTTCGCCAGGCGCGGCCGCGGTATTGATTCCAGGGGGACGATAGCCCTGGTCAGCCTGGACGTAGACCAGCAGGTCGGGCAGTGGCCGGTCGGAGATCACGATCTTGGGCGTGAAGCCCACCTGGTCGACGACGCCTGAGAAGGATGTGACCTGGCGGGAGCGTACGGTGCTGAGGCTGTTCACCCGGTCGCGCGACGCGAACACCCGTCCCCCGGCCGTGACCGTCCAGCCGGCGTAGAGGGGGACCTCGGCCTGGCCGTAGAAGGCCCCTTCGTCGAGGCCGTCGTGACGCACGTCACTATAGCTGACCACCGTCGGCGGACCCGGAGCCGAGTCAGCGAAGCTCGAGGTCTGGGTGGTGTGGGCGTAGAAGAAGCCCGCTAGCCATTGCACCCGGGCTGGCCCCTCCGAGGTCAGGGTCTCTTCGGTGACGACGCTCTGGATCCGCGACCGCTCGTCCAGGTCGTCGAACCCCCCGCTGCTCGACGGCGGCCCCACTGGGCGGGCCGGCCCGAGCGCCGCGTAGCGGTCGAAGATCTTGTGCTCGATATAGGCGGCGGAGGCGTGGGCGACGGCCCAGCCGAGGTCCCCATTCACGTTGATGTGGTATTCGCGGAAGTTGTTGTCCGAAGGCTCGCGCAGGCGCGTATTGCGCGTATAGGGCCCTCCGGGCGGCGTGGCGTACTGGGTGTCGGCCGAGAGGATATCCTGAACCACCGCCCCGGCCGAGATGTCCCAGTCCTTGTTCAACGAGAACTTGACGGTGAAGCGGCCGCCGTCGCGTTCGGCGCGATTGATGTTGTTGATGTTGAGGTAGGTGTTGCGGATGTAGCCGCCGTCGACCTCGTGATAGAGCACCAGCCGCGCCGCCGCCCGGTCCGCCAGCAGCGGCACATTGATCGCCGCATCTTCCGCGTTGCTCGGCGCGCCTCCCGTGGTGAAGCCATAGCTGGCGGCCGCCCAGACCGAACGGCGGGTCGCGTCCGGCTCGGCGGAGACGATATGGATCACCCCCCCGAGCGAACCTGACCCGTAGAGCGTCCCCTGTGGGCCTCGCAGCACCTCCACGCGCGCGATGTCCACGAGGCGGAGATCCGGATCGGGCGCGTTGAAGGTCAGTCGGGTGTCGTCCAGGTAGAGACTCACCAGGGATTGCGTCAGGCCGGTCAGCGGACCGTCCGACAGGCCGCGCAGGAGAATCTTGTCACGCCCCATGCCGAGGTTGGTCACGGTCATGCCGGGGCTGATCATCGTCAGGTCACGCAGGTCGTGGACGCCCTGTGCGTCCAGCGTGCTGCGGGGGATCGACGAGACCGCGTAGGCCAGGCGGTCGATCGGCGTCGACCGCCGCGTGGCCACCACCACCAGCTCCGACAACTCGGCGCGCATCGGGCCCTCGCGGGCGGTGACGACGGGGGCAGGGGCCGATCGTGGCGCGACGCGGATCTCGAAGGCGCGGGCGTCGAGCTGGCGATAGGCGCAGCCACTGCGCTTCAGCAGCCGCTTGAGGCCCTCCTCGACGGTGTAGCGCCCCGCCAGCCCCTTACCCGCGCCCGCGCAGCCGTCGACGCTACCCAGGCCGATGGAGATGTTCGCCTCGACCGCGAACTTGACCAGTTCGGAGGAGAGGCTCCCGGGCGGGATGTTGAAGGCTATCGTCGGTGCCCCAGCGCGCGCGTTCCCCGCGGCGCAGCCGGCCACGAGGGCCGCAAGACTCAGCCCCCATCGCCGCGCGGGGCCGGGGCGCGCGATGGAGGGTACCCACTGACGCGTCATACGCTCAGCTTAGTGAGATTTCCCGGTCCGATCCATGCATGGTCAGTGACAAATAAGTGGCGAGGCGACGGACGACGTCTTTTTCGTCGCTCAGCTCGAGAACGCCCGAGAACCGCCGCCCGGACAGCCCCGGGGCGAGGCTGATCGGCGTGGCGTACCGGCGATTGAGATAGGGGACGATCTCGGAGAGCGGAAGGTCGTCGCAGATCAGCCGGCCCTGGGTCCAGGCGAACGCCGAATCCGGGTCGACGTGCCGGGTGATGAAGCGCGTCGAGCCCACCACGTGGCTCAGCTCGGTTCCCTTGGTCAGCCGCGCCAGCGGTTGGTCACCCTCGTCGCCGCCATAGACCGCGACGATCCCGCGCCGGACGGTGACCTCCGTCAGGCCGTCGTAGTTGCGGATGTTGAACTCCGTGCCGATCACCCGCACGCGCTGGTCGCCCACCGCGATCTCGAACGGACGCTTCGCGTCCTTGGCCACATCGAAGCTCGCCTCGGCGTCCCCGAGCTGGACATGCCGGGAGAACATCCCAAGGCGGACCGACATCGTCGAGGCGGCGTCCAGGCGGATGTGGCTGCCGTCGGCCAGGGCGATGACGCGGGTCTCGCCGGGGCCGGTGCGATAGGTCTGGAGGGAGCCCTCGGAGGCTTTCCAGCCCGCGAAGCCCACCGCGGCCGCGAGGCCGACGAAGGCGGCGGCGATGGCTCCCCGCCCCCACGTGCGCGTCCCAGTGCGCGCCGGCTGCCGCCGTGGACTTTGGCGAGGTCCGGACTGGCGGAACGGCAGGATCTCGGCCGAGCGCGGCCCGAGGGCGGCCAGGATCTCGACAGCCGCCTCGTCGATCTCGTGGGACAGCGCCTCGACCTCCGCGAGCGCCACCGCATGGGCCTGCGAGCTCTCCAGCCAGAGAGTCAAGGCGCTCCAGTCGTCGACCGTGGCCGCGTCCGATTGGACGCGGACAAACCACGCGGTCGCCGCTTCACGCACACCATCGCTCAAGGCGGAATTGTCCACGCCAATCAATGTCCCCGACGGTCTCCCGTCAGCCATGCCCCGTTCCCTGTACGGATGACGACAGGACGTGGGCGCCCCCTCCAAGAAAAGAAAGGAAGACCGTCACCGTCCAACGCGCTTCAAGATGTGTTGGAGACTGGTCATGATGTATTTTTCCACACTGGAACGCGAAACGCTCATGGCGAGAGCGGTTTCAGCGTGGCTGAGGCCCTCCAGCTTGTGTAATCGGAAAGCTTCGCGGACGGGGTGCGGCATCTCGTCCATGGCCTTGATGATCAGCAGAAGGCGCTCGCGGGCCGCCACGGCCCGGTCGGCCGGGGGATCCTCGGCCGCCGACTGGACGCCGCTTTCGGTCTCCACCGTGGCCTCGCGCCAGGCTGTGGCCCGCCGCTGCACCCGCCGTTCCCGCTTGATGTGGTCGAGCATCAGGTTGGCGCCCAGGCGGTAGAGATAGGCGGCGGGATTGTCGACCGGCTCGATAGGGCGTCTGGCGATCTTCAGATAGATGTCCTGGACCACGTCCTGGGCCGCTTCCGGCGAGCGCAGGCGAGCCCGGAAGTAGCGGAGCAAATCCTCCCGCCGCGCCAGATAGGTGACCATCAGCGGGTCGGCCGTCTTGTCGTCCAACTGGCGACCTGTGGTGTTCAATGGCGCCGTCCTCGCCCCCGCGGGGGTCTTTCCCGCACAAAGCGGCGGGGCGCAACCCCTTCCCTAGGCTGCCATACTGAGCGATAGGGGCGATACGAGGCCGACTGGAGGACGCGACGTGACCCCCAAGCTTCCCGCCGTCACCGACGACACCGCCCATTATTCCCGGCCCTTCGAGCGATCCGCCGACCGCTGGGTGCACATCGTCGGGCTCACCGGCGGCGCCCTCGGCGGCCTGATCCTGCTGGGACTCTCCCTCGGCGTCGGCAGGCTGGGCCAGGCCGCGGCGGTGGGCGTCTACGCCACATGCCTGGTGCTGATGTTCCTGGCCTCGGCGGCGTACAACCTCGCCAGTCCCCGGCGCCGGCCGCTGCTGCGGCGCCTGGACCATGCGGCCATCTTCCTGATGATCGCCGGCTCCTACACACCCTTCACCACCCAGCGGCTCACCGGCGCCTGGGCCTGGGGGATGACGACGGCGGTCTGGACCCTGGCCATCGGCGCGGCGGTGGGCAAGCTGTTGGCGCCGGGCCTCGGCCGGAAGATGTGGGTGGCGGTCTATCTGGCCCTGGGCTGGATCGCGGTGATCGCCATCAAGCCCCTGCTGGCCGGCGTCTCCGCCGTCGCCCTGATCCTGCTGCTGGTCGGCGGCCTAGTCTATACCCTCGGGGTCGTCGTCTATCTCAAGGCCGACCTGCCGTACCGCCGCGCCATCTGGCACGGCTTCGTCACCGCCGCCGCCGCCACGCACTTCGCGGCCATCCTCAAAGGCGTGGTGCTCGCCTGAGACCTACCAGGGTTTGGCGAAGGCCTGCTGGTGCGCCCAGTGGATCTCGGCGGCCATCGCGTCCAGCCGGGCCTCGAGGTCCTGGGTCTGGTTGTCGGTGAGTTCCCCGTGCTGGTGGTCCTTCATCCGGTCCTCCTCCTGACGCAGATCGTCGAGGCTGTGCCGGGCGCGATCGTATTCGACCCGGTCGAGCGAGCCGTCGTCGCGAGACTTGTCGATCCGGTCGCTGAGCCACTTCTCGCGCTCGCGCAAGGTCCAGTCGCCATGGGTCGGCGAGACCACAGCCGAAGCCGTGTCGGGCTGGGCGTCGACGGGTCCTAACGGGGACAGGCTGAGCGCCATGGCGCCGCCGTAGGCCAGCAGGGAAAGGGTGAGGAGCTTCATTCAGTCTACTCCGGTAGTGAGCCCGACCTGGGACGATAACGCGCGAACACCGCATCTGGCGCCCCGCGTTGCGCCCGCCCCCGAACGGGACCATATTCCTTCCTCATGAGACTCAACTCGGACAAGGGCTTGGCCCTCGCGCGGGCGGTGCTCCGGGAGCACGGCGGCGACTGGGAAAAGGTCAAGGCCTCGGGACGCGTGCGCGACGATGGCGTGATCGTCCTGAAGCGGCCGCGGCCCACGCCGCAGACGCCGGAGCTCGCCGTCCGGGATCGCCGGACCAAGATCTAGGCGCTGGATGGTCTTCAGCTACGGCCTGGTGCTGGCGCTGTTCCTTCTGGCGCCGGGGCTGGGCCTCTATGGCGGCCTCTACGCCGGCGCCCACCGCGGCGCCTTCCGCCCCGGAGCCCCGAGCCCGGGGTCGGTCCTCACCCTCGGGATCATCGTCCTGGGCGCCCTGTTCGCCCACACCGCCTGGGCCCTGGTCTGCGTCGCCAATGAGGCCTGGGTCGCGGCCGGACTGCCGGCCTTTTTCCCGCCGACGCCGAACGCCTACGACGTCCTCCTGGGCGTGGTGGTCGAGCACCGCTCCTCCGGGCTCGCCGGCATCGCCATCTTCCTGCTGACCTCGAGCCTGCTGACGGCGGCGACCTTTCTGCTGACCACCTGGATCGTGGAATGGCCGGCGGCGTGGCCGTTCTACCGGCCCCTGGTCTACGGCTGGCTCGGCGGGCTGGTGGAGGCGGCGGCGGACGAGGAGCAGTTCATCCTCGCCTATGTGGTCACCGACATCCGCGAGGGGGTCCGCAGCCTGGGGTACCAGGGCTCGGTGCTGAACATGACCGTCAACGCCGAGAAGCAGATCACCGCCATCGTGCTCGAGGAGGCGCGGGCCTTCTACCTGAAGATGGAGGAGGACGCGGTCACCCACATCCCCATCCCGCGCGACACCCCCCTCGCGCAGCTCTACCTCGACGGCCCGCAGATCAAGAACATCGCCTTCGAGGTCTACGCCCTGGAGGATTGAGCCGCCGCCGCGGTGATTCGCCGGCCGATCGCGCGGGGACCTGTGCCCAAAATGGCACAAAGCGGGGCCAGTTGCGCGCCGAACGAGGCATCCGCCTCGAGGCCTCGCCGCTCCACACGCCCCCCGCTGCGGACCGAAAGGCGGCGGACCGGCAGGCGCCCCCCATCTGAACGCCCGCTGCCGCGCGGTGAAAACGTCGTTCGATAACAATGACCGGCGCTTGGTCCTCAAGGGGGTCGAGAACGATCCCCCGCCCGTCGGGCGTGAGAAATTACATCTGCATACGGATTGAATGTCATCATTCTGTATTCGAACTGACATGATTTCTTAATTTGATCTAAGGCGGATTCCGCCAAACAGCCCCTGCCAGAGCGGCCGCGCCCTGCGCGACCCGACTCGACGCCAAGCCGGATCGGGGTCCGACGCTGGCCTCCTTGGAACGGGTGGGATTGAGATGAAGACTTTACACGGCTTGATGACGAGCGTGGCTGCGCTCGCCCTGGTGGCGGGCTCGGGAGCGGCCATGGCGGCGACCACCGGAATCAC
>JAQGIW010000091.1 GCA_028290905.1 Caulobacteraceae bacterium | reverse complement strand
AGGCGGACGCCGGCGAGCGGCCCGCGACGGCCCCGGTCGTCGCCGCCGTCGCGCTCGCCTTCGCCTGGGGAGTGGTCCGCGGGCCGACGGCCTGGCCTTTGTTCGCGGCCAGCCTGGTCCTCGGCTGGAGCCTCGTCTGCCTCGCCGCCATCGACCTGACCGCCTATCGTCTGCCCGACCTCCTCACCCTTCCCCTGCTCGCCGCCGGCCTGGCGGTGGCGTTCCTCCTGCCCGGCCGGCCCGTCCTCGACCACCTCGTGGGCGCGGCCGTGGGCTGGGGCGCCCTGGCGACGCTCGCCTGGGCCTTCCGGCTGTGGCGGGGGGCGGAGGGGATGGGGCTGGGAGACGCCAAGCTGTTCGGCGCCGCGGGGGCGTGGCTGGGCTGGACCGCCCTGCCGTCAGTGATGCTGGTCGCCTGCGCCGCCGCCTTCCTGTGGGTCGGTCTGAGGGTGCTGCGGCGCGGCCTCGCGGCGGGCCGCGAGCCCATCGCCTTCGGCGTTCCCCTCAGCCTGGCGATCCTCGCCGTATGGCTCGAAGGCCCTCTGATGGTGTGACCCGCCGAACCAGCTTCATCTGGTGTCCCCCCGAACCGCCAAGCGCCAAGGAGCCAAGAGCGGTCACCGACCTCTCGCAGCCGCGCGGGTGGCGCGGACAAGGCCATCGCGCGCATGGCGCGCAGTCTCCGAGCAAAAAACCGCATGCCGCGAGGCCGGGGGGGCTCCTTGGCGGCTCAAGGCCCCCGCAACACCGCCGGGCAGGCCCCCGCGTCTGTCGCCGGCCCTACATTGACTCCCCCCAGGGCCCACGGCATCGTGCCGGCGCATCGCATGGTCGAGCTGATTTCGGGGTTCGTGGCGAAGCTAGAGCAGGATGGCATCAGGCGGAGCCGCCTGATGGCTGAATCCTGCTCTGAATTTAGAATGTAGAGCCTGATTCAGACGTTTCTCTGAAACGTCATCAAGCTCTAGGGGGAATGTCAGTGGCTACTCAGGATCACGTCGATCTTTCGGCTTTCATCGCCGGTGTGAAACGCCGCAATCCCGGACAGGACGAGTTCGTCCAGGCCGTGCAGGAAGTGGCCGAGGACATCTTCGACTTCATCCAGGACAAGGAACAGTACCACGAATACCAGATCCTGCGCCGGATCGCCGAACCCGACCGGGTGGTGAGCTTCCGGGTGTGCTGGGAAGACGACAACGGCGCCATCCGGGTGCAGCGCGGCTGGCGGGTCCAGAACAACAATTCCATCGGCCCCTACAAGGGCGGCATCCGCTTCCACCCCAGCGTCACCGAAAGCGTCCTGAAGTTCCTGGCCTTCGAACAGACCTTCAAGAACAGCCTGACCGGCCTGCCCATGGGCGGCGGCAAGGGCGGGGCCAACTTCAACCCCAAGGGCAAGAGCGATCACGAGGTGATGCGCTTCTGCCAGTCGTTCATGACCGAGCTCTATCGGCACGTGGGCGCGGACATCGACGTGCCGGCGGGCGACATCGGCGTCGGCGCGCGCGAGATCGGCTACATGTTCGGGCAGTACAAGCGCATCACCAACCAGTTCACCGGCGTGCTTACGGGCAAGGGCCTGGAGTTCGGCGGCAGCCTGATCCGCACCGAGGCCACCGGCTACGGCGCGGTCTATTTCCTGCAGAGCATGCTGGAGAACGTCGGCGACGGCGTGGTCGGCAAGACCGCCGTGATCTCCGGCTCGGGCAACGTGGCCACCCACGCCGCTGAGAAGATCGTCCAGCTGGGCGGCAAGGTGCTGACCTTCTCCGACTCCGATGGCTTCATCTACGATCCGGCGGGAATCGACCAGGCCAAGATCAACTGGGTCAAGGCGCACAAGACCAAGCGCCGCGGCCGCATCGAGGAGTACGTGAAGGAGTTCACGGGGTCGGAATACCACGCCGGCCAGCGCCCCTGGGGCGTCAAGTGCGACTTGGCGCTGCCCTGCGCCACCCAGAACGAACTCGATGGCAAGGACGCCGAAACCCTGGTGAAGAACGGCTGCATCGCCGTCTCGGAGGGCGCTAACATGCCCACCACCCTGGCGGGCGTGCACGTCTTCAAGAACGCCAAGATCCTCTACGCCCCGGGCAAGGCGGCCAACGCCGGCGGGGTCTCGGTATCCGGCCTGGAGATGAGCCAGAACTCGGCCCGTATCTCCTGGAAGGAGGAGCAGCTCCAGGCTCTGCTGATCGACATCATGCACGGCATCCACGCCTCCTGCGTGGAATACGGCGGCGCGGCGGGGACCAAGCACATCGACTACGTCCGCGGCGCCAACATCGCCGGCTTCAAGAAAGTCGCCGACGCCATGCTGGCCTACGGCGTGGTGTAGCCCCATCCCCCCTTCGGGGTACTTCCCTCAGAGGGGGAAGAGAGGGTTTGGCGGCCCGCTTCTCCTCCCCCGCTGGGGGAGGGGGACCCCGAGGGGGTGGAGGGGGTGTGCGCCTAATCAATTCAGACGCCGAAGCTTCCAGAGCGCGTTCCGAAATGTGGGAACGGCCTTCAGGCCCAGACGCGCGTCAGAACAAAAGATAAGAGCGGCGATCTGATTCCATCAGATCGCAACACGCTCTAAAACACCGACCACCCCGTCAGCGCGACGAAGCGGCGCAGGGCCAGCGCGCCCACCAGCGAGTTGCCGGCCTCGCACAGGCCGGGCGACCACACCGCGATCGCCGCCCGGCGCGGGGCTATGGCGAGGATGCCGCCGCCGACGCCGCTCTTGCCCGGCAGTCCCACGCGGTAGGCGAACTCGCCGGACGCATCGTAGTGGCCGCAGGTCATCATGATCGCATTGATCCGCCGCGTCCGCTCCGGGCTGGTCACCTGGATCCGGTTCAGGGGGTCGAGGCCGCCATGCGCCAGGAACAGCCCCGCACGCGCCAGCTGGCGGCAGTTCATGCTGAGGGCGCACTGGTTGAAGTAGACCTCGAGCACCTCCTCCACCGGGCTGTTCAGGTTGTCGAAGGCGCGCAGGAAATTGGCCAGGCTGGCGTTGCGGAACCCGGTGTCCTGCTCGGAGGCGGCCACCTCGGCGTCGATGGCCACCGTCTCGTCCAGCGCCAGGCGGCGCATGAAGCCCGCGATGTCGGCGATCGCCTCGGCCGGACGGGCGCCGGCCAGGACCGCGTCGGTGACCACCAGGGCGCCGGCGTTGATGAACGGATTGCGCGGAACCCCCTTCTCCTGCTCGAGCTGGACGATGGAATTGAAGCGTGACCCGGACGGCTCGCGCCCGACCCGCGTCCACAGCGCCTCGTCCAGCCGGTTGATCGCCAGGGTCAAGGTGAACACCTTCGAAACGCTCTGCACCGAGAACGGCGTCTCGGCGTCGCCGGCGGAAGCCACGGCGCCGTCGGAAGTCACCACCGCGATCCCGAACTGCCGCGGATCCACCCGCGCCAGGGCCGGGATGTAGTCGGCCACCTTCCCCTCTCCCAGGTGCGGGCGCATCTCCGCCGCCACCTGGGCGACGATCGCGTCGAGGTCTTCCTTGTCCGCCATGGTTCGTTCCCCCCGCCTGGAGTTTACGCCGGCCGCCGCCCTCGGGACACCCCGGGGGACCGGAGGGTGCAGACCGACCGGAGGCGGGCTGTTATGCTGACCCGCAAAAGAGGGGCGTCCATGACCTATTGCCTGGGAATCCTGCTGCCGACGGGTCTCGTCCTGGCCGCCGATTCACGCTCCAACGCCGGGGTCGACCAGATCGCCCTGGCGCGCAAGATGGCCCTCATCACCGTCCCCGGCGACCGGGTCATCGCCATCCTGTCGGCCGGAAACCTGGCCACCACCCAGTCGGTGGTCTCGCAGCTGCGCCATGCGGCGGGATCCGGGGACGCGGAGTGGGACGTGCACGCCGCAAGGAACCTGTTCGACGTGGCCGCCATGGTCGGTACGAAGCTGCGCGAGGTGGTCGATCGCGACACCCGCTACGTCCAGTCCTACGGCGATCCCACCGGCAGCTTTCTGGTCGGCGGCCAGATTTCCGGCGAGGAGCCCCGCCTGTTCCAGGTCTACTCCGCCGGCAACTTCATCGAAGCCTCCAGCCGCTCGCGCTTCCTGCAGATCGGCGAGACCAAGTACGGCAAGCCGATCCTCGACCGGGTGCTGGACCACCAGACCTCGCTCGACGAGGCGGCCAAGCTGGCGATGCTCTCCTTCGACGCCACCATCCGCAGCAACCTGTCGGTCGGTCCGCCCATCGATCTCCTGCGCTATCAGATCGACAGCTTCTCGGTGGCCAATCTCCAGACCGTGGTGGACGGCGACCCCTATTGGACGTCCCTGAAGCGCGGCTACGCCGAGGGCCTGTCGTCGCTGGTCGACACCCTGCCGTGCCCGCCCTCCGCCACGGAGGCCTAGGGCGTTCGCCGCCGAAGTGGGAACTGGTTCGGCGAACAGCGAACGCCCCATCGTTTGCGCTAGGCGGGCTCAGCGCTCTTCGCCGCCTTCGCTCTGGCGACAGCGGCATGCCGCGCCGGCGCAGCCCGCCACGTCGGTCGGCTCAGCCTGGGCCGGCGTCCCCGGAGCGGTTGGGTTCGCCGGTGGCAGGGTCGGTCGCTGTCTTGGGCGTACGGCTCGATCCCTCCGCGCCGGGCGGCTCGGTCGCGGGGCGGGGAGGCCGCCCTTCGGCGGGCGGGGGGCGAAGATCCTCGTCGCGGTGTACCGCTGGTCATGTTCCCCGGGGCGCGCCATCGCAAGGCTCCTCGTCGTCGCTCTCCCAACCCCCCTTCGGAACGCTTTCGCCGCGGGTCGGTTCAGGGACGGTGCGGCGCCGTCGATCCGGCGGCGCACCCGTCATCGTGATCGCGGAGCTTTGAGCCTATGAACCAGACGTTCCAACCACCGGCCGATCGAACGGCCGCGGAGTCATGAGGAAGGGCCGTCTGGATCCCTGGCTGGGCGTCGGCTTCGACGTCTGGACCCTGGGCGTTGAAGCCTCTGGCGTCATCGGCCTTAGGGCGCTGAAGCTGGCGGCCGGCGGCGCGGCCGCCGAGGCCGAAGCGTTTCGCATGGTCGAGGAAAAGATTGCCGCCGGTTTCGACCTGCAGGTCAAGGCGATGTCCGGGGCGCTCGGCTATTCGCCCGCCGGCGCCGCCGCCAAGGCCGTGGGCCACTATCGCCGAAGGGTCCGATCCAACCTCCGCCGCCTGCGCAAGGGCGCCGGATGACCGATCTTTCCGGCGGGGTCGAGCGTCCTATCCTGCCGCCCCACATCGAACAGACCGTTCAGGCGATCGCCCGGCTGCACGCCGCCCACGATCGGCGCGCCACCACCCTTCAGAGGGTGGTGGACCGGGTCACCGCCGTCTTCGCCGACCCCTGGTTCATCGCCGGCGTGGTCCTGCTGGCGGCGGCGTGGATCGTCGGCGACGTGGCCCTGCGGCGCGCCTCCGGCCACGGTCTCGACCGTCCGGGCTTTCCCTGGCTGCAGCTGGCGGGCCAACTCCTCGCCATCTGCATCACCAGCCTGGTGCTGATGAGCCAGCGCCGCAAGGACGAACTCTCCGAACTTCGCGAACAGCTGACCTTAGAGCTGGTCATCATGATCGAGCAGAAGGTCGCCAAGGTCATCGACCTGCATGAGGAGGCGCGCCGCGACAATCCCCTCCTCGCCGATCGGGTCGATCCCCAGGCGGAGGCCATGGCCGCCCCGGCCGATCCCGAGGCGGTCATGGAGGCGTTCAAGGAGACCCACGAGACGATGCTGACCGATGTCGACGAGGAGACCGCGCCCGAGGACGCGGCGCCCGCCGAAAGGGAGCCGGCGGAGCTTTAGGGCCGGCCGAGGTTCAGCGGCCGAGCTTGGCTCGCAGGACGTCGGGCCGAACATGTTCCTGGCCCGCCTCCGGCGCGCGTCCATTTTCCTTCGCCGGGCGTTTAGGGTCGTGGAGACCGCCATATGACCGACGAAGAGACGCGACTGTTCCGGGTTCACGCCCGTCATCTCGAGACGCCGCACGCCCACCTGGTCACCGAGGTCAGCTTCGAGGCCGCCTGCGTCGCCTGGCTCGAAGGCTGGCCGGGCGAGATCGGCGCCGAGGCCACGGTCAGCGTGATCGTCCGGGACGTCGACACCGGCTGTGAGCGCTGCTTCGGGATCGACCTCGACACCGGCGCCATGGCGCGCTGCGACTAGAGCGCGTTCCGAAAATCGCGAACCGGTTTTCGGATTAAAGCGCGCGTTGAAGCAAAAGAGTAGGACGGAGGATTTGCATGGCGTACCGCCCCACTTGGCAAGGCCACCTGAAGCTGTCGCTGGTCACCTGCCCGGTGGCCCTCTACAGCGCGACCAACGCGGCTGGCGACGTGCACTTCAATCTGATCAATCCCAAGACCAACAACCGGATCAGGATGACTGCCACCGACCCCGACACCGGACCTGTGGAACGCTCGTCGCTGGTCAAGGGCTATGAGGTCTCCAAGGGCGAATACATCCTGCTCTCCGACGACGAGATCAAATCGGTGAAGCTGGAGAGCACCAAGACCATCGCCATCGAGCATTTCGTGCCCGAGGCCGACATCGACCGCCTGTACTGGGACAACCCCTACTACCTCGCGCCCGACGGCAAGTTGGCTCAGGAGCCCTTCGCCGTCATCCGCGAGGCCATGCGGCGGTCCGGGCGGATCGCCCTCGGCCGCGTCGTCCTCTCGACCCGCGAGCGCATCCTGGCCCTCGAGCCGCGCGACAAGGGGATCGTCGCCTGGTCGATCCGCTCGGCCGACGAGGTGCGCAAGCCCGACGAGATCTTCGCCGCCATCGCCGACGTCAAGCCCGACCCGTCGATGATCGCCATCGCCGAGAAGATCATCGACCAGATGGAGGCGAAGTTCGACCCCAGCCAGTTCGTCGACCGCTACGAGGAGGCGCTCAAGGGCCTGATCGCCGAGAAGCAGAAGGGCCACAAGCCGGTGGCGGCGGCCGAGCCCGAGGACACCAACGTCGTCGACCTGATGACCGCCCTGCGCGCCAGCCTGGCCGGCAAGGGCAAGCCCGCCCCGGCGAAGGAAAAGCCCAAGTCCCGCCGCGCCCGAGGCTGAAGGCCCCCTTCCCCCCTTCGGGCACCTCCCCCTCAGCGGGGAGTGCGGCCGAAGGCCGGGAGGGGGGCCTCACCCCCTACGCTCTAGAACCGGTAGTTCAGGCCGGCGCGGACGACGTTGGCGTTCGTCTGCTCCCGGAGGCTGGCGTTGTAGAGGGGGACGCCCGGTGCATTGAACGTGGCGCCGGGGCCCGTGAGGTTCTGGCTGCCGAGGTCGACGTAGAGGTACTCGACCTTGAACGACAGGTGGCGATTGAGGGCGTATTCCGCGCCCGCCCCGGCCGTCCAGCCGGTCTGGGTCTGGGTGTTTGTGGCGAACCCGCCGCCGTTGAAGTTGGCGTTGTTCCTTACCCCGCCATAGGCGAAGCCGCCGGTCACGTAGGGCATGAAGCGGCCGTCGAACATCGGCTTGCCGACCCGGCCGCGCACCGTCCCCAGATAGTTGATCCTCGAACTCACGCCGCTCGTCGTGTTGGTCCCGGAGGCGGTGGCGCTGGAGAACGATGAATTTCCGCCGATGTCGGCGGCGTCGATGTCGGTCTCCAGTCCCAACACCACTCCGTTCGGCATTTGGAAGTTGTAGCCCACCTGACCTCCGCCGAGCACGCCGCTGGAGGACTGCCGCGCCCGGCCGGTCACCCGGTTGGCGCCCGCCGCGTCGGTGGTTCCGGAGAACGGGTATTTGAAGTCGCCGCCCCCGTAGCCGAGGTTCACGCCGACGTAGGGCCCGGTCCAGGTCCAGGCGTCGGCGGATTGGGCAAGGGCGGGCGCCGCCAGGCCCAAAGAGGCCAGGCCGAGGGCGGCGGCCGAGGCGAAAGTCACAGTGCGCAACATGGGGATCTCCGATCATGCGGGGTCCCGCGACATGCGGAACCCCAGCACGACAGGGGTCGGATCAGCAAAAGTCGCCCGCCCTCGTCGTACCAACGCGGGGTTACCTAGTGGTTCGCGCGCGGTTCGTGCATACCGGCGAACATTAAGATAACTTAATTAATCCTATTGTCGGAAAAGCGGTCTGGGTAACCATTTTATCATGGGGTTACTCAATTATGTCGATCGTATCGAAAACGACATCCTGAGAACGACTTTGAGGCCGTCGCCGCGCCCGCCGCCGCGTGAGCGCCCGATAGGGACGGGGCCGCCGCCGTACGGCGGCGGCCCCGTCCCTATCGGGCGC
>JAQGIW010000235.1 GCA_028290905.1 Caulobacteraceae bacterium | reverse complement strand
TGAGCACATAGGCCGCCATCAGCAGTTCCAGGGCCGTCGGGCCGAGGTTCAGGACCACGCTGCGCAGCAGGAAGTCGGTCGAGCGCGCGCCCCGGTCGATGATCCGCGCCAGGCCGCCGGTCTGTTTGCTCTGATGGAAGTTGAGCGACAGCGACAGGGTGTGGGCGAAGGTCTCGATCGACGACTGGGCGAGGGCCATCTGTGAGACCGGGGTGAAGATGGTATCCCGCAGGTAGGGCGCGGCGTTGGCGATGAACCGCAGCAGCACGAAGCCGATCACCAGGCCCGCGAAAGCGACGAAGACGGCGTGGCCGCCGCCCTGATGGACGTTCAGCCGGTCGATGGCCCGCGAGATCAGCAGCGGCCCGACCACGCCGGTCCATTTGCCGAGCAGCACCAGGAACAGCGCCAGGCCGAGGCGGACCTTCAGGCCCTGGGCCCTCGAGCGCAGGACCAAGCGGATCAGGTCCGCCATCGAGCTCCAGAAGTTGAACCGCGAGGTGGGGGCCGGGCCGGCCGGAGGCGCCGTCAGGCGGCCGGCGGCATGGTGGTGGTCGGTCAAGCGGCGTCCCCGGTTCGCGCCAGCAGCAGGGTCGTCTGCAATCCGCCACCCGGCGTTATCCAGTCGATCCGCCAGGCGGCTGGCGTCAAGGTGGCCCGGTAAGGCCCCGCGGAGAGGGGCGCCGGCGGCGACAGGCTGGGCCTCGCGTCCGCCCGGCGAGCCCCCTCCACGACTTCCAGCTGATGGTCGGCGAAGCTGAGGGGCTCATCCAGCGGCAGGGAGAACGCGCCTCCGGGGCCCGTCGCCGCCCGGCCCCGGCGCGCGCCATCCACCCACAGGTCGACGACCGCGCGCGGCGCGGCCCGGCCCGAGACCACGGTTCCCCCCTTGGAATCGAAGTCCACCGCCAGGATCGCCGGCTCGGCGCGGAGATCGCCCAGCACCACGGCGCCGGCCCCGGCCCTGAGTTGGGCCGCGCTTCCGCGCGGCGTGACGGCGACATA
The DNA here is from genome assembly GCA_028290905.1 of Caulobacteraceae bacterium. Classification (GTDB taxonomy): domain Bacteria; phylum Pseudomonadota; class Alphaproteobacteria; order Caulobacterales; family Caulobacteraceae; genus Acaudatibacter. The sequence continues at coordinate 6,435 of JAQGIW010000235.1, read as the reverse complement.
GCCCTCCGATTGGATGGAATGGCCGTTCTCGATCATGGCGAGGCCGAAGAGGCGCGGCGCGGCGGAGGCGGCCAGGACAAGGCTCCAGACCCCGTCCGCGCCGGCCACCGCATAGGCCGCCTGTCCCGCCGGAGAGGCAAGCCTCACCCGATCCCCGCGGCCCGCCAGGCCGGTCAGCCGCACGCGTCCGCCGGGCAGGAGGTTGGCGGAGGTCAGGACCGGGGGCGCGCGATATGTCGCTTCCGCCGGCCGGTCGACGGTGGCGGGCGCGGCGCCGGGGGCCGATGTTGCGCTCTTGCCGTGACAGCCGGCGAGGCCCATCAGGGCCAGGGCGATGACGATCCTGTCTTTTGCCGCGTTCGTAATCGGGCGATCCTTCTGGGCGTTCGAGTCGTTATCTGCCGCGTCCTTATCTGGGGAGACAAGCACGGATGTCGATCCCATCACAAAGCACGGATTTGGCGAGCATCGATTCGGTCTGCGTCTATTGCGGCTCGTCGAATGCCGCCGATCCGGCCTGGCTGGAGGCCGCCGCCGCCCTGGGCGCCGCCCTGGCGGCGGAGGGGTTGCGCCTGGTCTACGGGGGTGGTGGGGTAGGCCTGATGGGGGCTTGCGCCCGGGCGGCGCACGCCGCCGGCGGGCGGGTGCTGGGCGTCATGCCGCGCTTCCTGGTGAACCGGGAAGTCGTGCTCGACGAGGTGGAGACGGTGATCGTCACCTCCATGCACGAGCGCAAGATCAAGATGTTCGAAGCGGCCGACGCCTTCGTGGTGCTGCCGGGCGCCATCGGCACCCTGGAGGAGGCCGTCGAGCTGCTGTCGTGGCGTCGCCTGGGCCTGCACGCCAAGCCGATCGTCTTCTACGATCCGGGCGGCTTCTGGCGACCGCTGTTCGACCTCTTCGAAAAATTCATCGCCGACAACCTGGTGCCCGCCGAATTCAGGAGCTGCTGGGACGTCGTCGAGCGCATCGAGGACGTCATTCCAGCCCTGCGCGCCATGCCAGCCGGCCCGACGGTCGCGCCGGTGATGCGGGTGGTGGCGTGAGAGACTCTAGAGCGTGTTGCGGTCTCATGGAATCAGATCGCCGCTCTAGTTCTTTGTTTTGACGCGCATTTTATCCTAAAAACCGGTTCCCGCTTTTCGGGACCCGCTCTAGCCGCTGACCTTGTCCCGGAACTTGTTGACCAGGGGATAGCGCCGGTCGCGGCCGAAGGCCTTGCCGCCGATCTTCACCCCGGGCGCCGCCTGCCGGCGCTTGTACTCCGAGCTGTAGAGCAGGCGCTGCACCCGCTCGACCGTGGGGCCGTCGAAGCCCCGGGCGACGATCTCGTCGAGGGTGGCCTCCTCCTCGACGAGCCCGTGCAGGATGGCGTCCAGCTCCTCGTAGGGCGGCAGGCTGTCCTGGTCGGTCTGATCGGGGCGCAGCTCCGCGGACGGAGCCTTGGTGAGGATGCGTTCGGGGATTGGCGCGAGCGCGCCGCCGTAGGGCGTGTTGGCGTTGCGCCAGCGGCTGACGGCGTAGACGTCCACCTTGTAGATGTCCTTGAGCACGTTGTAGCCGCCGCACATGTCGCCGTAGAGGGTGGCGTAGCCCACGGCCATCTCGGACTTGTTGCCCGTGGTCAGCAGCATCAGGCCGAACTTGTTGGAGAGCGCCATCAGGGTGACCCCGCGGATGCGGGCCTGGATGTTCTCTTCGGTGATGTCTGGCGGGAGTCCGGCGAACTGGGGCTTCAGCATTTCGTCGAAGGCGCCGACGGCCGGGGAGATCGGGATTTCGTCCAGGCGCACGCCCGAGGCGGTCGCGCAGGCCTCCGCATCCTCCAGGCTCTCGCGGCTGGTGTAGCGCGAGGGCAGCATGAAGGCTCGCACGTTCTCCGCGCCCAGGGCGTCGCGCGCGACGACGAGCGAAATAGCCGAATCGACGCCCCCGGAAAGACCCAGGAGCACGCCCGGGAAGCCCGACTTGCGCACATAGTCGCGCAGGCCCAGCACCATGGCGCGGTAGATCTCCTCGGGTCCCCGTGGCCAAGTGGTCTGGGGCGCCGACACGCAGCGCCATCCGGCCGGACCCTTCTCCCAGGTCGAGCAGGCGACGGCGGTCTCGAACATCGGCAGGCTCATGCACAGCGCGCCGTCGCTTTGCATGGCGAAGGAGCCGCCGTCGAACACCAACTCGTCCTGGCCGCCCACCTGGTTGACATAGACCATCGGCAGGCCGGTCTCGGCGACCCGGGCGCGGGCGACATCCAGGCGTTCGTCGTCGGCCGTTCGCCGGTAGGGCGAGCCGTTGGGCACCAGCAGCATCTCGGCCCCGCGCGAGGCCAGGACGCTGCAGGGCCACCGCCCCCAGATGTCTTCGCAGATTGGAACCCCGAGCCTGACTCCCGCCACCTCGTAGAGGCCAGGCTCGTCGCCAACGGCGAAGATGCGCTTCTCGTCGAACACGCCATAGTTGGGCAGGTCGGCCTTGAACGAGACGCCCCTCACCGCCCCGCCCTGGATCAGCGCCACCGCATTGTGGGGGCGCCCGCCGGGGCCCGGCCAGAGGGTGGTCACCAGCGCGGCGCACTCGTGCGCTGTGTCCTTGGCCAGCTGCTCGAGGGCATTCTGGCAGGCGCGCACGGCGGCGGGCTTGAGGGCCAGATCCTCGGGCGGATAGCCGATCAGGAAGAGTTCGGAGAACAGGGCGACGTCGGCGCCCAGCCGGGTGGCCTCGGCGATGGCCTCGCGGGCCAGGGCGGCGTTGCCGGTGATGTCCCCCACCGTGGGGTTGGCCTGGACCGAGGCGATGACGAGACGTGTGGGCATGGCCCGCTTCTAGAGCGGATAGCGGGGGCTTGGGAACAGGGACGCCGCCGAGGTCCCTTTCGCGCCTAATCGTCGCGGTGCACGCGCTCGCGCCGTTCGTGGCGTTCCTGGGCTTCGAGGCCAAGGGTGGCGATGGGGCGGGCCATCAGGCGGGCGAGGCCGATGGGCTCGCCGGTCTCCTCGCAGAAGCCGTAGTCACGCTCCTCGATTCGCCTCAAGGCGGCGTCGATCTTCGAGATCAGCTTGCGCTGGCGGTCCCGCGTGCGCAGTTCCAGCGCTCTGTCAGTCTCGGATGACGCGCGATCGGCAAGATCAGGGTGGTTTTCAGTTTCTTTCTGCAGATGAGTGACGGTTTCGCGGGCTTCCCGCAATATGTCTTCTTTCCAATCGAGCAGTTTCTTCTTGAAGAAATTAAGCTGCCGTTCGCTCATGAACGGCTCGTCTTCCGAAGGTACGTAGTCGGCTTCCTCCAAATCCGCGGAAGTCTGCTGCATCGACGCCTCACACCCTTTAACCGCAGGGCCCCACCCCCTTCGCGAGAGCCGCGCTTATAGCAAATGATGACGAAGGGGCAATGCGGCGCCGACGGGGGAGCGACTTTCGGACGCGCCGTGGCCGCGAGGCCACGCCCTTGGAATCACTCGCGGAAGGTGTGGCGGCCCCGTGGGCGCGATGATAGCTGCCCGGACAGTGTCTTGAGTGGATGATGTCGATGAAGCGGATCGGGCGGGCGGCGGCGAGTGTGGCGATCATCGCGACAGGGGCGGCGACGGCAGCGAGCGCCGGACCAGGCGGAATGCTGGGATTCGCGCCCGCCTCCGCCGAGGCGGAGCGCGCGCTCGAGGCGCGGTTCGACGCCGGCCTGTCGGCGGACGCCATGCGCGAGCGCCTGCGCCTGATGTCGGCCGAGCCCAACCAGGTGGGCTCGCCCCACGACAAGGCCAACGCCGAATACACCCTGGCCCAGTTCAGGGCCTGGGGCTGGGACGCCCACATCGAGGTGTTCAGCGTCCTCTATCCGACCCCTAAGGCGGAGGCCCTGGAGCTTGTCGGCGCCCACCCCTTCAGCGCCAGGCTCACCGAGCCGCCGATCCCCGGCGACGACAGCTCCGCTCGCCAGGCCGGCGGCCTCGCCGCCTATGTGGCCTACGGCGGCGACGGGGACGTCACCGCGCCGCTGATCTATATGAACTACGGCATGCCGGCCGACTATGACGCGCTTCGCCGCCTGGGCCTGGACGTGAAGGGCAAGATCGTCATCGCCCGCTACGGCGCGGGCTGGCGCGGCCTCAAGCCCAAGCTCGCCCAGGAGCATGGGGCGGTGGGCTGCATCATCTATTCCGATCCGGCGGACGACGGCTATGGAGCGGGCGACGCCTACCCGAAGGGCGCCTTTCGTCCCGAACAGGGGGTCCAGCGCGGATCCGTCCAGGACATTCCAGTGGAATCCGGCGACCCCCTGACCCCCGGCTACGGCGCGGTCGAGGGCGCGCCGCGCATTCCGCTCACGCAGGCCAAGACGATCCTGAAGATCCCCACCCTGCCAATCTCGTGGGGGGACGCCCAGCATTTCCTGGCGGCGTTGGACGGCCCCGTGGCCCCCAAGGGCTGGCGCGGCGCCCTGCCCCTTACCTACCACGTCGGAGGCGCCGGCGCCTCCGCGCACATCCTCGTGCAATCGAACTGGGACCAGAAGCCGCTCTACGACGTGATCGCAGTGATGAAGGGCGCCCGCGAGCCGGACCAGTGGGTCGTTCGCGGCAACCACCGCGACGGCTGGGTGTTCGGGGCGCAGGATCCGCTCTCGGGCCAGATTTCCCTGATGGAAGAAGCCAAGTCCATCGGCGCCCTGGCCCGGACCGGCTGGCGGCCCGCCCGCACACTCGTCTACGCCAGTTGGGACGGCGAGGAGCCGGGGCTGCTCGGCTCCACGGAATGGGCGGAGACCCATGCGAAGGACCTGCAGTCCAAGGCGGTGGTTTACATCAACACCGACGGCAACAACCGCGGCCTGATCAGCGCCGAGACGAGCTACTCCCTTCGGCGCCTGCTCGACGAGACCACCGGCGCCGTCACCGACCCCGAGACCTCCGTGAGCGTCCGCGACCGGGCCCTGGCGGCGATCCAGGTGCGGGCCCTGGCCGCCGACGCCACGCCCGACCTCAAGGCCCGGGCCAGGATCGCCCGCGACGGCGGCGACCTGCCGGCGGGCGACCTGGGATCGGGCTCCGACTACACGCCCTTTGTCCAGCACCTGGGCATCGCCTCGATCAACCTTGGGTACGCGGGCGAGGGCCAGTCGGGCGGGGTCTATCACTCGGCCTATGACACCTTCGAGCACTTCTCGCGGTTCAGCGATCCGGGCTTCGCCTACAGCGTCACCCTCGCCAAGACCGTCGGGCGCCTGGTGTTGCGCGCCGCCGACGCCGATCTCGCCCCGTTCCAGTTCTCCGACCTGGCCGCCACCGTGGCCGGTGAGACCGACGATTTGAAGAAGCTGGTGACCAGCGAGCGCGAGCACGCCCTGGCCGTCGACCGCCTGCTTGACCGCCACGCCTTCGCCCTCGCCGACGACCCGACGATCCGCTCCGGTCCGCCGGAGCGCGAGGAGGTCGCCCCGGAGATCGACTTCGCGCCCCTGGATGCGGCTCTCGCGCGCCTCAAGGCCGGCGCCGCCGCCTACGACCGCGCGGCCGCCGGTCAGATCGCGGGGGACAAGGCGGCGCGGGCGGACCTGATCCTGCAGGGGGTGGAACAGTCGCTGACCGACCCGCAGGGACTTCCGGGCCGCCCCTGGTACCGCCACCTGATCTATGCGCCCGGCCTGTTGACTGGCTACGGCGCCAAGACCCTGCCGGGGATCCGCGAAGCCATCGAGGGCCGCCGCTGGGCCGAGGCCCGCGCCTATATCAGGCGGACGGCGTCCGCCCTCGACGCCGTCACCGCAAAGCTCGACGCCGCTCGCGCCACGATCATGCAATAGGCGTTCCGAGCCGTCCGTACGTCAGGAAGGAAGCGAAGCTTCAAGCGGCGCCGTCGCCGCCGCAATCGTCGTCCGTGGCTATGCTGCTGGAGTGCGTTCCGAAAAGTGGGAACTGGTTTTCGGATGAAACGCACGTCAAAACAAAAGACTAGAGCACCGATCTGATTCCATCAGATCGGAACATGCTCTGAGCGACGCCAGGAGGTTCTGCGCGCCCGACGCGGCCTCTCACAGCTTATCTCACGAGAATTCAGCCAACTGCCAAGGACCCTCCCGAGGTTTCGCGGCATGCTCATGACGAACCCCATCCCCGCTGGGCGGGATAGCGAGGGCGGGCGGCCCTTCTCGCTCCATATACCTCGAGATTCAGTAGTTCAGGACGCCTTCAGCGAGCAATTGAAGACCATACAACCGGAGACAGAAATGAAGCTAACATTGCTTGGCGCCGCCGTGTTCGCTACGGCGCTCGCCGGTGGCGCACCGGCGCAAGAAAGGGCCCTGACCGCGCAACTCGGCCCGCAGGGCGGGGCGCTCATCCCGGCCAGCTTCCAGCTCTACATGTTCGGCGGCCGACAGTTTTGCTGGTACGCCTCAGCTTGGAGAGGCCCGGGCTGGTACTGGTGCGGCTACGCGTGGCGC
>JAQGIW010000233.1 GCA_028290905.1 Caulobacteraceae bacterium | reverse complement strand
AACCGAAGCCCCTGCCCCCGCCCAAGCCCACGCGGGACACCTTCAGCCTCGACGCCCTGGCGGCTGACGTCGCCAAGGCCCGCCGCACCTCGCCCCCCCGGCCAGCCTCCGGGGCGCGCGGCCCGGTCCGGGCCGAGACCGCGCCCGAGGCACGGGTGGACGCCGGCCAGGGCGTCTCCCAGACCGATATCGCCGGGCTCTCCCAGCTCCTGGAGCGGCTCTGGAACCCAAGCTGCAACACCGCCGGCGCCGACTCGGTGGTGATCCCGGTCAAGTTCCAGGTCAGCTATGATGGTCACGTGATCGGACGCATCGTCCTGGGCGGCCACGGCGCCTCGTCCGATCCCGTCGTCGCCACGGCCACCCGCCGCGCCATCGACGCCATCCACCAGGCCGAACCCTACGCCGACACCTTCCGCGGCCAGACGTTCACCGTCATCTTCGACGCCAAGAAGGCGTGTGCGAATCGTTAGGAAAGATCCCCCGATGCGATCATGGCTTGTCGCGATCCTAGCCGCCGTGGCCTTGGCCGGCGCGGCGCCGGCGCGGGCCGACATCGTGGTCAATGTCGACCAGGGCGCCACCCAGCCCCTGCCGATCGCCATACCGGTATTCCCCGGCGCCCCGGTCGCAGCCCAGCTCCGCGAGGTGATCGCCGGCGACCTGGCGCGCTCGGGCCTGTTTCGCCCGCTCGATCCGGCGACCTTCCCCGCCGCCCCGCTGGAGGTGAACACCCAGCCTACCTTCGACGCCTGGAAGGCGATCAGCGCCCAGGCGCTCGTCACCGGCCAGCTGACCGTCGAAGCCGGCGGACGCCTGAAGGCGGATTTTCGGCTGTGGGACGTCTATGCGGGCGACCAGCTGCTCGGCCTGCAGTACTCCGCCTCGCCGGAGGCCTGGCGCCGCGTGGCCCACAAGATCGCCGACGCCATCTATGAGAAGCTGACCGGCGAACCGGGCTACTTCGACACCCGCGTCGTCTTCGCCGCCGAGAGCGGTCCGCGCGGCAAGCGCGTCCGGCGCCTGGAGATCATGGACCAGGACGGCGCCAACCCGACCTATCTCACCGACGGCTCCTACGGGGTCTATTTCCCGCACTTCTCGGCCAACAGCCAGGAAGTCACCTACATGGCCCTGCGACCGACGGGCTCGACCGTCTATCTGCTCAACGTCGCCACCGGCCGCCAGGAGGCGCTCGGCCACTTCCCCGGCATGGTGTTCGCACCCCGCTTCTCCCCCGACGGCGGCCGTGTCGCCATGTCGGCCGAGAAGGACGGCAACACCGACGTCTATGTGATGAACCTGGCCAACCACAGCTGGGCGCGGCTGACCACCGATCCGGCGATCGACACCTCGCCGTCCTTCGCCCCGGACGGGCGCCAGATCGTCTTCAACTCCGATCGCGGCGGCGCGCCGGAGCTCTACGTGATGAACGCCGAGGGATCGGGCGTGCATCGCATCTCCTTCGGCGCGGGACGCTACACCACCCCGGTCTGGAGTCCCGACGGCAAGCTGATCGCCTTCACCAAGCAGGAGGGGAGCCAGTTCCACATCGGCGTGATGAAGCCGGACGGCTCCGATGAGCGCCTGCTCACCACCAGCTACCTCGACGAGGGGCCCACCTGGGCGCCCAACAGCCGCGTGATCATGTTCGCCCGCGACACCGGCTCGGGCTCGCACCTGTGGACCGTCGACGTCTCCGGCAAGCTGCTGCAGCCGGCGCCCTATCCCCTGGGCGCCTCCGACCCGGCCTGGTCGGCGCTCCTGCCTTGAGCAAAGGAACGCACCGCTTCCATTGAAGTCGAATCAATAACCGAGCGTCCCTGCGTGCCTGTCGGACCAACACAGACTAAGCTTCCCCAAGGCATCAAGGGGCGGGTCCTATGGTATACCTCACAAACGTCTCTCTACGAAGCCGCGAGGCGATTCAAGGTTGGCGGCTGAAGGTGCTGATCGGCTGCGCCCTCGCCGCGCTGATCGCCTATGTCGCCCCCTTCGACCTCGCCTTCGCCTCGCTCACCGCCGGATCGCCGGTCGCCCGCGCCTGCGTCATCGTCATCCTGGCGCTGGCGGGCGTCTGGCTTGGACCGCGCATCGGACTGCAGATCGAGCCGCGCGGGCTGAGCCGTCCGTTTCTCGTTCCGGTGGCCGTGGCGGCGGCGGTCGCCGCCTATTGCGCGATCTGCGATTGCGCCATGCGTCCGCAGCTTTCGCCGGAATTCCTGGCCGGCATGAAGTCGCCGGTGGTCTGGCGGATCGGCGCCTTCGCCGCCCGGGCGTTCAACGAAAACATCATCTACCGGCTGTTCCTGGGAACGGCGCTGGTCTGGGCTATCGGCCGTGTCTGGAAGGACTCGGCGGGGGGGCCTTCCCTGGGCGCCTACCTCACCGGCTTCACCCTCGCCCAGATTATCAACATCTGGATCAACGTCAGCGCCCTGGCCCCCCTGACGCCCCTGCATCTGGCGCATGACGCGCTACGCTACGTCGTGCCGGGTGTCGTCTGGAGCTGGCTCTATTGGCGGTATGGTTTCCAGAGCAACGAAATCGCCTGCACGAGCGTGCACCTCTTCCTGCAGCCCCTCGTCACACTGGGACTGGGCGCCTGACCCTCAGTTGGGCTTGAGCAACAGCTTGCAGCTGTCGGCCCCGCTCCGCAGATCCTCGAACGCTTGAGGGAAGCGCTCGAAACCCGCCACCTCGGTGACCAGGGGCGCCGGGTCGATCCGGCCCTGAGCCAGAGCGTCGATCACGAACTGGAAGTCGCCGCGGGTGTGACCCAGCACGAAGGTCAGGGTCAGCTCCTTGGTGAGGGCGAGCATGGGCCGGAAATGGTCGAGTTCCATGCAGGCGCCCACCACGATGACGCGTCCGAACAGGGGGGCGAGGCGGATCGACTCCGCGATCATGCCGGGCGTCCCGACACATTCGAAAACCACCTCTGGCGCGCCGCCCGCCAGATCGGCGAAGGCTTCGCCCACGTCGCCGGCTCGCGGATCCAGGGTGGCGGTGGCGCCCATCGCCTCCGCTCGCCGACGCGCCGGCGCCCGCGGCTCCGAGACCACCACGCCGGCCGCCCCGGCCACGCGGGCGAAGATCGCCACCGCCTGACCCACCGGCCCGGCGCCGATCACCAGCACCCGGGCGCCGAGCAGCTGCCCGGCCTTGCGCACGGCGTGTAAGCCCACCGCCAGCGGCTCGACCATGGCCCCGGCCATCAGGTCCACCGGTTCGGGCAGCCTGAGCGCCTGGGCCGCCCCCACCGCGACGTACTGCGCATTGCCGCCCGGCAGAGCGATGCCGAGGTAGGCGACGCTGGGGCAGATGATGTCGAGGCCGTCCTTGCACAGGGCGCCGCACGCCGGGCAGGCGCGATAGGGCATCACCGTCACCCGCTCGCCCACATGCCAGCGCGTGGCCGCCTCCCGGCCGGCCTCGATCACCTCGCCGGCGAACTCGTGGCCGAGAATCGCTCCTGGCCCGAGGGGCGAATCGATGCCGCTCTGGGTGAGGTGCAGATCGGTGCCGCAGACGCCGCTGTAGGCGACCTTGATCAGCAGGTCGCCGGCCAGGACGCCCGGATCGGGCGTGTCGATCACGGCCAGGGGCGCGCCGGCCGCCTGGAAAACGCTGGCCCTCATGGCGGATTCCTCCAAAAAACCGTCCGACTTGTTCTTTTCCAACCGTGCCTTGCGGGACTAGCCTGCGTCAACGACGCGCAGGCGTCCTTGAGAGGGAACCGGAATGGACGCTGCCAGGCCTAGGCTGTCGCTCGCCGCCGGCGTGATGCCCGACTTCACGCCCGAAGAGACCGTGGCCGCCGCGGCGGCGGCGGGATGGGACGCGGCCGGGATCTGGGTCGACATGAAGCTCTGGACGCCCCGGACCACCCGCGAGGTGCAGCGCCGCCTGGAGGACGGCGGCCTGCCGGCCCTCGACGCCGAGGTGGTGTGGATTCGCCCCGGGCCGGACGACCCCGACCACTTCCGCCTCATCGACATCGCCGCCGAGCTGGGAGCGCCCAACGTGCTGGTGGTGAGTTCGGCCCCCGACGCGGGCGAGACCGCCGACAAGCTTGGGCGCCTGTCGGACCACGCCGCCGCGGCCGGGGTCAGGGTCTCCCTTGAGTTCGGCGCCTTCACCACCGTGCGTTCCCTCGCCGATGCGCTCGACGTGCTGGCGCTTTGCGGGCGGCCCGAAGCCGGGCTGCTCGTGGATCCGCTTCACTTCGCCCGCACCGGCGGTCAGCCGGCGGATCTGGTCGGAATCGATCGCGGGCGGTTCGCTTACGCGCAGTTCTGCGACGCGGCGTCGCAGGGGCCTCGTGCGGACGACGTGCCGGCGATCATCGAGGAGGCGCTCGACCTTCGTCTCATGCCCGGCGAAGGCGCCCTTCCCTTGAGCGACTTCCTGAGCGTTCTCCCCTTGGGAACCCCGCTCAGCGTCGAACTGCGGTCGAAGGCCCTGCGCGACGGCTACGCCGATCCCGTCGAACGGTCCCGGGCCCTGCTCGCCGCGACCAACGCCTGGATGGCGCGCGCCTTGAAAACACCGTCCTGTGGCGCCACCTGAGCGCTCGCGAGAGGGCGAGACACTCGGGCCGGGGCGTTTTCCATGGATTCTAGCCAATGCTGGCTCTGACTGCCCTGGGCTTGCTGGCCGGGGCCCTGTCCCTGATAGGCTGCCTCTACATGGTCACGGCGACCGCGCTCACCGGCCGGTTTCTCGGCGGCCGCACGCCCGCCGTCCCCGCGCCGGCGCCCGTCAGTCTGATCAAGCCCCTGCACGGCGCCTATCCCGGCATGGGCAGGGTGCTGGAAGGCTATTGCGACCAGGACTACGGCGCGCCTGTCCAGATCATCTTCGGCGTGCGCGATCCCGCCGATCCCGCCGTCGCGGTGGTGGAGGCCCTGCGGACGAGGCGGCCCGACGCGGACATCGAGCTGGTCATCGATCCGGCCCAGCACGGCGCCAACCGCAAGGTCTCCAACCTGATCAACATCGCCGCCCGAGCGCGTCATCCCATACTGGTGCTGAGCGACGCGGACATCGGCGTCGGGCCGGATTATCTGCGCCAGGTCAGCTCGGCCCTGGCCGGCCGCGGCGTCGGCGCGGTGAGCTGCCTCTACGTGGGCCGCGACGACGGCTCACCCTGGTCGCGGCTGGGCGCCATGGCGATCAACCACGGCTTCCTGCCCAATGCGGTGCTGGGCCTGACCCTGGGCCTGGCGCGGCCCTGTTTCGGATCCACCATCGCCCTCACCACCGAGACTCTGGCCGATATCGGCGGGCTGCTGGCCTTCGCCGACCACCTCGCCGACGACTACGAGATCGGCCGGGCGGTGCGGGCCAGGGGCCTGGCAATCGCCGTCCCGCGCATGGTGGTGGCCCACCACTGCATCGAGGCCAGCGGCGCCGACCTGATCGACCATGAACTGCGCTGGGGCCGCACGGTGCGCCAGCTCGAGCCGGCCGGCTATCTGGGCAGCCTGATCACCTATCCCCTGCCCCTCGCCTTGGTGGCCGGCGCGCTGCTGCACGCTCCCCTTCCGGCCCTGGCGCTGATTTTGACCGCGCTCGGGGTGCGCATCGGCTGCAAATTCGCTATGGACGCGGTCACGGGCGCTCCGGCCGGCCGCTGGTGGCTGATTCCGGCGCGCGACGTTCTATCTTTCGGCGTGTTCGTCGCCAGCTTCACGGTGAACACCGTCGGCTGGCAGGGCGGACGGTTTCGGGTGGGGCGGGACGGCGTCCTCTCTCATACGTGAGGTTCCATAGATCCATGCTCCGCACCTTGTTTCTCCAGGCTCCCAGCTTCGACGGCTTCGATGGCGGCGCCGGCTCGCGCTACCAGGCCAAGCGCGAGATCAAGTCGTTCTGGTACCCGACGTGGCTCGCCCAGCCGGCCGCCCTGGTGGACGGTAGCCGCCTTATCGACGCGCCGCCGCACAAGCAGACCCTGGCCGACATCCTCCCCCTGGCCAGGGATTTCGACCTTGTCGTGATGCACACCTCGGTCCCCTCCTTCGCCTCGGACGTGAAGTGCGCCGAAGGCCTGAAGGCCGAAAACCCGAACCTGAAGATCGGCCTGATCGGGGCCAAGGTGGCGGTGGACGCCGACGGCAGCCTCAAGAGCGCCCCCTGCATCGACTTCGTCGCCCGCAATGAGTTCGACTTCACCATCCGCGACGTCGCCGAGGACAAGCCCTGGGCCGAGATCGCCGGCCTCTCCTACCGCAACGGCGAGGGCGTCATCGTCCACAACGGCGAGCGGCCGATCCTGGAGAACATGGATTCGCTGCCCTTCGTCTCGCCCGTCTACCAGCGCGACCTGAAGATCGAGAACTATTTCATCGGCTACCTGAAGCACCCCTACATCTCGATCTACACCGGCCGGGGCTGCAAATCCCGCTGCACCTTCTGCCTCTGGCCCCAGACCGTGGGCGGCCACCGCTACCGCACCCGCAGCGTCGGCCACGTGATCGAGGAGATCGCCTGGGCCAAGCAAGCTTTTCCACAGGTGAAAGAGTTCTTCTTCGACGATGACACCTTCACCGACGACCTGCCCCGTGCCGAGGCGATCGCCAAGGAGCTGGGCAAGCTGGGCGTCACTTGGTCGTGCAACGCCAAGGCCAATGTCCCCTATGAGAGCCTGAAGAAGCTGAAGGACGGCGGCTTGAGGCTGCTGCTGGTCGGCTACGAGAGCGGCAACCAGCAGATCCTGTATAACATCAAGAAGGGCATGCGCGTCGAGGTGGCCGAGAAGTTCACCCGCGACTGCCACGAGCTCGGCATCGTCATCCACGGCACCTTCATCGCCGGCCTCCCCGGCGAGACCCGCGAGACGCTCAAGGAAACCGCCGCCTGGGCGGCCAAGATCAATCCCCATACCATCCAGGTGTCGCTGGCCGCGCCCTATCCCGGCACCTTCCTCTATCGCCAGGCGGTGGAGAACGGCTGGCTGGACGCCGACCACGCCGAGCTCGTCGATGAGCACGGGGTGCAGATCGCGCCCCTGCACTATCCGCACCTGAGCCACCAGGAGATCTTCGAGAGCGTCGAGACCTTCTACAAGAGCTTCTACTTCCGCCCGCGCAAGATCGGGGCCATCGTCGGCGAGATGGTCCGCAGCCCCGAGATGATGAAGCGGCGGCTGCGCGAGGGCGTGGAGTTCTTCGAGTTCCTCAAAGAACGGCGCAGCATCGCGGCCTGAGGCGGCCGGCGTGGAAGCGGTCACCTACACGCTCGAAGGACCGGTGGCGGTCGTTACCCTGTCCCGGCCCGAGCGGCGTAACGCGGTCGACGCCGCCACCGCGTGGATGCTCTACGACGCCTTCAAGCGATTCGACGCCGACGAGGCGGCCAGCGTCGCGGTGTTCAGCGGAACCGACGACGTCTTCTGCGCCGGGGCCGATCTCAAGGCCCTGGCGGAAGGCCGACGGGGCAATCGCGTCGCCGAGGGCGACGACGTCGGCCCCATGGGCCCCACGCGCCTGGAACTCTCCAAGCCGGTGATCGCCGCCATCGAGGGTTACGCCGTCGCCGGCGGGCTGGAGATGGCCCTGTGGGCCGATATGCGGGTGGTCCGGGAAGGGGCGATCTTCGGCGTCTTCTGCCGCAGGTTCGGCGTGCCCCTGGTGGATCTCGGAACGGTGCGCCTGCCGCGCCTGATCGGCGGCTCCCGGGCCATGGACCTGATCCTCACCGGCCGGCCGGTGGACGCCGCCGAGGCCCTGGCCATCGGCCTCGCCAACCGCGTCGTCCCGAGGGGCGAAGCCCGGGCCGCGGCCGTCGCCCTGGCCAGGCAGATCGCCGCCTTCCCCCAGACCTGCCTGCGCAACGACCGGCGCTCCGCCCTCGACCAGTGGAGCCTGACCTGGGACGAGGCCACCGCCCACGAGACCCGCCTGGGCCTCGCCACCCTGGCCAGCGGAGAGACGGCCGGCGGCGCGGCCCGCTTCGCCGCGGGCGAGGGCCGGGGCGGCCGTTTCGACCGGCCATGAGGGCCATTCAGGCCGACCGCATCGAGAGCCTCGCGGACTATGCGGAGGTCGACACCACCGCGCCCGAACCGCGCGCCGGACAGGTGCGGATCAAGGTCGCCGCCGTCGGCGTCGGCTATGTCGACGCCCTGGTGGCCCTCGGTCGCTATCAGGTGAAGCCGCCGACCCCGCACATTCCGGGCGCTGAACTCGCCGGCGTGGTTGACGCCGTCGGCGATGGGGTGGATGGGCTCGCGGTCGGCCAGCGGGTGGCGGCCCTCGGCGCCCGGGCCTTCGCCCAGTTCGCCGTGGCGCCGGCCGCGACGACCATCGTCCTGCCGCCCAACCTCACCTTCGAGCAGGGCGCGGCCCTCCCCCTGAACGGTCTCACCGCCCTGCACGGCCTCGCCGACAGAGGGGCGGTCCGGTCGGGCGAGACCTTGCTCGTCCTGGGCGCGGCCGGCGGCGTCGGGATCGCCGCGGTGCAGGTGGGTGGGGTTCTCGGCGCGCGGGTGATCGCGGCGGCGTCCACGGCGGAAAAGCGAGCCTTCGCCCTTGACCATGGCGCCGACGCCGCCATCGACACCGTCCCCGAGGGTTGGCGGGAGCGCCTCAAGACGATCCTCGGCGGCGCGCGCCTGAACCTTGTCTTCGACCCGGTGTGCGGTCCGCTGTTCGAGCCGGCCTTCCGCTCCCTGGGCTGGGGCGGCCGCCATCTGGTGGCCGGGTTCGTGGGCGGGCCGATCCCGGCCCTCGGCGCCAACCTCACCCTGATGAAAGGCGCCGCGCTCACCGGCGTGGACGTGCGCCAGTTCATGCTGTTCGAAGCCCCAAGGGCGCGGACCCACCTGCAGACCCTGGCCGCCTGGTGCGCCGACGGACGCCTGTCCCCCGCCGTGGGGCGGGTGTTCGCCTGGCCCCGGTTTGGCGAGGCCCTGACCTTCGCCCTGGGCGGCCAGGGACTCGGAAAGACCGTCCTGAGGGTCGATGACGGCTAGTCTGATCGTCACTGCCGACGACTTCGGCGCCGATGTCGCGGTCAACGAGGCCGTGGAGATCGCCCATCGCGAGGGGGTGCTCACCGCCGCCAGCCTGATGGTCGGCGCGCCGGCCGCCGCCGACGCCGTCGCCCGGGCGCGCGCCCTGCCCTCGCTCGCGGTCGGCCTCCACCTGGCGCTGGTCGAGGCCAGGCCCGTCCTGCCGCCCGAACAGGTGTCGCGCCTCGTGGACGGCCGCGGGCTCTTCCGCAACGATATGGCCGCCGCCGGAGCCACGATGTTCTTCAACCCTGCCGCCGGCCGGCAGCTGGCCGCCGAGATAGCCGCCCAGTTCGAGGCCTTCGCCGCTACCGGCCTTCGCCTCGATCACGTCAACGCCCACAAGCACTTCCATCTGCATCCGACGATCGCCGGCCTGATCCTCAAGATCGGCGCCCGCCACGGCCTGAGGGCCGCCCGCGTTCCCTTCGAGCCGGACGCGGTGCTGCGGGCGGTCGAACCCGAGACTCCCCCGACCCTGTTCTCGCCCATGAACGTGATGGCCCGCGTCCTTCGCGCGCGGTTCCGCGGCGCCGGTCTGGTCACTCCCGACCAGGTGTTCGGCCTGCGCTGGAGCGGGGCGATGACGACGCTGCGGCTGGCCGGTCTGATCGCGCGGCTCCCCCAAGGGCTCACCGAAATCTACCTGCATCCCGCCGTGCGGAACAATTATCCGGGCTCGGCCCCCGGCTATCGCTATGCCGAGGAACTGGCCGCCCTCGTCGCTCCGGAGGTTGCGGTCAGGCTTGCCCGTTCAAATGTTCCCCGCGGGGGGTTTCTCGACTTCGCCTCGTGAGGAGCGGCGCCGCATCGTGGGACAGCCCATGGCCGCGTGAGCGGGGATGATCTAATGGAAGGCCGATGCGACTTGGCGTCATTCTCGCCGCCGTCATCGGCCTTGCGCTCGCCACCGCGATCGCCGGCTATGTAGGCTTCAGCGCCGTCTTCGCGGCCCTCTCGCGGGTCGGATGGCGGGGGCTGGCTGTGCTCTGCGGATATTCGGCCCTCCCCTTCGTCCTGCTGGGCTCGGCTTGGTATGCCCTGGACGCGGGCGAGCCGCTGCGCCGTTGGCCGACCTTCATCTGGTCGCGGATGGTGCGCGACTCGGCGGGCGAGCTCCTGCCGTTCTCTCATCTGGGCGGCTTTGTGATCGGCGCGCGCGCGGCCATCGAGCGCGGCGTCTCGCCCACGGCCGCCTTTTCCACCACGGTGGTGGACGTCACCGCCGAACTGATCGCCCAGCTCGGCTTCACGGGTCTGGGGCTCGGCCTGCTCGCCGTCCGCCTGGGCGCCCATTCGAGCCACGAGAATTTGTTTGGCGCGGCGGTGGTCGGACTTGGACTCACCGGGCTCGGCGCCGTCGTCTTCATCGCCCTGCAGCGGCGGGGCGGCGGGCTGGTGCAGCGTCTCGCGGACCGCTTCCTGCCCGCCGCGGCCGGGCGCACGGGACGGGTCGTGGAAGCCATCGACGCGATCTACCGCCGGCCTGCCCGAATCCTCGCCGCGGTGGTCATCCACCTCGCCGCCTGGGTCGCCAGCGCGGTTGGTATCTGGCTGGCGCTGCGCCTGGCCGGCGTGCGGATCAACCTGACCTCGGTGCTGGCCATCGAGAGCCTGGTGGGCGCCGTCCGCAGCGCCGCGTTTGTCGCGCCCATGGGCATCGGGGTCCAGGAGGCGACCTACGCCCTGCTCGGGCCCCTGTTCGGCCTGGGTCCGGAGCTCTCCCTGGCCGTCTCGCTGCTGAAACGCGCCCGCGACCTCGCCATCGGTGTCCCCGTCCTCTTGACTTGGCAGGGGCTGGAAGGGGCGCGGCTGGTCAAGGGCGAATGGGGCGGCGCGGGAGGCGAGGCGAGCTAGATTTGAGGCGTCGGCGCGGCCCGAGGCGCCGCGCTGTCCGGCTGCGGCGGCCTCTCCGCTGTCGGCGCGGCAGGCGTCGGTGTCGCCTCGGGC
>JAQGIW010000217.1 GCA_028290905.1 Caulobacteraceae bacterium | reverse complement strand
TCGCCACGGCCGAGATCGACGATCACATTGCCGTATTCGACCCGCTTGGCGACGCCGTTGACGATCTCTCCGACGCGATCCTTGAATTCCTCGAACTGCCGCTCGCGCTCGGCCTCGCGGACCTTTCCGGTGACCACCTGCCGGGCCATCTGGGTCTGCACCCGGCCGAACTCGAAGGGCGGCAGGGTCTCGACATAGGTCTTGCCGACCTCCGCCTCCTTGTCGGTCTTCACGGCGTCGGAGAGGCGTTGGTGGGCGTAGTCGTTGATCTCCTCCTGATCGTCCGGAACGACTGTGACGACTCGAATGATCTCGGTTTCACCGGTTTTGGGATCGATATGGACGCGAATGTCGTGTTCGGCGCCGTAGCGGGTGCGCGCGGCCTTCTGGATGGCCTCCTCGATCGCCTCGATGACGACCTCGCGCTCGATGGACTTCTCGCGCGCGACGGCGTCGGCGATCTGCAGCAGCTCGAGCCGGTTGGCGGAGACGCCGGTCAGGGTGGTCATGGTCTGGTCCTTCTCAACTTCAGGTCTGTCGGCTTCGCCCGCTCCTGGGGCGGCCGAGTGTTTTGGGGGGGCCCCTCGCCCGGCGAGGGGGAGGCTTCGGCTTCCATGCGCGCGGCGCGGGCCTGCGCGCCGCGGCGCATCAAGGCGTCGGTGATCACCAGCTTGGCGTCGACCAGCCAGTCGAAGGGCAGCAGGGCCGTATCTGTCTCGCCATCGAGGTTGATCCCCACGCAGTCGCCGTCGACGCCTGCGAGTTCGCCCTTGAAGCGCTTGCGCCCTTCGGCCAGGCGATCGATCTCCAGGCGCGCCTCGAAGCCCTCATAGGACGCGAAATCCTTGAGCCGGGTGAGCGGCCGGTCGATCCCCGGGCTGGAGACCTCCAGCACATAGTCGCCGGCGATCGGATCGGCGGCGTCGAGCACCGACCCGAGCGCCCGGGCGAGCTTGGCGCAATCCTCCACCAGCATGGTCCCATCCTCGCGCTCGGCCATGATCTGCAGGCGCCGCGCACTCGTCCCGCCCATCAGGCGCAGGCGGACGATCTCGAAGTCCGCCGCCTCGGCGACGGGGTCGAGCAGGTCGAGAAGTCGGTGATCTTCGGCGGTCTTGCCGCGCAACTACGAAACCCTTTCCAAGTGCATCCGAGGGGACGCGCGGACGAGGCAAAGAAAAAGCGGCGGGCCTTTTGGGCCGCCGCTCGTAAACGCCATCCAGCGCTAACGGACGATTTCGAGAGCTTATATAGCGTCCGGAGACCGGTTTGTCAGCCCCCCGCAGGGTCGCAGATCAATAATTCCCTGACGCGCGTCACGCCAGCCACACCATCATCCGAGTCGGCGCCTCCTCGCCACGCCCCATCGAGAAGCGCGGGACGACATCGCCCGTGTAGAGAAAGCCAGTCTTGACCAGAACCTGGCCCGAGGCCGGATTGTCGGCGAAGTGACCTGCGAGAAGATAGCGACGCCCCCAGCCCTCCCCGGCCCAGACGAGGGCGGCGTCCACCGCCTCGGTCATGTAGCCCTGGCCCCAGAACGGGCGGCCCAGCCAATAGCCGATCTCCACCGCGCCTTGGTCGTCCGGATGGAAGCCGACGACCCCGATGAAGCCGTCGCTGCTGGTCTCGAGCGCGAACACACCTTCCCGATCCGCCTCGGCCTGCGCCATGCGCTCGATGAACGCCTCGGCGGCGCCCGTCGGGAAAGGATGGGGAATGGAGGTGGTCATGGCGGCCACGCCCGGATCGTCGACCAGGCGGCTGAGCGCCGTCGCGTCGCTGGGTCGCAGCGGCCGCAGAGTCAATCGCGGCGTCGACAGGGTCGGCCAGGGGTCGGGCGCGGCCATCATGATCCTTCTCTCCTCCCGGTTTTCGCTTCCGGACCATCGACCACGCCGGGGGGCCCAGAAGCGAAAACGGGGAAACCGGGCGCTCCGGTTTCCCCGTTTCGAGGGTGGCTGCCGGATCGCTCTCTTGGGGCGCGATCCGGGTGGAAGGTCGGATCGCTATTCGGCGGCGAGGGCCGCCGGCATCACGCACACATAGGTTCGGTCGTTCTTCTTGGTGACGTACTTCACGGAGCCGTGAGCGGTGGCGAACAGGGTGTGGTCCTTGCCGATGCCGACGTTGTCGCCGGGCCAGTACTTGGTGCCCCGCTGACGCACGATGATGTTGCCGGCAAGCACGGCTTCACCGCCGAACTTCTTCACGCCGAGCCGCTGGCCAGCCGAATCGCGCCCGTTGCGCGAGGAGCCGCCGGATTTCTTGTGAGCCATGGATGGGTCTCCGAAGGGGCGTTAGGGGCGATCAGGCGCCGGGTTGACCGGCCCTGCGGGCGGCGCGCTCGTCCCGCTTGGCCTGCGCCGCCTCCTGGCTGCGCGCGAGGTTCTGGGCGCGGGCCTTCAGCACCGAGAGCGGCGTCAGGTCGACCTCGCCATCCCAGCTCTCTTCCTTGCCGGCGCCCGCGATGCCGATGATGCGCAACACGGACTGGAACTGGCGGTGGCCCTGAGTGCGGCGATAGCCCTGGCGCCGGATCTTCTTGAACACCTTGATCTTGTCGCCCTTGCGGGTCTCGACCAGGGTGGCGCTGACCGAGGCGCCTTCGATGAGCGGCGCGCCGACCGTGACCTCCGCGCCCTCGCCAATCATCAACACCTCTCCGAAGGCAATCGACGCGCCGGGCTCGCCGTCGAGCTTCTCCACCACCAGCAGGTCGCCGGCCTGGACCCGGTACTGTTTGCCGCCGGTCTTGATCACAGCGTACATGGTTGAAGCCTTCGACAATCAGAGAGAAGCTGAGCGCAAACGACAGCGCCCGCGAAGGACCCGCGGGCGAAGGGTGGGGACGTATACCGACGCTCGCCGGCAAGTCAAGGCTGCGCGGCCCTTGGACGCCCCGGCGCCGATCGCCTATCTAGGGCGGATGACCCAGATCCCCGTCACCGTCCTCACCGGCTATCTCGGCGCCGGCAAGACCACGCTTCTCAACCGCATCCTCTCGGAGGATCACGGCCGGCGCTACGCCGTCATCGTCAATGAATTTGGCGAAATCGGCATCGACGGCGAACTGGTGGTCGGGGCCGACGAGGAAGTGTTCGAGATGAACAACGGCTGTGTCTGCTGCACGGTTCGCGGCGACCTGATCCGGGTTCTGCGGGGCCTGATGAAGCGCCAGGCCAGCGCCACGCGGGGGTTCGATGCGATCATCATCGAGACCACGGGCCTAGCCGACCCCGGGCCGGTCGCCCAGACCTTCTTCGTCGACGACGAGGTCAAGGCCAAGGCGCGGCTGGACTCGGTGACCACGGTGGTGGACGCCAAGCATGTGCTCCTCAGCCTGTCGGAGAGCCGCGAGGCCCGCGAGCAGATCGCCTTCGCCGACCAGATCGTGCTCAACAAGACCGACCTCGTCAGCGAGGACGAACTTCGCATGGTCGAGGCGCGGCTGCGGCGGCTCAATCCCCTGGCGGTGATCCACCGGGCGGTGCGCTCCCAGGTGGCGCTCGACACCGTGCTCGGCCGCGGCGGTTTCGACCTCGAGCGGATCGTCGCCCTGGAGCCGCAGTTCCTGAACCCGGCCCCTGGCGAGGAAGGCCACGTGCACGACGCCGACTGCGAACACGATCACGAGGACCACGATCACGGGGACCACGGCCACGCGGAACGCCTTCACGCCGACGACATCAAGGGGGTTTCGGTGCGCCTCGACCGGCCGGTCGACGGGACCCGGATGACGCGCTGGCTGAACGAGCTTCTGGCCGATCAGGGACCGGACATTCTGCGGGCCAAGGGCATCGTCAACGTGGCCGGCGAGCCGCGCCGGCTGGTGTTCCAGGCCGTTCACATGATGCTCGAAGGCGACCTGCAGCGGCCCTGGCGCCCCGACGAGGCGCGCGAGAGTCGCATGGTGTTCATCGGCCGGAACCTGGACGAGGCGAAGCTGCGCGCCGGATTCGAGGCTTGCGTCGCCTAGAGGTCACCCAAGACCGGAACGCATCCCGGGCCAGGAAGACCTGGCTTAGGATTGGCCGAGAGCGGGGCTTCAGGCCGGCGACAGGTTCTCGGAGATCAGGCCAATCTTGTAGTAGCCGTCGCGCTGGAGTTGGTTGATCACGTCCATGAACTGGCGATAGCGGACGTGGCGGTCGGCGCGGATGAAGATCCGCTCATCGCGCGGGTCTTTACCTGGGGGCACCGCCAGCGACGCGGCCAGGTCCTTCGCCAAGGCGTCCATCGACGAGGGGCGGATGTCGGTCTTGCCGAACGAGACGTAGATCAGGCCGTTGTCCTGGATGGAGATGAAGGTCGGCGGCTTGTCCTTGGCGTTGGGCGGCGGCGCCTTGGCCGGCGGCAGGTCGAGCTTGATCGACACCGTGGCCAGGGGTGCGACCACCATGAAGATGATCAGCAGCACGAGCATCACGTCCACGAACGGGGTGACGTTCATGTCGCTGTTCTGACCAAGGTCGAACTTGCTGCCGCCGCCGCCACCGATCTTCGCCGCCATGGCGCACTCCCAGATAACAGGCCCGCCGACGGGACCCCTTCAAGACATTCGCTTCCCCTTGGCGCGGATGATCGCGGATGTAAAGCCCGGGATTGGTCCGGCGGGCGCCTCGCCAAGCCGGCGCCTTTTCCGCTAAGCCCCGCGCCATGAACGCCGCCTTCGACGCCTATGTGACCGAGATCGTCGCCGACGGCGGACGGGCAGTCTTCGCTTTAGGGGACGGCGCGCTGGCATGGGAGGACGGCGAGCGGATCCAGGTCCACGACGGCGCGATCCTAGCCGCCGTGGCCCATCCCTCCGGCAAGGGGGTCCTGACCGGCGGGGACGACGGCCGGCTGGCGTGGTCACAGCCGGGCGAAAGTCGTGTCCTGGCCGAAGTCCCGCGGAAGTGGGTGGACGCGGTGGCCGCCTCGCCCGCCTCGGGCCTGATCGCCTTCGCCGCGGGGCGCGAGACCCACGTCCTGGACATCAAGGCGGCGGACTTCCGGCGCGTCTTCACACATGAGGCGTCGGTGGCCGCCCTCGCCTTCGATCCCAAGGGCCGGCGCCTGGCGACGGCGACCTACGGCGGCGCCGCTCTCTGGTATGCGCGCATCGCCGAGCAGAAGCCGGTGATGCTGCGCTGGGCGGGTTCCCATGTCGGCGTTGCGTTCAGTCCCGACGGCCGGTTCCTGATTTCCTCGATGCAGGAGGCGGCGTTGCACGGCTGGCGTCTGAGCGACGCCCGGGACATGCGAATGGGCGGCTATCCGGCCAAGGTGCGCAGCCTGGTCTTCCTGGGCGACGCCTGGCTCGCAACGTCGGGCGCCAACGGCGCGGTGCTCTGGCCGTTCGCCGGCGCCAACGGCCCCATGGGCAAGCAGGCCATGGAAATCGGCTGGGACGAGAGCGCGCTGGTGACCCGGCTGGCGGGGGACGTGCGCGGGGAGCACCTCGTGGTCGGGCTGGATGACGGGCGGATCTGGACCTCGCACCTGCCGTCGGAGCGGCGCGTCACCCTGCGGGCCGAGAAAGGACCTCCGATCAGCGCCCTTGCCGTGGTGGAGAACCGACGGGTGGCCTGGGGGGACGAAGAGGGCGGCGCCGGAATTCTTCCGCTGGACGGAAGCTAGGGCTCCCCCTCGCCCTCCAGCCGATCCGCCTTGCGCTTCCAGCGCCGGGCGCGGGCCAGCGTGTCGATGATCATCCAGGCGAAGCCGAGAAGACTGACGGCATAGGCCGGCCAGATGTAGGCGGCGTACTTACCCGCCGACAGAGCCTCGAGTGTCACGCCAGCGCCACCCGCAGGGCGAGGCTGGTCGCCCGCCGCCGCCAGACTTCGGCGCGGATGCGCTCCAGCCACAGGGCGCCGAAAGCGGCGGAGTAACCGGCGCCGGCCAGCAACAGAGGCATCAGATAGACCGGGTCCAGCGCCGGGCCGCCCGCGCGCATGATCGATTCGCCCTGGTGGAGGGTATTCCACCATTCGACCGAATACTTGATGATCGGCAGGTTGATCAGGCCGACGAGGGCCAGGATCTCGGCGGCTCGGGCGCCCTTGGCCTCGTCGTCAATGCTGGCGCGCAAGGCCATGTAGCCCAGGAAGAGCAGGAATAGTACGAGCACCGAGACCAGGCGCGCATCGCCCCACACCCACCACGCGCCCCACATCGGCCGGCCCCAGAGTGAGCCGGTCACCAGGGCGACGCCGGTGAAGGCCGCCCCCAGGGGTGCGGCCGCCTTGGCGGCGGCGTCGGCCCGGGCGTGGCGGAACACCAGGGAGACGAAGCTCGCGCCGCCCAGGCAGGCGTAGGCGAGCATGGCGACCCAGGCGGCCGGCACGTGGATGAACATGATCTTGACGGTCTCGCCCTGCTGGTAGTCGGGCGGGGCGTTGAGGCCGAGCCACAGCCCGGCGCCGATCAGGCCCGCGGCGATGACGCCCAGGATCGGCGCCGCCCATCGCGAGAACGCCATGAACCGGGCCGGATTGGCGAGGGCGGAGAACATGCGGCGCTTCCTAAGCCCTCGCCGGGTCGAGGGGCAAGCATTGGTCGTCGGGCGAGGCGCGCCGAGAGCCCGGCCGATCAGGATTGAGCGTTGCGGCAGGCGCCGGCCATGGCGAAGGGGGTCAGGGCCACGCAGGCCAGTGCGTACGCGGCGAGCAGGCTCAGCGCCGCCCCCCAGGGTAGGCCCCCGGTGAAGTTGGCGATGGCCGCACCACCGAATATCACCGGCGGGGTCAGGAGCGGCAGGACCACGACGGCGATCAGGAGGCCGCCTCGCCGGCTGGCGAGGGCAAGGGCGGCGCCCGTACCCCCGAGGAAAGCAAAGGCGAGGCCGCCCAGGCCCGCGGCGGCGAGAATCATCGCCGCCGACGCGACCGGCGCGCCCAGTCCGACCGCCACGACCGGCGCGGCGATGGCGAGGGGCGCGCCGCTCACCGTCCACTGGGCCAGGCACTTCACCGCCGCCACGATCTCCAGCGGCAGGGGTCCTAGCGCCAGGAGGTCCAGGGCGCCGTCCTCGAAATCGCGCTCAAACATACGGTCGAGGGAGAGCAGGCTGGCCAGGGACAGCACAACCCAGGTCACCCCGCCGGATACCGCCGCAAGGCGCTCCGGGGCGGGGCCCAGCGCCAGGGGCAGCATCACCGCCGCGGCGACGAAGAAGCCGACCGCCAGGAGGGCGCCGCCGCCGCGGGCCCAGGCGAGCGACAGTTCGCGGCGGGCGAGGACCGCCAGCACACTCACGGGGCGATCCCCACCGTCCGCGCCACGATCGGCAGAGGATCGTGCACCGCCGCGACGATCAAGCCCCCGGTCGCCACGTGTTCGGCCATGATCACTCCCAGCAGGACCCGGCTGTCCGCATCCAGGGGCGCGAGCGGCTCGTCGAGGAGCCAGAGGGGCCGCGGACTGGCGATCAACCGGGCCAGCGCCAGGCGCCGCCGTTGGCCGGCCGACAGCACGCGAACCTCGAGGCCAAGAAGGCGCGTCAGGCCGAGCCGGTCGGCGGCGTTCAAAGCCCCCGAGGCGGTTCCCCCGTGCCATCGCGCCTGGAACAACAGTTCGTCGCGGGCCCGGCGTTCCGGCTTCAGGCCGTCCTGGTGACCGACCAGGTGACACCCGGCCCGGCGCGCATCGTCGGACGGCAGCGCGCCTGCGGCGCCTTCGAACGCGATGCGCCCCGTAACGGGCCGGATGAACCCCGCCACTGCCCTCAGCAGGCTTGTCTTGCCTGCGCCGTTGGAGCCGGCGAGGGCCACCGCCTCGCCCGCCGCGACCCTCATGTGAAGATGTCGGAACAGCACCCGTTCGCCACGCTGAAGGGCGAGATCCTCGACGTTGAGGGCGGTGATCATCGCCTAGGAGCGCCGGCCTTCGCGCCACTTGCCAGTCGCCGGAGCGGGGTGTCGGGGAGCAGGAGATGCGGGCACGAAGCGGGTTGCGAGCGCCTCCGGGCGCAATGGACGCATCCGCGCGGGAGGGCTAAGAGGACCTTGGCCGCACGGGGACGACGCCGCGCGGGGCGGGCGCTGTGTGCCCCCTCCGATCTGCGCGCGATCCTCCGAACCGATTTTCGGACGGCCTTGAACAGAGAAGGATTCCCCCAACATGCCGTCCAAAGACAGCCTGAACACACGTCGCCAGCTATCGGTCGGCGACAAGACCTACAGCTACTACAGCCTCCCGGCCGCCGAGGAAGCCGGGCTGACGGGAATTTCGCGTCTGCCGGTCTCGATGAAGGTGCTGCTGGAGAACCTTTTGCGCAACGAGGACGGGGGAGCGGTCACAGAGGAAGACCTGAAGGCGATCGGCGCCTGGATCGAGAACAAGGGCGCCACCCAGCATGAGATCAGCTTCCGCCCCGCCCGGGTGCTGATGCAGGACTTCACCGGGGTGCCCGCGGTGGTCGACCTCGCAGCCATGCGCGACGCCCTGGCCAAGCTGGGCGGCGATCCGGAGAAGATCAATCCGCTCAATCCCGTCGACCTGGTCATCGACCATTCGGTAATGGTGGATTTCTTCGGCACGCCCAAGAGCTTCGCCGAAAACGTCGCCAAGGAGTATGAGCGCAACATCGAGCGTTACCGCTTCCTGCGCTGGGGATCGTCGGCGTTCAACAACTTCCGCGTCGTGCCCCCCGGGGCCGGCATCTGCCATCAGGTGAACCTCGAGAACCTCGCCCAGACCGTGTGGACAGCCGAGGTGGACGGCGACGCCGTCGCCTATCCCGACACGGTGGTGGGCACCGACAGCCACACGACCATGGTCAACGGCCTCTCGGTGCTGGGCTGGGGCGTGGGCGGCATCGAGGCCGAGGCGGCCATGCTGGGCCAGCCGATCCCGATGCTGATCCCCGAGGTCATTGGTTTCCACATGACCGGGGCCCTTCCGGAAGGCGCCACGGCCACCGACCTGGTGCTCACCGTCACGCAGATGCTGCGTAAGAAGGGCGTGGTCGGGAAGTTCGTGGAATACTACGGCGAGGGCCTGCAGAGCCTGACGGTGGAGGACCAGGCCACGATCGCCAACATGGCCCCGGAATACGGCGCCACCTGCGGCTTCTTCCCCATCACCCGCGCCACGATCGACTACCTGACCGCCACCGGCCGCGCCGCCGAGCGCGTCGCTCTGGTGGAGGCCTATGCCAAGGCTCAGGGCCTGTGGGTCGAGCCGGGGGCCGAGCACCCCGTGTTCTCCGATATCCTCGAGCTCGATCTCGCCGCCGTGGTCCCCTCCCTGGCCGGCCCCAAGCGGCCGCAGGACCGGGTGCTGCTGACCGACGCCGCCGCGAGCTTCCGCACCGCGCTCACCGGCGAATTCGGCAAGACCGAGGAGACGGCAGCGACCCGCGTAGCCGTCTCGGGCGAATCCCACGGCCTGGGCAATGGCGACGTGGTGATCGCCGCCATCACCTCCTGCACCAACACCTCCAACCCCACCGTACTGATCGCCGCCGGCCTGCTGGCCAAGAACGCGGTCGCCAAGGGCCTCAAGACCAAGCCCTGGGTGAAGACCTCCCTGGCCCCCGGCTCGCAGGTGGTCACCGACTACCTGAAGGAGGCGGGGCTGACCAAATCGCTGGACGCCCTGGGCTTCAACCTGGTGGGCTACGGCTGCACCACCTGCATCGGCAATTCCGGCCCGCTCGCGGAGCCGATCGCAAAGGCCGTGCAGGACGGAGACCTGGTCGCCGTTTCCGTGCTGTCGGGCAACCGCAACTTCGAGGGACGGGTCAATCCGGACACCCGGGCCAACTACCTGGCCTCGCCGCCGCTGGTGGTCGCCTACGCCCTGGCCGGCAACATGTCGATCGATCTGGTCACCGAGCCGCTCGGCCAGGGCAAGGGCGGCAAGGACGTGTATCTGAAGGACATCTGGCCCACCAACGAACAGATCGTCGAGCTGCAGCGCAAGGTGGTCAAGGCGGACATGTTCACCGAACGCTACGCGAACGTGTTCAAGGGCGACAAGAACTGGCAGGCGATCAAGGTCGCCGGCGGCCAGACCTACGCCTGGGAGATGGGTTCGACCTACGTTCAGAACCCGCCCTATTTCGAGGGCCTGACGATGACCCCCGAGCCGGTGACCGATATCGTCGAGGCTCGCATCCTGGCGATGTTCGGCGACTCCATCACCACCGACCACATCAGCCCGGCGGGCAATATCCGCATATCCTCGCCGGCCGGTGAATACCTGCTGCAGCACCAGGTCAGCGCGGCGGACTTCAACTCGTACGGCGCCCGCCGCGGCAACCATGAGGTGATGATGCGGGGCACCTTCGCCAACATCCGCATCCGCAACAAGATGACCCCCGACATCGAGGGCGGCGTCACCAAGCACTTCCCCTCGGGCGAGGTGATGGCGATCTACGACGCCGCCATGCGCTACAAGGCCGAGGGCCGCGGGACGGTGGTGTTCGCCGGCAAGGAATACGGCACCGGCTCGTCCCGCGACTGGGCGGCGAAGGGCGTCAAGCTGCTCGGCGTGCGGGCGGTGATCGCCGAAAGCTTCGAGCGCATCCACCGCTCGAACCTGGTCGGCATGGGAGTGCTGCCGCTGCAGTTCATCGCCGAAGGCTGGCAGCGCCTGGGCCTCAACGGTGACGAGATCGTCACGATCCGCGACCTGGACGACATTCATCCCCGCCGCCAGTTGATGGTTGAGCTGTACCGTCCGACGGACGGCAAGATCGCCCGTTTCCCGGTGCGATGCCGGATCGATACGGCGACGGAACTGGCCTATTTCCGCAACGGCGGCGTCCTCAACTACGTCCTTCGGAATCTGGCGAAGTCGGCGGCCTGAGCGCTCACGGTTTCGTGAACGCCCGCCGAACCAAAGTCCGTTTATCTGCGGCGCGATGAAAGCGCTGGAGCGTCTCCTGGTGATCGTGGCTTTGGGGGTGGTTCCCGAGGCGATCACGGCCCCGGATACCGCTTGGGCGAAGAGCCCTGTGGTGGTGGAATTGTTCACCGCCCAGGGCTGCGCCTCCTGCAAGCAGGCCAACCGGCTCATTGCCCAGATCGCCGGTCGGCCGGGCGTGATCGCCCTCACCTGGTCGGTGGACTACTGGGACTATCTGGGCTGGAAGGACACCTTCGCACAGCCGGAATTCACCGCTCGGCAGAGGGCCTATGGCCGGCGCCTGGGGCCGCGAGACGTCTACACCCCGCAGGTGGTGGTGGATGGAAGCGCTCAGGTCTCGGGAGACGACGCGGACGGCGTCGAGGCGCTGATCCGGAAAGCCGAACATAGCCATCTACGTCAACCGAAGATTCGGATTCTCAGCGGCCGGCGGGTGAAGGTGGGGCCGGCGGAGACTGGCAAGGGCACGGCCGACGTGTGGCTGGTGCGCTACGACCCTCACGAGCAGGACGTGAAAGTGACAGCCGGCGACAATCGGGGAGCGGTCGTGGTCCATCAGAATGTCGTACGCCAACTCGTCAGGTTGGGGACCTGGACGGGCCGGCCGAAGACCTACAAGGCGCCAGACGCTGAGGAAAAGGGACTGAACACCGTGGTCATCGTTCAGGGTATCCGCGGCGGCCCGGTGCTTGGCGCGGCGGATGGCAAGACTCCCTAGCGCAAACGCCATCCAGGTGGAATCGCCTGGATGACGATGATTTGCGCGAGACTCATACACTGGGGCGTTCGCTGATCGCCAAACCAGCTCCCACTTCGGCGGGGAACGCCCTAGTATTCGACAAAGAACAGATTCTGGAGAGAGAAGAGCTCCCCGCGGTGGGAGGGGCCAACCGCGGGGAGCGGCCTCGCCTAGCAAGGCACGGCGACCAGTCACCCAAGACCCAGAGGGCTGGGGGGGCTGTTCAGGATCTGGATCGCAGGCGTCCGATCAGCCGATGTTGCTTATAGACGGGCCCAAGCCGGCGGCCGAAAGACGAAAAAAAGGTCATTTGCGGGCTCGGAATGCGGGATTAGGGGCGGTATTGGGCGAAGATGTTAAAGAGATTAATGAGCGCCCGGATTTCACCCACCTGACCCCGAATTGGGGCTTCGAATTTCCGTGATGACGCTCTAGGCTCTTCGCCGATGGTGATGGAAACAGCTCCGCATACCCCCCGCCCGCCACCGCCCGCCGCGGCGGTTTTTTTTGAGCGACGCGAACTGAACCAACTCCTCAGCCTCTACGGCCGGATGGTCTCCGCCGGCCACTGGCGAGACTACGCCATCGACGGGCTGAAGGACGCCGCGGTGTTCTCGGTGTTCCGCCGTAGCTCGGAATTCCCCCTCTACAGAATCGAGAAGCGCCCCGCCCTTGCGCGGCGACAGGGCGTCTGGGCGATCCTGGCCCACGGCGGCCTTGTCCTCAGGCGTGGGCACGAACTGGGCCAAGTGCTGAAGTTTTTCGACCGCGCCAAGTTCGCGGTCATCGACTGAGCCAAGAAAAAAGCCCCGGCGGGTCGCCGAGGCTTTTGAGGCTGTCTCTCTTGCGGGTGAGCCTTAGCGGCGGCTGCCGCCCATGAAGTAGAGCAGGAAGCGGAACAGGTTGATGAAGTCCAGGTAGAGGCTGAGGGCCCCGTAGCTGGTGGCCACGCTCAACGCCGCCTGATCGCCGCCCAACTGATAGTAGGTCATCTTCAGGCGCTGGGTGTCGTAGGCGATGAGGCCCGCGAAGATGCCGACGCCCAGCAGGTTGATGACAAACACCAGGGCCGGGGAGTGGAAGAAGAAGGTAGCCAGGGAAGCGAAGATCAGGCCCCAGACGCCCATGATCAGGAAGCTGCCCATGCCCGTCAGGTCTCGCTTGGTGGTGTAGCCCACCAGGGAAAGACCCCCAAAGGCGGCGGCGGTGACCAGGAACGTCTGGAAGATGCCGACGCCACTATATAGCAGGAAAATCATGCCGAGGGAGGCCCCGATCAGGGATACCACCACCCAGTAGGTAAAGGCCGCGCTCTGCGCCGTCTGCCGCCGCGCGAAGCCCTGGAACAACAGAACGCCGATCGGCGCGAAAGCGATGATCAGGCCGAGTATGGTGTAGCCGACGTGACCGGCGCCATCGACGCGGAACAGCAGGGCGCGGGTGGGCGCGTACATGCCCGTCACCCACGCCAGCGCCGCCGACAGCACCAGGCCGAGCGCCACCTTGTTGTAGACGCCGAGCATGAAGGCCCGCAGGCCCGCATCCACGGCCATATCCGGGGCGACGGCCGTTTCCGGCCGGACGAAACCCCGATTGAAGTCGCTCATCGAGAGAAACCCTCGTGTCATGCGTCCCCGATTGGACGCGTCGTGCGTAATATCGGCCTCGCCGCGTTCCCGCGCAAGGCCAGGGCATATTAACCCCGTGTCATCCGGGCGCCCGCGATCTCAGTCGGATCGCAGGGTTGGGGCGGGGCGTCGGGACAGGGCCGCCAGCGCCGCGACGAGACCGCCGGCGGCGGCCAGGAGGGCGGCCCCCGCGACCAGGGCGGCGACGCCTGTCCAGTCGACACTCCAGGCGGCCTCGAAGACCTTCACCACAACGGGCCAGGCGGCGGCGTAGCCCAGGGCCACCCCGGCGAGACCGGCGATCAGGCCCACCGCCCCGTATTCGACCGCGTAGGCGCCC
The DNA here is from genome assembly GCA_028290905.1 of Caulobacteraceae bacterium. Lineage (GTDB taxonomy): Bacteria > Pseudomonadota > Alphaproteobacteria > Caulobacterales > Caulobacteraceae > Acaudatibacter. Next base: position 1,014 of record JAQGIW010000217.1, on the reverse strand, counting down.
AGGATCTGGCCGGCCGAGGCGCCCAGCACCTTGAGGATGGCGGCTTCGCGCGCCCGCGCCTGGGCCCGGGCGGCGATCGCGCCGGCGAGCACGAACAGGCCAGCGAGGGCCGCCACCGCCGCCGCCCCGCGGATCGCCAGGGCGAGACGGTCGAAGAGATCGGCGGCCGCCGCCAGCGCCTCGCGAACGCTGATGACGTTGACGTTGGGAAACTGGCGACCCAGAGCCAGGGTGGCGCGGCGTTCCTCGGCCGGTGTGGCGCGGGCGATGGCGACATTGCGCAGCTCCGCCCCCGCGAGGGCGGCGGGGTCGACGACCAGCGGTACGTTGGCGCCGAAGCCGGCGAAGTCGATCTTGCGCAGGGCGGCGACGCGGGCGTCGATCCGCCGGCCCAGCACTTCCAGCGTGATGCTGTCGCCCACCTTCAGCGACGCCCCCTTGGCCGCGTCCACGACGACGGCGACGAGCGGCGGCCCGGCGTAGTCAGGGGGCCACCAGCGGCCCTCCACCACACCCGACTTGAAGGGCTCCGGCCCGAGGGCCGAGAGGGAGATGTCGTTGTCGTAGGCCCAGCGGTCGCCCGCGTCGATACGAGCGCGATCCACCAGAACGCCGCGCACGGCGACGATCCGCCCGGACGCGAACGGCGCCCGCAAGTAGGTCTCCGGCGTGAGCGGCCGGCCGAAGGCCGCCGCCAGCGCGGCGTCGAAGGCGGGACCCTGGCTGGCCGACAGGCCGGAGAACACCAGAGAAGGAGCGGATCGCGGAGCGACCCGCGTCACCTGGGCCAGCAGGCTGGACTGGATCAACACCACCGCCGACAGCAGGGCGACGCCCAGGCCGATGGCGGGCGCGGCGGTGCGGGCGGCGGAGCCAGGGCCGGCGAGGTTGGCGAGGCCGATCCGCCAGGCCCCGTGGGTGGCGTCCCTGGCTCGCCCGGCGGCGTAGGCGCCGCCAGCGCCGAGCGCCCACAGAGCCGCGAAGCCGGCCGCCACACCCGCGATCATGACCGCG
>JAQGIW010000216.1 GCA_028290905.1 Caulobacteraceae bacterium | reverse complement strand
TCGCGCAGTCCCACGGCGTGGGCGGCGTCATCGCCCCGCAGGCCCTCGACGCGGCCGAGGGCGCGCCACAGCGCGCCGGACGCTTCGACCAGCGGCCCGGCCGCGGGACAGACGCGCAATGAGACATCCTGCGCCACGGCGCCGCCGGCTGCGATCCGCTCGGCCTTCAGTGGCGCGCACTGCAGCAGATCGAGGCGAAGACGCCCCTTCCCCAGGACGAGCCGGCCATCGACCGATGCCTCGGCCCTGCTGGCTGCGCCGGTGTCGAATGCGCCATGGCCCCGCACGGTGGTCTGGAGGCTCCCCGGCGTCGCCACCAGGTCGGTCATCCGGAGCGAGAGGCTCGGCAGACCCCCGCCCGACAGCGCCACGGCGCCCGCGCCCGCCGCGCGCCAGCCACGCGAGGCGGTGAGCGTCCCCTGTCCGGACAGCACCAGGGCGGCGCCCGAGGCGGCGTCCAGTCGCGCCGGCGCGGCGAGGGCCAAGCGCGCGCGGCCTCCGTCGACCTCCAGACGCCAGCGCGGGGCCGAGATCCTGACATCCTTCAGGGCGGCGCCGAGCGGTCCCGCATAGGGCCGCGCGCCGCCGACCACAGGTAATCCACCCGCGAGCCTGCGGATGAGCGGCGCGGCCGCCCCTCCCCTGCCGGCCGTACGCCCGATGAGCGTCGCGTGGCCGGACCACGCCCCCTTGTCGAGCGCCAGGGTCCCGTCCGAGAGCGTCGCGGCGGCCTTGAGGCCGGACACGGCGCCGTAGGGGACCGCGATCCTGTCGACCGACAAGGTCACGGTTCCTTGGCTCCGGGCCGAGAGCGAGCGTCCATCATGGACGAGCTCCACCCTCGGCAATGCGGCGCCGGCCATGAGACCCGCGGCCCTGGCTCCGGATCCCTCGGCCTCCGACGCTCGCGCCGCGGCGGAAAAGGCGCCGGTCAGGCGCTGGCGAGCGGGGGTTGCGTCCACCGCGCCGTCGATGGCCGCGGTGAACGCGCCATCGGCCAGGCGGTGCGCGCGCCAGACCCCCGACAGTCCCTGGACGGAGAGGCGAAGACTGGCCGGCCCCGCGAGCCGGTCCGGCCGCTCGGGCCAGGGAAGCTCGGACTGGACGGCCAGGGCGGCCACGCGAGCGTTGTCGGAGCCCCTCCGCAGGCGGGTGGCTCCGAGCTGCGCCTTGGCGATCAGGCGCGGACCCTGGCGCACGACCTCCAGAACGCCGCCATCCCCTAGAACCGACACGCCGGGCAGGACCTGGCGGAAAGGCGCCAGCCCGCCGGTGAAGACAAGCGTTCGCCGATCCGAATAGGCGCCGTCGCCGGTCACCAGCAGTATCCCTCCCGGCGCGGCCAGCCGCGCCTGCCCGTCGACGATGGTGATGTCGGGCAGCGGCTGCCCCGTCGGCGGCCTGTGACTCACCCACTCGACGAGGCCCGTCAGCTGGCCGAGATCAAGGGCCCCGTTCCGCAGGCGCGCCCTGAGGCGGGGCCTGACCAGACGCACCACCCTGGGGGTGACGTCCAGGCCGCGCCCGGTCCACGGACCGGAGAGGGTGTAGACCACATCGAGGCGATCGATCGTGAGGTCCGGATCCCGGCGGTCGCCGAGCCGCACCCTCGCCGTCAGGGCGGTGTCGGAAAGGGCGGTGACCTCGACGCTGGCGTCGGCCCCGTGCGCGCGCAGCCAGGCGGTGGCCAGCCGCTCGACGACTGGGCGCGACAGAGGGGGCGCGGCGACGAGCGCCGCGACGATGATCAGAATGCCGGCCCCGGCGGCCACCACGCCCGCGCGGCGCTTGGCGCCGGGGGGTGGGACCAGCTTGGCGCCCGAAGCGCCCCGGTCAGCGGTTCCTTTCGGTCGCCCTGGCATGGATGGCCTTGCATCGCATGGCGGACCCCATCATCAAAGCGGCGAACCTTGGAGGAAAGAGCCATGGACCTGGACGTCGTCGTGGTCGGCGCCGGTTTCGCGGGGATGTATCTGCTGCACAAGCTGCGCGGCCTCGGCTTTTCCGTGCGGGTCTACGAGACCGGCGACGGCGTCGGGGGCACCTGGTACTGGAACCGCTATCCAGGCGCGCGGGTCGATATCGAGAGCCAGGAATATTCCTACTCGTTCTCCGACGAGCTGGAGGACGAGTGGCAGTGGAGCGAGCGCTACGCCACCCAGCCTGAACTGCTGCGCTACGCCAACCATGTCGCCGACCGCTTCGACCTGCGGCGCGATATCCGGTTCGAGACCCGCGTCACCGCGGCCCGCTACGACGAAGCGGCGAACCGCTGGACGGTGACGACCGACCGCGGCGACACGGTCTCGGCCCGCTTCTGCGTGATGGCCACCGGCTGCCTGTCGGCGATCAAGGAACCCGACTTCCCGGGTCGGGAGAGTTTCCGCGGGCGGACCTACCAGACCAGCCGATGGCCGCCCGGGGGCGTCGACTTCACCGGCCTTACCGTGGGGCTCATCGGTACCGGCTCGTCGGCGATCCAGTCGATACCGGTCATCGCCGAGCAGGCGGCCCACCTGACCATCTTCCAGCGTACTCCCAACTTCAGCGTTCCGGCCCATAACGGCCCGCTGGACCCCGACGCCATCGCCGCCTGGAAGGCCGACCGGCCCGAGTACCGCCGCCGTCAGCGCGCCTCCCAAGGGGGTTTCCTGACGTCCGATCCCAACCCGCTGTCGGCCCTGGAGGTCGACGAGGCGACGCGCCGCCGAGTCTTCGAGGAGCGTTGGGCGAGGGGTGGCTTCGCCATCGGCGGCGCCTTCAGCGATCTGGTGACCAGTCCCGAGGCCAACGCCACCGCCACCGCCTTCGTGGCCGACAAGATCCGCGAGATCGTCGAGGATCCTCGAACCGCCGACATCCTGACGCCCAAGACCTATCCGTTCGGGACCAAGCGGCTGTGCGTCGACACCGCCTACTACGCCACCTTCAACCGGCCGAACGTCACCCTGGTCGACGCCGCGGCCACGCCCATCGAGGCGATCACGCCCACCGGCCTGCGCACCAGCGAGCGCGCGTTCGATTTCGACGTCATCGTCTACGCCATCGGCTTCGACGCCATGACCGGCCCGCTCCTGCGGATCGACGTCCGCGGACGCGGCGGCCTGGCCCTGCGCGATCTCTGGGCCGAAGGGCCCAAGAGCTACCTGGGCCTGATGATCGCCGGTTTTCCGAACCTGTTCACGGTCACCGGCCCCAGCAGCCCCTCGGTGCTCTCCAACATGATCGTCTCCATCGAGCAGCACGTCGACTGGATCTCGGACTGCCTGAGCCATATGCGGGACCGGCGGCTGGGCGTCATCGAGGCCGCGGCGCCCGCCCAGGAGGCCTGGGTCGCGCACGTCAACGAGAGCGCCGCCGCCACACTCTTCCCCCAGGCCAACTCCTGGTACATGGGCGCCAACATTCCCGGAAAGCCGCGGGTGTTCATGCCCTATATCGGCGGCGTCGGGCCCTATCGCGAAAAGTGCGACGACGTCGCGGCCAAAGGGTACGAGGGCTTTGTCCTCAGCGACGCCTCGCGTCAGATCGAACGCCCGACACCCTCCCAGTAGGGTTCGCGCAGCTTGCGCTTGAAGATCTTGCCGGAATCCTCGCGCGGCAGGGTGTCGCTGAAGGTGATTTTGCGGGGCGTCTTGTAGCCGGCGAGCGTCTGCCGGAGCTCGGCGCGCACGTCGTCCTCGTCGAGCGTCACCCCGGGTCGGGGCTGGATGACCGCGCAGACCTGCTCGCCGAACTCCTCGTCGGGAATGCCGAACACCGCGCAGTCGGCCACGCCCGGCAGCTTCAGGATCTCCGCCTCGATCTCGGCGGGGTAGATGTTCACGCCGCCGGAAATGATCATGTCCGAGGCCCGGCCGCACAGATAGACGAAGCCGTCCTCGTCGAGATACCCGACGTCCCCAAGGCTCATCAGTCCCTGCTTCTGGGCCCGGGCGCGCTTGGCGTCGTCGCCGTGGTAGGTGAAGTCCGGATAGTGCCGGTGCCAGGCGACGATCTCACCGGTTCCGCCGGCGGCGATCTGCTGGCCGTCCTCGCCCAGGACCATCAGCCGGACGCTGTCGAGCGGCTTGCCCACCGAGCCGGGGTGGGCCAGCCACTGGGCGGAGTCGAGGTAGGTCACCGCACCCGTTTCGGTGCCGCCGTAGTGTTCGCTGATCACCGGTCCCCACCAGTCGATCATGGCGCGCTTGACGTGCACAGGGCAGGGCGCGGCGCCGTGCATGACGAACTTCAGGCTGGAGATGTCGTACCTGTTGCGCACCGCCTCGGGCAGCTTGAGCAGCCGCACGAACATCGTCGGCACCGCCAGCAGGTGGGTGATCCGGTGGCGTTCGACATTGGCCAGCATCTGTTCCGGGTCGAACTTGGCGGCCACGAAGATGTTGGCCCCCAGGTTGAAGAAGGTCCCGAGCCAGGCGTTGGGCGTGGAGTGGTAGATCGGGCCGGAGAGCAGCACGCGCATCTCCTCCGGCCGGTCGAGCCAGGGCTCGAAACCGCAGACGGCGTTGAGCATGTCCTGTGTCCCGGCGACCTGTTCCGGGCGGGGCGGCTGGCGGCGCACTCCCTTGGGTCGGCCGGTGGTGCCAGAGGTGTAGATCATCGAGCCCGGGGCCGGGATGCCGGCGTCGGCGCGCGGCGGAAACCCGGCCAGCCACTCGCGCCACAGCTTCACCCCTGGGACAGGGGCGGCGTCGGCCGGATCGAGGCCGTAGTCGCGGACGATCTCCGGCGGCGTCGCCACCTGCAGCACCAGCGCCTCCCGCGGCATGGCCTCGCCCAGCCGACGCAACAGATCGCTGTGGATCACCACCACCTTGGCCCCGCAGTCGGCCAGGACGTATCCCGCTTCCTCGGCGGTGTTGTGCCAGTTGACCGGGGTGACGTAGGCGCCCACCAGGCCCGACGCGATCGTGGCTTCGAGAAACGGAAAGTCGTTCCGCAGCATCAGGGCGGTGACGTCGCCCGGGTTCACCCCCGCCGCCGCCAGCCCGCTTGCGGCCCGCGCCGCCCGCTCGGCGACCGCCGCCCGCTCATCGGTCCGATCGCCGAAGGTGATGGTGACGCTCATTCTGTCCTCGCCTGAAGCCCTGTTCGTCCCGGCCTCCTCGAGGGGCCGGGTTTCGCGGAGCTTCTAGCGCGGCGGGGCGGGCGGTGGAACCGTGTTTGCCCGGCGCCCCGTGGCCTGTAGCCCCTTGCCCAATGCCTGAGGCGACGTCAGAACCAACGATCACCGGGCTTCACCACTCATTTCGAGGATGAATCGATGAGCGACGCCGTCACCCCCTTCACCCTGGCCGTGCCGCAGGCGGAGCTCGACGAGCTGAACCGCCGCCTGGATCAGACCCGGTGGCCGGACAAGGAAACCGTCGACGACTGGACCCAGGGATCGCCCCTGGCCCGGGTGCAGGCCCTGTGCGCCCACTGGCGCGACGGCTACGACTGGCGACGCGCCGAGGCGCGGCTGAACGCCCTCGGCCAGTTCAAGACCGAGATCGACGGCCTTGGCGTCCATTTCCTGCACGTCCGCTCCAAGCACGAGGGCGCCCTGCCGCTGCTGATCACCCACGGCTGGCCGGGCTCGGTGATGGAGTTCATGAAGGTGTTCGGCCCGCTCACCGATCCCACCGCCCACGGCGGTCAGGCGTCGGACGCCTTCCACGTGATCGCCCCGTCGCTGCCGGGCTACGGCTTCTCCGACAAGCCGTCGACCACCGGCTGGGGCGTGCCGAAGATCGCCCAGACCTGGATCAAGCTGATGGAACGCCTGGGCTACGATCGCTGGGTCGCCCAGGGCGGCGACTGGGGATCGGCGGTCACCACAACCATCGGCGTCATCCGGCCGCCCGGCTGCGCGGCGATCCACGTGAACATGCCGCTGGTGTTTCCGGAGGCCGACCAGCGCACGGACCTCACGGAGCAGGAGAAGGGCTACCTCGCGGGCCTGACCTACTACCAGGAGAAGGACAGCGGCTATTCCAAGCAGCAGTCCACCCGGCCGCAGTCGGTGGGCTATGGCCTCGTCGACTCCCCCGCCGCCCAGGCCGCCTGGGTCTATGAGAAGCTGTGGGCCTGGACCGACAACAAGGGCGCGCCCGAGGACGTGCTCACCCGCGACGAGATGCTCGACAACATCATGCTCTACTGGCTGCCGGGGACCGGCGCCTCGTCGGCCAGGCTCTATTGGGAGAGCTTCGGCAGCTTCGGGTCGGTGAAGCTGGATCTGCCGGTAGGGGTGAGCATCTACCCCAAGGAGATCTTCCGCGCCTCGCGCCGCTGGGCCGAGCGGGTGATGAGCAACATCATCCATTGGGGCGAGCTGGACCGCGGCGGCCATTTCGCGGCCTGGGAGCAGCCCGAACTGTACGTCGGCGAGGTCCGCGCCTGCTTCCGCAAGGTTCGATAGGGGAAAACCATGAAACTCGCGACTTTCCGCCGGGGCCCCGGCCCACACGATCAGGGCCGCAACGAGCTCGGGGCCGTCATCGAAGGCGAGCGCATCGTTCCCCTGGGCGCCCTCGCCCGCGACATGATCGACCTCATCGCCCGCTGGGGCGCGATCGGGGACGAGGCGCGGCGGCTGGCCGGCGCCGCGGCCGAGACCCTCCCGTTGTCGGATGTCCACCTGCTGGCCCCGATCCCGCGCCCCGGGAAAATCATGGCCATCGGGCTCAACTACGCCGACCACATCGCCGAAACCGGCGCCGCGACGCCGGCGCACCAGATCTGGTTCTCCAAGGGGATTAACGCCGTCACGGGGCCCTTCGACCCGGTCGACATTCCCCGCGTCTCCCGCTTCGTCGACTATGAGGCCGAGCTTGTCACCATCGTGGGCGCGCGCGGGCGGCACTTCACGCGCGACGCGGCGCCGGCCGCCGTGTTCGGCTTCTGCGTCGGGAACGACGTTTCGGAGCGGTTTTGGCAGAACCGGACCGCGCAGTGGGTGCTGGGCAAGAGCTTCGACACCCACGCTCCCTTCGGCCCGTGGATCACCACCGCCGACGAGGTCGGCGACCCCCACGTCCTGGGCATCCGCGGGATCGTCAACGGCGAAACACGCCAGGACTCCAACACGCGGCACCTGGTGTTCAACGTCTGGGACCAGCTGGCCGAGCTCTCCCAGGTGATGACCCTCGAGCCGGGGGACGTGATCTACACCGGCACGCCCGGCGGCGTCGGCGCCGCCATGAAGCCGCCCCGGCCGCTCAAGGCCGGCGACAAGGTGCGGATCGAGATCGACCGGCTGGGCGCGATCGAGAACACATTCGTGGCCGAAGGCTAGGGCCCGCTTTTCAAGCGGCGCGCCTGCGCGTCAGCTTTGAAATCTGACGAATTGATGACGAAACAACTTAAAGGTTGACCAAATAGCGTCTCAAAGTTAACACTTTCGCCGTTCCGGCGGCAGTCGGCCTCGGTGCAAGGAGTAAAATCTCATGAGACTTTTCAGAGCCCTCGCTGGAGCCGCAGTGCTTTTGTCGATGTCGGCGGCGAGCGCCGCACTCGCAGGTCCCATCCCCTATCCGACTCCGGGCGTCCCCAACCCGGTGATCTACACCTTCACGGCGGCGTCGACCGGCGACATCATCGCCTATTTCGCCGGCTCGGGCGCGTCTTACGACGAACAGGTCGGTATGCTCGTGAACGGCGTCTCCACTGGCGTCGTTGGCCTGGACGACCATACCTCGGCGGTCGGTGACAGCCTTGACCTGGGCTCCGTGACGGCCGGCGACGTCATCACCTTCGTCGACTATGTCTTTACCACCGGCGACACGTGGTACTCCAATCCCGCCCTGAACGGCGGCAACGGCAACCACGTCTATTCGACCAACGCCACTGCGAACCAAGTCTATGCCGGCAGCCCCGCCGGCACCTACGTCGGCTTTGAGGACCTCCGGTTCCCCAACAGTGACTACAACTACTTCGATGACACGTTCATCTTCACCAATACGGTCACCTCGTCGAACGTCCCCGAGCCGGTCACCTGGGCTCTGATGCTGTTTGGCATGGGCGGAATCGGCGGCGCCCTGCGTCGCCAGACGCGCCGCGCGGTCGCCGCGGCCTGATCCAAGGCTGCATCGGACGAGCGGAAAGGGCCGCCCCCCAAGGCGGCCCTTTTTGATTGCGGTGAGGTAGAGGTCTCAGGCGTCCACCGTCTCGGCTTCCTCCTGGGCGACGAAGCCCTTCCAGCCGTTCATGTACTCCACGAAGGCGGGGCCCAGGCGCTCGTTGCGCAGCCACGCGCGGGTCACCGGCAGGGAGACGGAGCGGAAGTCCGCATCGCCGGCCGCCCGCCGCGGGAAATCGTGATGCAGGATGGCGGCGCGGCCGAGGATCGGGAAGTCCGCGCCATGCTCCAGCACCCGGCGGAGATCGGCGCCGCCCGTCAGCTTGCCGGCGACGCCCAGCCGGGTCTCGCCGCGCGGCAGGTCGGCGAACCAGTCGATCAGGGGCCGCCCCGCGAACTCGGGCTCCGTCGGCGCCTTGAAGACGTCCCACAGCGACATGTCGAGATAGTCGAGCTTGCCTGAGGACAACAGCTGGCGGGCGAGTTCGCGCTGCTCGGCGAAGCGCAGGCCGAAGCGCTCGGGGGACAACCGCAGTCCGAGCTGGAAATCGGGTCGGGTTCGGGCGCGCACGCCGTCGATGATCTCCCAGACGAGACGGGCGCGGTTCTCCGCCGTGCCGCCGTAGCGGTCGTCCCGGCGGTTGGTTTCCGGGCTCAGGAAGGCGCAGAGGATGTAGCCGTGGGCGCCGTGCAGCTCGACGCCATCGAAGCCGGCCCTATCGGCGCGCACCGCGGCGGCGATGAAGTCCTCCCTCAGGGCCTCGACCTCGGCGAGGGCGAGAGCGCGGGCCCCCGTCTCGGCGTCCTCCGACGGGCCGTGCGGCGCCTCGCCGATCAGGGCGGCGGGGGAGCGGATGCCGGCGTGGTGCAGCTGCACCGAGGACACCGCACCCCGGGCGCGGATCTCGGCGGCCAGGCGGCTCAGGCCGGGGAGGTGGTCGTCGGAGAACACCCCCAGCTGGCCCGGAAACCCCTGCCCCGCCGCCTGCACGTGCGCCGCGCACGTCATCACCAGCCCAAAGCCGCCCGTGGCCCGGTGGGTCAGCCAGTTGAACTCGTCGTCCGAGAGCGTCCCGTCGGCATGGCTCTGGAGGTTGGTCAGCGGCGCCAGCATGAAGCGGTTGCGCCACGCCGGCCCACGGGCAAGCGTCAGGGGCGAAAAGAGATCGGTCATGGGGCCTCTCGTACGGCTGGGACCCGGTTCAACTAACTTTGCGCCCGAGAAGCGCAAGAGGCGTAAAGGTCGGCCTCCGTTCAGAAAACCTATCATCCCGCCCCGGCTCCCCAGCGTTTTCCGGCGCGGCGATCGCCAATCCGCTGGCGCAGGCGGAGAAGGCGACCGTTCAGGAGGCCTGATCGGGTTTCGCCTGAAGGCAGCCTACTCTCGCGCGGTAATCTTCGCGGGCGGCCTTGAAGACCTCGAACGGGAATTTGATCGGCGCGCCGGCCAGGGCGGCGGCGAGCATCTCCAGGTGGGCGGCCCAGCCGGCGGCGGCGCGGGCGGCGTCCTCCGAGGCCGGCACGCCGATCGTCAGGACGAGCTCGGTGGTCGCGCCCACCCGCTCCAGCTCGAAGCGGATCGGCCGCTCCGGCTCGCCGGGACGGCTCCAGGAATATTCCAGCACGCGCAGCGGCTCGAAGTCCGAGATCGTGCTGTCGATCACGATCCCGCTGTCGACGAAGTTCAGCTTCACCGCCCCACCCGGCCGCGGATCGATCTCGCCGGGCGCCAGCCAGTCGGGGAAGCGCGCCGCCTCGGTGAGCGCCGCCCACACCGCCTCGACCGGGTTCTCCAGGGTCATGTCGAACCGCGCTATGACGCGGTCGTCCCGCCCCTCGAACCTCGCGGTTCGGAACAGGGGCTTCAGCCGGGGTGTGTCCTGGGTCAAGTCAATCACCCCTGGCTAGGCGTCGAACCGGAACGCCTCGCCGTCGGTCCTGACGTGGCCGGCGGTGGGGCCGGCGTAGTGGGTGCCGATGACCAGGATCGGCCGGTCGGCCCACTCCGCGAACATCCGCCGGCGCATGGTCGCCGCCGCGTTGGGGTCGCTGTCGAAGGGAGGCGACCAGTCGGGGTGGGCCATCTGGCAGGGGTGGTGGGTCATGTCGCCGGTGATCACGGCGGTCTGGCCCTCGGACTCGATCATCACGCTGACGTGGCCGGGGGTGTGGCCGGGGGTCGGCGTCAGGCGGATCTCGGGCGATATCCGATGGTCCATGTCCACCAATTCGGCGAGGCCCGCGTCGAGGATCGGCTGCACGGAGTCGGCGAGGATCTCCTGGGTGTCCTTGTCGTCCTTCTCGCCGCGCCAGTGGTCCAGCTCGGTCCGGCCCATCAGGTAGCGGGCCTTGGGGAAGGTCGGGACCCACTTGCCGTCCTCCAGCATGGTGTTCCAGCCGACGTGGTCGACGTGCAGGTGGGTGCAGACCACGGTGTCGACGCTATCGCGCGTCCACCCCAGGTCGGCCATCTGCTGCAGGAAGTTGGTGGAGAGCGGCTTCTTGCCGATCAGGCTCGGGCGCACCTTGTCGTTGCCGACGCAGGTATCGACCACCAGGCGCAGGCCGGGCGCCTCGACCAGCAGGGCGTGGATGGAGAGCCGCATGCGGTCCTCCTCGTCGACGAAATTGGGATAGAGCCACGGCATCTTGCGCAGCGCCTCCGGCGTCGCCTGGGCCAGGAACGGGCGCTCGGCGCTGTAGACGACCGGCATCTCCAGTTCGACGACGCGGGTGATCTTCACCGCGCCCACCTGCCAGCTCAGCATGGCTCTTCTCTCCCTCATGGTTCTTCCCGCGACCTTAGCGGGCGACCTGGGCGTCGGGATAGTCCTGTCAGGTCTTGGCGTAGCTGACAGCCATCCCGGCGCGGACGTCCTGCTGCACGCCATACTGCGGGAACGGGTAGCGGAAGCCGTTCTTGCCGAGCGCCTTCATGCCGGCGATGGCGGTGACCAGATACTCGGGCGGCGCCGCCATCAGCATCTCGTCGTCGAGCACCCCGCCGTAGCGGCGCTCGGCGAAGCAGGGGATGGAGAGGCTGGGCTGGCGGGTGGTGAGCGCCCTCCCCCAGCTGTCGGCGCAGGCGCTCTCGCCGACCACGCTGAAGTCGAAGCGCTTGTAGCCCGACCACTGCAGGCCGTTGATGAAATAGATCATCGCGCCCGGCGTCGCGTAGAAGAGCGCGATGTCCGGCGTGCCCAGCCGCCCCGAGGCCAGCGGCCCCACGGCCAGGGCCTCGTAGCGGCCGTCGGGGACGCAGTTCATGGCGTTCTGGTGGGCGCCGGCGTCCTCCAGCGTCGAGAACCACACGCCGGTCATGTGTTTGCCGGAATACCACTCTTCGGTCTTGGCGGCGCCCAGGCCCACGACCGCCCGGCACTGCGCGCCCACCAGGTCCTCGGCCGTCACTCCCACCGTCCAGCCCAGGCGCGAGGCCTGGCCCACCACCTGGTCGAGGGTGTGGATGGCCCCCGGCCGGCGGATGCGCGGGATCGCCTCCATGTCCGCCCGGCGCTCGTAGAGCTTCATGGCGAAGGGGATGGAGCGGAGCTTGAGCAGCGACTCCAGCTGGTCGGCGACGGAGGCCCAGTCGGGGGTTTCGGCGGGGGTCTCGGCCTCATTGGCGGTCTGGGTCTCGGTCATGGCCTGTTCTCCCTGGTCTCGCCGGGCGAGCGGCGGTTGGCCGGAGCGGAGACCGGGACGAGGGTTTCGTCAAGCGTCGGAGGCTGTGCGGTGGGACCTCGGGCAGGTCTCGGCAGGTCCGCGGCTGCTTCCGGGCGCCGTTCGGCAGCCTCGCGGCGCCTCACGGGAAGGTCGCGGGCAGGCGCCCGGCAGCGTCCGGCGGGTTCCGGGCAGGCGTCAGGCAGGTTCCGGGCAGGTTTTCAGGGCTGAACACATAATCCGGCGGAGCGGGCTTCCCAATAAGCGTTTGTGTTTGCTTCCTTTCTCCAGGAACCCCTCGGCCGCCTGTTCTTCGAGCGATCGGAGCAGCCCTCTCAACTCGGGGGGTGCCTGCCCGCGCCCTCCGCGACGGCCTTGCAGCCGCGAGAAGGTGCATTGCAGAATCGGCGCCGCCATTCCGCGACCCCGATGACCTCACGATGAGAATGACCAAGGAGATTATCGCATATTGCAATCGACGAAGTCAACAGACCAGGGAACGAGATTCAGGCTGGAGGCAGCGCGGCGAACGGATCGAGCGCGCGCACGCCAAGCGGCGTGAAATGCTTGAGGTTGCGCGACAGGATGGTCAGGCCGTGGCGCTGCGCCGTCGCCGCGATGATCAGGTCGGCCAATCCAGGCGCCCGACCCTGGCCGCGCGCGCGGTCCGACAAGGCGCCGGCGATCCGGGCGGTGGCGGTGTCCAGCGGCAGGACGCGTTCGCCGTAGAGGTGCAGGACCGCGTCCCACCACGCCGCCAGGTCCGCGCTCCGGCGCGTGGCGCCTTCGCGCCGCAGCCTGGCGATGCCGTCCTCGATCTCCGTCACTGTCACGGCCGACAGCCACAGCGCCGAGGAATGGGCGTCCATCCAGTCGATCAAAGCGGCCGAGGCGATCCGGGCAGGCGGGCCTGCCGAGATGATGTTGGTGCCTATCAGGTACAAGCGGCTAGAAGTCGGCGGCGCGGGGCGGGCTCTGGTCGCGCGCCGGCAGGTCGTCCGGCGCGATCGGCGCGGCCATCAGCAAACGGCCGAACGACGGCGCCTGCGAGAGCCGCTCCCAGTCCTTGAAGCTCAAAACGACGGCCTCACGCTTGCCGTGCCGGGTAATCACCGCCGGCTCGCCGCGCAGGGCGGCGTCGACGACGGCGGACAGGCGCGCCTTCGCTTCCCGGAGTTGGATTTCGCGCATGGTGACGCCCTTGTGGTGACTACTGTAGTCATATGGCCTGTCGCACCATCAGCGCAAGCCCATGAGGAGAGGCTGGCGTGTGGAGGAGGCCGGGGAGTGCCAGGGGCGTCACCGCGGCGCTGGCGAGGAGGTTCTGGGGAGCGCGCGGGGCGCTGGCGGGGAGT